>ONWB01000093.1 GCA_900321445.1 uncultured Prevotellaceae bacterium | reverse complement strand
GCGTCGGGGCGCGCCTCGAAGATGACGCCGATGACGCCGATGGGGCAGGCGATGCGGCGCATGCGCAGCCCTTCATCGAGCTCACGGTCGAGCAGCACGGCGCCGACGGGGTCGGCCAGCTTGATGAGGTCGTCGATGCCAGCGCAGACGTCGTCGAGCTTGTGCTGGTTGTTGGAGGCAAAGACGAGTTTCTGCCCGACTACCTCAAGTGGTATGCCACCCAACTCTGCTGCCGTTTCCGAGAACGAGGAGTAATAACTGCCAAGAATCTTCTCTGTCTTTGACAGGCACCAAAGGTCGACAACTGCTTCCTCCATGCCCTCAAGAGTGTCACGACGCACATGCGGAGTGTGCTGGATAAGCACATGCCCAGGATAGCGCGCCATCATCCTTGACTTCAGCGCTCCGTCGTCAGTAGCGAGAAAGAACATCGCGTAGGGTTCTGCCTCAAGCTCGCGGTCCATAGCGGCGAAGAAAGCCTCATCCGTACTTGTATTCTGCGACTGGATGTTGTCTGTGCGGCGCACGTGAACACCTATCATCTTCTCCGAGAATGTCCCAACGATGCCGTCGATGCGTTCCTGAAGCTCACGGCGTGGGCGCAACTCCTGTACCGTCTGAGGAGAATAGCCGCACAGTGCATAGCCTGTAGAGACATACACGCTGCGATGCTGAGAAAGATACTCCTCAATAGGCCTATCCTCATGAGGACGGAAATATGTCAGTTGCTTATCGTAGGATAAACGACGCCATAGAGTCGGAAGATGAAGGTTGCTGCGCATACTTGGAACGTGCCACCAGCGGCGCGGCGTTATGCTAAAGTGACTGTCAGAGAATGGCTCGAAAAGTTCTCCAAACTCGGCAAGGCACTCTGCATTCTTCGCCCACTCCACGCGAACGTAGAGGTCGTCATTCCTACGAGACAGGGAAAGAGCGGACAGCATAACCCTCAGACGATTACACAGTCCGCCCTGTGGTACGACGGTGAGCTTGTTCATGCCTTTTGCGTCTGTTCTTTCGACTTCTTCTCTGCCTTCACCTTTATGCGGTCGAAGCCTTGGCCGAAAACGCCGATAACCTTACTTTGCGACACAAAGGCATCTGGATCCACACTCTTGATGAAACGGAAGATACTTGTGCTCTCTCTCTTCTTTGCCAGCACAACGAGAACCTTGCGGCTCGTGTGGGTGTACCATCCTTCGCCATCGAGCATGGTGACTCCGCGTCCAGTTGACGTGATGGCATCTGCAATTTCGGCGTACTTCTTGGAAAAGATGAAGAATTGTACCGACTGCCTGCCTCTGTCTATCACATAGTCAAGCATAAAGCTCGTGATGATGAGCGTAGTGTAGCCATAGAGCATCTGCGAGATACCAATACTTGGAAGAAGTCCACTGCTGGAGATAATAAGGATATCTATCAGCATGATAACCTGTCCGAGCGTGATGTCGCGATATTTGTTGACGATAGCCGCAATGATGTCAGTTCCTCCTGTCGAGCCGTTGTTTAGGAATACAATGCCAAGGCCTATACCCTCGATGGCCGCGCCAAGTATGGTGGACATAAAGGCATCGTTCTTCACAATCTGCGGCATGCCATTCGGACTGAGCACAAACTCGTCGGCATGGCTGGCACCATAGGCCGCAAAGCCTTGACGACAAGCTTCCAAGATGAAGGTAAGCGCCACGACAGCGTAGATGGTCTTAACACAGAATTTCCATCCGAGCGTCTTTATCGCAAGAATCAGCAGGAAGATGTTGATGACGAAGAAGGTGTATGCCTGTGGGATGTTGAAACCATAGAACAGGATAGCACCAATACCAGCTACGCCGCCACCTGTAATCTGATAAGGCAGTTGGAACGCATTTACGCCAACAGCGTACATCATCAGACCAACCGTGATAAACAGGTAGTCGCGAAACTCTTGATAATAGCTGCTCTTTATCTGTATCATTTCACTACGATATTTACGATTCGTTTGGGAACGACGATGACCTTCACAATCTGCTTGCCTTCGAGATAGCGGGCTGCGGACTCGTGGTTGAGAGCCTGCTGCTGCACTTCTTCATTGGTAGCATCAGCAGCCACCTCGATGGTGTAGCGTGTCTTTCCGCTAAAGCTGACAGGGAGCGTGAGCGTGTCTTCCTTTAGATATTTTTCATCAAATGCAGGCCACTCGGCATCGCATACCGTCGTGGTATGTCCCAGACGATGCCACAGCTCCTCGCAAATGTGCGGAGCAAAGGGTGCCAACAGGACGAGCATCGTCTCCAGAACCTCGCGACTGCAGCACTTCTGCTGCGCCAGCTCCGTCGTTGCCACCATGAAGGCGGGAACGCTGGTGTTGTAGGAGAACACCTCGATGTCCTCCGTCACCTTCTTGATGAGCTTATGCAAGGTTTTCAGGTTTTCCTTCGTGGGGTCTTCGTCCTTGACGCTCAGTTCCTCACCAGCAAAGAATAGGTTCCAGAAGCGGCGAAGGAAGCGGAAGGAGCCATCGATGCCATTGGAGTCCCAAGGCTTGCTCTGATTGATGGGGCCAAGGAACATCTCATATATTCGGAGTGTGTCGGCGCCATATTTCTCGACGATGAGGTCTGGGTTGACAACATTATACATCGACTTCGACATCTTCTCGACCGCCCAGCCGCACACATATTTACCATCTTCGAGCATGAACTCGGCATTCTCGTATTCTGGGCGCCAACGCTTGAACGCCTCAAGGTCGAGAACGTCGTTTTCCACGATGTTCACGTCCACATGGATAGGCGTAGTGTCGTACTGGTCCTTAAGGCCGAGCGACACGAAGGTATTGGTGTCCTTGATGCGATATACGAAGTTTGAGCGTCCCTGTATCATGCCCTGATTGACGAGCTTGCGGAAAGGCTCTTCCTCGCAGGACACGCCAAGGTCGAAAAGGAACTTGTTCCAGAATCGGCTGTAGATAAGGTGGCCTGTAGCATGCTCTGAGCCTCCCACATAGAGATCCACATTCTTCCAGTACTCGTCAGCATCCTTGCCTACCAAAGCCTCGCCGTTGCGGGGGTCCATATAGCGGAGATAGTAGGCGCTGCTGCCTGCGAAGCCTGGCATCGTGGAGAGCTCAAGCGGGAATACTGTCTTATTGTCAACAAGCGCCTTGTCAACGACCTGCTTTTTCTCTACGTCCCATGCCCACAACTGCGCATTGCCAAGAGGGGGCTCGCCAGTTTCTGTGGGCAGGAAGCGTGACACCTCTGGAAGCTTGAGGGGCAGGCATTCCTCTGGCAGCACTTGCGGCATGCCGTCCTTGTAATATACAGGGAAAGGTTCGCCCCAATAGCGCTGACGGCTGAAGATGGCATCGCGCAGACGATAGTTTACCTTCACACGTCCAAGTCCGTTTTCTGTCACGTACTTCTTCGTGGCGGCGATGGCTTCCGTTACTGTCAAGCCATCGAGGCTGAACTTCTCACTATGGCTATTGCATACGATGCCTTCCTTGGCATCGAAGCTCTCCTCGCTCACATCACAACCCTCAATCAGGGGTACTATGGGCAGGTTGAAATGCTTGGCAAAGGCATAGTCGCGGCTATCGTGAGCAGGCACAGCCATGATGGCACCTGTTCCATAGCCCGCCAGAACGTAGTCGCTTATCCAGATAGGTATTCTTTCCTCCGTAAAGGGGTTGATGGCATAACTTCCAGAGAATACGCCCGTTACCTTGCGGTCGCTAATGCGTTCTCGCTCTGTGCGTTTCTTGGTGGCTGCGAGGTACGCTTCCACGGCTTCCCTTTGCTCATCTGTCGTCAGTTCTGCCACGAGTTCGCTCTCTGGTGCCAAGACCATGAAGGTAACGCCAAAGATTGTGTCAGCACGTGTCGTGAAGATGGTGAATGAAGAACCCTGGGCTGTCTTAAAGACCATTTCCGTACCCTCGGAGCGGCCTATCCAGTTACGCTGCGTTTCCTTCAGAGAGTCTGTCCAGTCGATGGTTTCGAGTCCGTCGAGAAGGCGCTGTGCGTATGCGCTGACACGCAGGCACCACTGCTTCATCTTCTTCTGCACAACAGGGAAGCCGCCACGCACGCTGACTCCGTCCACGACTTCGTCGTTGGCGAGCACGGTTCCTAATTCAGGACACCAGTTCACCATCGTCTCGCCAAGATATGCGATGCGATAGTTCATCAATACTTCCTGCTTGCGTGCCTCGCTCATGGCGTTCCACTCGTCAGCAGAGAATGACAGTCCCTCGCTGCATGCGACATCGAGGTCCTCTGTGCCTTTCTTCTCAAAACGTGCCACAAGCTTCTCGATAGGTTGTGCAGACTGACACTTGTTGCAGTAGAAGGAGAGGAACATCTTGCGGAAAGCCCACTGTGTCCAATGGTAGTATTCAGGGTCGCAGGTGCGCACTTCGCGATCCCAGTCGAAGCAGAAGCCAATCTTGTCCAGCTGCTCGCGATAGCGTGCTATGTTCTGCTCCGTAGTCTTTGCAGGATGCTGGCCTGTTTGTATGGCATACTGCTCAGCGGGAAGTCCGTAGGCATCGTAGCCCATAGGGTTCAGCACGTTGAAGCCCTTCAGACGCTTGTATCGCGCGTAGATGTCGGAAGCGATGTACCCCAGAGGGTGACCCACGTGCAGTCCCGCACCGCTGGGGTACGGGAACATGTTCAGCACGTAGAACTTAGGCTTTCCTGCCTGCTCTGTTACCTTGTATGTCTTCTCCTCTGCCCACTGCTTGCGCCAGCGAGCCTCAATCTCTCTGAAATTATATTCCATCAGCGTATTGCTCTTATTTTCTCAAATACTTCTTGCCATTAAGTATATAGATGCCCGTTCGCGGAGCCTCGACACGGCGGCCCTGCAGGTCGTAGCATACACCTGCGCCTGTCTTGCCGACTGTGGGAGATGCTACGCCCACCTTTTCCTCTGCAACCTTCTCGAGTTTGAAGGAAGTGTTGAAGGATTCGTAGTTCCAGTTGTAGAGCTGTCCTATACTTTCCTCATAGAATGGGTGGCAAGTGTTTTCGGAATGTGAAAGCGTGATGGTTCCGTCAGGGCCTTCGCCTACATACCACCTGTCTGGGCGATCCGTCAACATGACATAGGAGCTGGCATTTGCAGAAAAGTACAGGCCTTCGTCGGCACTGCGCAGAGCAAAGCCTTCATAGGGGCTACCCATGAACGTCCACCAGCAATACTGCTCTTCCTTATACTCCTCGGCAGGACGTCCGTCGTTGGAACTGTAGCCATAAGCATACACTGTGCTACCCTCAGGAAGCGCACCCACAACAACGGTGTCGGCAACAACGAGGCAGTACCAAGCGCGCTTGTTCTCCTCGAAGGTCTGGAACGGCAGTTCGTATTCTACGATTGCCGTCAGTTCGTTCTTCTCGCCCTGCTTGGCAGTAAATGGTGCACTGAGCTCATACTTGCAGAATCCGCGCTTCAACTCTTCTGGCAGGTCTGTGATGCGATCGCCGTCGAGCCTATATTCGGACTCGCGTACAACCTCGTCGCCATTTACGTCAACAACGATATATGTCACCTCCACGGGCTTATAGTCGGGGACAGGCACAAGGCTTATCCTTCCACGCATACCACCATAGTAGTCGGGGTCGTTGGAGAGGAAGAAGTGGTAGTTCCAGATGCAAAGGTAGTCCGTGCCGTTCATGAAGAGGCGGAATGTGTTCTCCTCGTCAGCAGGCTCGATGTCCCAGCCCGCATATTCTTCCGTCAGGTCGCAATAGTCAACGACATACGACGTTCCGCTCATCACGGTGCCAGTAGCATATCTCTCGTTCTCGACATTCTTAAGACCTATGCCCCTGTATGGGTCGCCCTCCAGCGTCCACTGGAAAGCGAGGCTCATCGAGTCTGTCAGCAAGCAGTCCTCCTTGGCAGAGAAGCGTGTCTCGTCGATAGCGTGCAGTAGGAAGCTATAGCCTCCGAGGTTCACGAAGTAGCGCTTGTCGTCGCCTGTAGTGAAGGGGAGGTTGAACGTGGCCTTCGCCTCGAAGAAGTTCTCCTCGCCAGCCTTTACCACGATAGGGTCGCCGTACTCGTAACTTGTATATTTGCGCAGCAGGCTCTCGGGGAGCGCGGAGATAGTCTTTCCTGCCTCCTCGAAGATTGTCTTTTGATATATAACCTCGTTGTCGGCACCGCGAATGGTGTAGTTGACGGGGGCGATGTTCTCGCTCTCGACATAGAGGACGAGCCTCGTATATACCCACGCGTTCGCACCAACAAGGCGGAAGGTGAAGGAGTTCGTCTCGCTCAGCTCAAATTCCTCCTCTGCCTCCTGCTCGCCTATGTCGAAGTATGTGTTGTTTCCCTGGCTGAATGCCACGGGATTTTCCTCATCGGCAATGGAACATGCGATGCGATAACCTACGATTTTGTAGCCGTCCTCGATGGTTATGCAGAATAAGTTGCCGTAGCCCGTTCCACCAAATAGTGCAAGATGGTCGTTGGATGTTTTCTCGTATCCATCGGAACCACCTGTAATGAAGTTGCCGTAGATACTTTCAATCGTTATGTTGGGAGCTGCATTCGACTCCCATTTTGGAGCGAGGTTAACGGGGTTGGGATTCACGAGCTTGCCAGTCGTGAAGTCCAGGGGTATCTCTGAGATATAGCCCTGTGCCTTTGCGCCTGCTGCAACCAGCAACATAAGCGCGGCAGCGAGCCATGTTTTTAGATGTGTCATGAATTGATGTTTTTAGAAGTTTTGCCGACTTTTATCAGCAGGGAGTTCTTGGACAGACGAAGTTTCGTGTGCTCCCTTTAGTATAATATAATGTGTAGTCAGAAAGAAGAAAGAGCAATTCTTTTTGAAAAATTGCTCCCTCTTCGTATCTTTCACCTTAGTAGATGTACACTTTTCGGGAGAGTGTCTTGCGTCCCTTCTCCTTTACCTCAAGGATATAAACCCCTGCGGGCAGGGAGTTGAAGTGCACCGTTCCGCGCTGCGAGAGTTTGTTGTTCTGCAGCAGTTTGCCGTCTGCGCTATAGATGCTCAGCACGCGCTTTGCGTTCTTTGCGAAGCTGTAGCTTACGCCACCGTCGAAGGTGCGGAAGTATCCACTTGTCGTTGTGTTGTTGACGGAAGCATCCTCGCTATATACGAAGTTGACGAAGAAGCTCAGCGTCTGACCGCCAGCAGAAATCTCGACTATCGTCTTCACTGTGCCATAGTTTCCTTTCTCATTAAAGTCAACGTCATACTGGAAGGGGATGTGCTTCTTGTCGCCTCCCATCACATCTGTGTCTGTGTTGAAGTTCTTGTTGATGACACCTGCAATTGCACGCATACAATTACCTCCACAGCACATCTGAAGTCCGTAGTTCGTCAGCGTAGCCTCCAATGCCGTTGCTACGATGCTCACGTTGAGGGCACCTGATGTAAGGTTGTCGAAGAACATGCCCTTGTCGCCACCAGGATTCGACTTTGCCTCGACGAACACCATTGATCCGTCGCCAAAGTAGTCGTCTTCCTCTGCATCGATCGTGATTGTGCTGCCTTGTGCGACAGCCTCGCCGTTCCACGTTACGTTGAACTTTTGTGCCGATGCGGACACCGCAACCAATGCGGCAGCCACTAATGTGTAGATTTTCTTCATAAGCTTATGTGTTTTTAGTTTGTGTTCGGTATCTATACAGTCATTTTCTCGCCGAGGCAGAGCTCAATACTTCCGTGCTATTCTTGCCTTAGCAATGCTGAGAGGCTTGGCCTGCCCTCTTGGCTTATCGAAAATGTTTAGAATAGTTTTGCTTTTATAACCTGCAGTACGCCCTTGCTATCGTTGAATACGAAGGCTACGACGCTGAGGTTTTCGCGTTTCCAGTTGCTGGCGAGTACGCATCCGAGCTTCACGCTCTTCTCCTCACCCTTTGCCACCGTCACGGCATCGCCATAGGGGTCGGTGACGCTGGTGCGCAGTACGTGCTGGTGCAGGTAGTTGCGCTCCACTTCGCCATTCGGCATGCGCTGCATGGCTGTGATGCCGTCCTCGACGAGCCACACCTGCAGCTTGCCATCTACGTTCTCGACGCCCTTCAGCATCACTTCCATCGTCACGCTGTCGGCCTTTATCTCAGCAGCATTGTCGTCAACGCGCGCTGCCTGAATCTCGACAGCAGCAGACATCTGCATACGCTTCACGGCCTCTGCGCTCCAC
>ONWB01000016.1 GCA_900321445.1 uncultured Prevotellaceae bacterium | reverse complement strand
TTGTTATCGTTATCGTTATTGTTATTGTTGTTGTCCCCACCGTCGCCGTTATTATTGCCGCCGTTAAGACCGAATGCATCCTGGATCGCATTGCCTGCGTTATCGGGCATATCGGGCTGGTCGCCGTTATTGCCGAGGGCGTTGCCCCCGAGGGCGATGACGACTGTTTGTTGTTCCATTTCCTCTCTCCTTCGATACCGTTTTGTAAATGGTTGAACCGTAAAAAGGGAGACGGCGGCATGCGCCGCCGCACCTTTTGTGATTGATTATCCTTCGTATCCTAATTTCTTTGCGTACGCTAAAATGGCTTTCTTGAAGCATTCCTTTGCCTGTGCGTTGCAGTAGTCGTTATCCACGACGGTTCCGTCTATGGTGCGTACGATGCCGTCTTCGCCAATGACGTCTGACATGTTGACAATGGAGTCAACGCCTTCTCGTATGGTCTTGTCGAAGTAGTTCTTGAGGAGGCATCCGCGCCAGAGGTACATGTCGGCAAGCAGAGTGCGTACGCTGCGTTTTGTGAAGCGTGCGCAGTTGTCGGTGCGTGAGCCGTAGTTTGTCACGGCGTAGTTCTTGGCAACCTCGAGCGTGTCGATGAGTTCGGAGAGGATAGCTACGCCCGGCATGGCGGGATTGTGTGCTGCGCGTCCCTCCTTGTCTGTCGTGATGGCCTTAGTGTTGAAGGGGACGTCGCGGAATGCGCGTACGAGGTAGAAGTAGTACAGCGCGCGCAGCGAGTACATCTCAGCTTTATACGGGAGCCAGTCGCCCTGAGAGAAGCTTGGATCCACGGATGCGTCAACCATGTGCTGCCCGCGCTCAAGTGCGAGGTTGCAGTAGTTGATTCCGCTGTAGAACTCGGAGTATGTGAACATGCTGTTGTTCGTGGGTTTCAGCACGGCATCCTGCAGGAACTTGAATGCGTCCTTGTCGAGGACGTTCAGCTGCAGGTTGTCCGAGCGGAGTTCGCCCCAGATGAGTATCTTGTGGGTAACGCCTTCCTCAGGATTTTTGTCAGAATAGCTTGATTCTGCAAGCACCTTGTACGCACCTGTCATCTCGTTGAGCAGGTCAGCCTTCTCAAGGAAGAAGTCGTCGCCTGTAATCTGGTCGGTAGGTTTTACCTCCAGATAGTCCTCGCAGGACTGTGCAACCCCCATGAGGAGTGTGGCAGCAGCGGCGAGAAGCATATAGGATAATATATTGCGTTTCATATTTCTTTTTACGTGCTTTTAGTTAGAATCCGAGGTTCAGGCTGATTGTGAAGGAGCGTGAGCGCGGTGTCTGGGAGTTGTCGAAGCTTGGCCAGAAGCCGCTTGCGCTGTGGTCTGGGTCTGTACCTGAGTACTTCGTCCAGAAGATCATATTGTTTGCGGAAGCCGAGAAGCGCATAGTGCTCAGGCCAAGCTTTTTCAGCTTGGCAGCAGGCACAGAGTAAGAGAGCTGCAGGTACTGGAAGCGGAGATAGTCGCCGGGCTCCACATAGCGGTCGCTGATGAGGGCATTGTAGGATGCGCCCACCGAAGCGTTCATTGCGCGGGGGATTTCCATTTCCTGTCCATTCATACGCCAGCGGTGGTTGACGGCAGCGCTCTGGTTATTGTTGCCGCGCATGTCCTCAGCGTACATCTTTGCGAGGTTAAGGATCTTGTTGCCCATGCGGAAGTTGAAGTTTGCCATCAACTGCCAGTTACCGTAGAAGAGCTTGATGCCGAAACCACCGTTTATCTTCGGGTTGGAACCGCCGAGGTATACGATGTCGAGTTCGTCAATCTGTCCGTCGTGGTTGATGTCTTCATACATGACGTCACCGCCTTGGAACTGGTAGTTGACACCTCCGTAGTTGTACATCATTGGCAGGGGGTTGCCGTTCTTGTCATATACTACATTTCCTTCTGCATCGTAAACGATAGGAGCAGTCTTTCCAGAGTTCTTCGCAGTGTTGCGATTTGTTCCGTCAGGATTTACAATGGTCTTGTCGGAATAGAAGTACTGGTTCTTCTCGTCGTTGAGGAAGTAGCCGTTGTGGTCGTAGTCGTAGGCATAGACACCCTTGTAGCGGAAACCGTAGATACCGCCGAGCGAGTTACCGATCTGCAGGCGGCGAAGTACGGATTCGTTTGCGTAGGTGAAGTCGGGGTTGTTGCTTGCCAGGACGGAGGCATCCATATCCGTAACGGTGTTGATGTTCTGCGCGAAGTTCGCATTCAGGCGCACGCGGAACTGCTTGTCGCCGATGGGGATGCGCACGAGGTCCTGGGTGTTGATGTAGACTTCCCAACCTTCGTTCTTCATTGAGCCGATGTTTGCCCATGAGAGGCTGCTGTAGCCCGTTGATGAAGGAATACGTACGCCGCTGTTGAGCAGGTCTGTAATCTTCTTGTTGTATATGTTGAGGTTGATGTCTACGATATTGAAGAATCCGAGGTCGAAACCGAGGTTCCAGCTGGTGCTCTTCTCCCACTTGAGCTGCGTGAGGCGCAAGTTCGTGGGTATGATGGCTTGCGTGCCGTTATAGATGCCGTTGGCGGCGAACTTGTTGAAGATAAGTCCTTCGCTCTGCGGCGGGTTACCCGTTACACCCCAACCCGGACGGAAGGAGAGCATGGTAATGACGTCGTGGATGGGTTCGAAGAACTTTTCGTCGCTTATGTTCCAACGTCCGGAGATGCCGGGGAAGAAGCCCCACTTGCTGCCCTTGCCGAAGCGCGTTGAACCGTCG
Source organism: uncultured Prevotellaceae bacterium (assembly GCA_900321445.1). Classification (GTDB taxonomy): domain Bacteria; phylum Bacteroidota; class Bacteroidia; order Bacteroidales; family Bacteroidaceae; genus Alloprevotella. The sequence continues at coordinate 42,632 of ONWB01000016.1, read as the reverse complement.
GCGCGGATGGTCAGGTCGACGCTGTACTTTCCTTCACCGTAGGAATAGTGCAGCGAACCCGTTCCGCTCATGTTGTGTCCCTTGCCTGTGCTGGTGTAGGAACTGCGCAGGTAGCCAGGCACCGTCGGGTCGGTGATACCGCCGCTGATACCACTGGATGAGAGGCCTTGTGTCGTGCTCTCGTTGGAACCTACTTCAAATCGTGCCAATACCTGGAGGGCGTGGTTTTCGTTGCTGAAGTACGGGCGGAACACGAGCTGGTGGCGCGTCGTGAAGGAAAGGCTCTTGAACTCGTAGCTTGACGTCTTGTCGATACCGCCTTTTACGTCCCATGAATCAGAGGTCAGGGTGTGCGGATAGTAGTCGTTGTCGCTCTGTGTGTAGGCGTACATGTACACATCGCCACGGTAGTTGAGCTGTGTCTCGCCTTCGTCCTTGCCGAGGAGTTTGTACTCGATGGCAAACGATGGGTTGATGGAGTATGTGCTCTGGCGGCGCCATGCAAGGTTTGCAATGGCCACGGGGTTAGCGTTTCCAATCATGTCGCGCAGGTAGTAAGATGTCTTTCCGCTGTTGTTGGCAAGGAGTCCTGCACCGGTAGCTGCTGGCGGCATGATGTAGTATTCGCCTGTGTTGTAGTATTCGCCCACACCGTCGGCAGTCTCGCGGTACTCGTTGCGGTAGACGCTCATGTTAGGCATGGCGTGGTAGGCGTAGCCGAGGATACCGTCGGTGTAGTTTCTGTTGTTCCTTGTATAGGTAAGGCCGAAGTCTGACGTGAACTTGATGCGGTCGCTGACGTAGTAGTCAAGGGCGAGGCGGTTCGTGAATCTGTCGAGGCTCTGCTTGATGATGGTGCCGACTTCGTGGTCGTAGCTACCAGAGATGCGGAACTGCGCCTTTTCACCACCACCGGAGATGTTCACGCCGAAGTTGTGAGCCTGTCCGAACTGCGTTACTTCGTCAATCCAGTCTGTATTCTTGTTGTAGTTGCCGTAGTATGCGGGGCGGTTCTGCAGATACATCAGCTCGACGATGTTAGAAGCGAAGTCGCTCTGCGTCGGGTTGAAGTATGCCTGCTTCAGCATCATTGTGTAGCCGTCACCGTTGAGCATCTTCATGCCGTCGGGCTGCCATGAGCCTGAGAAGCGATAGCTGAAGTTTACCTTCGTATCGCCGCGCGCACCACGGCGTGTTGTGATTTGGATTACACCATTTGAGCCACGTGAGCCCCAGATAGCTGTTGCAGCAGCGTCTTTCAGGACTTCAATCTTCTCGATATCATCTGGACTTACCTGAAGAAGCGTTGCGAACTGCTCTTCGTTCTCCATGTTGTTCATGTCAAGCTCGCTGCTGTTGTAGTCCTCGAGGATATATCCGTTGACGACGATGAGGGGCTCCTGGTTGGCGTTGATGGAGCTCACACCACGCAGACGCATTGATGTTCCTGCACCAAGGTTACCGGAGTTCATGACGACGTCCAGACCTGCAATCTGTCCCTGAAGGGCTTCGCCTGCGGTCTCGAAAGAGAGGCCTTGCATGTCGTCCATGTTCAGGGTCTGCCTTGCTACGGATATTTCTCGCTCGGGAATGGAGAGGCCGTTGCTCTGCGTCTTGCGGACTGCAACGACGGTAGCCCCCTCCATCGCTGAGTTGTCAATAAGGGTTATTTCAAAACTCTTTCTTTCGCCAATGGGCTTAATGGTCTGTGTCTTGTATCCGATGTAGGATATCTGCAGACTGTTTGATGTGCTCTTTATGGCGAGAGAGAAGTTACCGTTTGCGTCGGTCTGCGTTGCCGACACGTTACGGTTGTTACCGTCTTTTTCAACGACGTTGGCCATAACGATAGGACCTTCGTCGCTGACGACGTGACCCGTGATACGCGTCTGAGCGCTGGCTGCATAGAAGCAGAAGCACAGGGCGAGGGTCAGTAGATACTTCATATTCTTCATAGTGCTGACTTATTTTCTGATTCTATACTTTGCAGCGAATCTGCGTGCGCCTGCAGCCGTTGTCCAAGCATCGTCGTAACGACCGCTTGCGGGCAGTTTCATGAAGTTTAGCACGCCGTCCACCTGGTGTATGGCAGCGTAGGAAGAGTTCTTGACGTATCGCGCTGAGGCTACGCTCGTCGGCGATGCGTTGAAGTTCATGTCGCGAGCCATGAGGTTGTATGGTGCGACCACGTTATGCTTTACTCCTGTCACGTCGGTAACGACGATTTGGTCGGGAGTCTGCTTCATGTTGAGGAATAGGTATGCATCGGTGTCTGTTGCGTCGTTGTGCTCGATGCAGGAGGTCTGAGCCTTCTGTTCGTAGTTGACGTTGTCAACATAGTATGCGCCGTCCTGGAAGTGGTAGCGTACGAAGTTGACCAGACATACCACCATAGCCTTTGCCTTTGCCTTGCTATCGTCGTCGAGAAGGCCGTCGGCATCCTTGTGTGCCTCGACGAATGCATCGATGCTTGCCCATGTGGGAAGTCCTTTTGCTATAGCGGCCTGTACGGCTGCGTTCGTGGGAACATAGATGGTGTATCTGTAGTTGTTGAAGAAGCGTACGAGATACTCACCGCTGGCAGGATAGTATGGTGTAAGGTTAGTAAAGATGCGGTACTTGTTCTGTTCTGCGTTCCAAAGCGTCGTTTCCTTGCTCTTTCCCTTGATGCTGTCCTTGAATCCGATGGATATGAGGAGATCTTCGGAGAAGTTGTCAGGATCGCAGAGGCTGAAGAACTCGGAGAAGTTTTCGTTGCCGCTGATGATGCTGTAAACGGACTTCATCGTCGGCTGCATGGGACGGTCGACGAGGTATGTCATACCGTTACCGTAGCCGTTCAGTTCCTCGGTCATGTTGTAGCCTTCAACGACTGACGTCACGTAGTCGTTCTCGGGATATGCATCGTCGGCGAGGTCAACCTGATAGCCGCCCATTACCTGCATGCCGAGTCCGTTCTGCGCGCGGTCGCCCTGCTTCACGATTACGATGGGCGCACCACTGCGGCTCGTATGGATACGGCGGCTTGCATATACGCCTTCGGTGTCGTTGTTCTCGTGTACGATGACGTGCTGGTTGATAAGCTCAATCATGAGTTCGCGCTTGGTGGGACCATAGCCTGTCGTCAGGACTTCATTCGGAAGGCTGACGTGGCTGTTCGACATCTTGGCGTCGGAGTCCGTAGGACCTGTCTGCACGTTGTACTTGTAAGCCGTGGCGCGAATAGGCAGGCGCGGGTCGGTGCCGGTAGCCGTCGGTGCACCGTACTCGAAGCGCCAGTAGCGCTGGTTGTTGGGCACCTTGGATGCTACGGCCACGGGGTCAACGTATCCGTACTTGCCGAGTCCTTCGTCGAGGGGTGCGAAGAAGGAGAAGCGGCTCTGCATGGCCTTCAAGTATGTCGAGAAATACTGCTTCAGCGGAGCGTTGTTATAGGAGTTACCATCCACGTATGCTTCGTCGGCACGCAGCACGGAGTTGACGATGCGCGTGTTGCGGGCGAGCAGTACGGGGGCTGCTACACTGGAGTAGTCGGCCGGGCTTATGACCTTGTTCATGATGTAAACGACACCGTTGCTGGCGAGTTCTACCTGGTCGATGAGTGCGCGGTACTCAGCTTCCGAGCCATAGGTCTTTGCGGGGAACATCTGGTCCTGTGCGTCGTTCATGATGGTGAGGTACTTGCTGGGCACAGTCTCGTTGAAGCTGTCCTTCATGAGGTTGTTGATAAGCGCAGCCACTACCTGCAAAGGTATCTGTGCGATGTTGAAGGAGAGGTTCTCGTCCGTGTTGTCGCGCTTAGCGTAGCGCTCCATCAGGAAGCGTCCGCCACCGCGCACGAAGTACTCCTTCATGGCATCGTCGCTGGGCACGAACATTGCGGCCATGTCGTTCTCGGCTGTTGTCGTGCTGGAGATAGCGTATGCGTTCCATGCGGGGTCGTAGGCAAGCTGCGGGAATGAGCCGAGGCCTCTGCGTTTCTGGTCTTGCTGTATCGGAGCGCCCGTCGAGTTGTTCACGGAGATGTAGCGCTTCTGGAACACCGAGTCGCCCTTGATGTCGTGCAGCGCGCTGTACTCTGCCGTCAGCGACGACACGTAGAAGGGTGCGCTGAAACGGTCGAGCATCTCGGAGAAGAGCTGCGTCTTAGGGTTCTGGCGTATCACTTCTGCCATGCTGCTGGGTGTGACGAGCACGCTGTCGAGGACGTGGTAGTATCCGTTCAGGCAGGTGTTGTCAGGCGTAACAACCATCCTGTTGTAGATGTAGCTGCGCGATTCCTCGTCGCCGCTATTACCCCAGCTTCCGTCGTTGATATTCATGATGAATGCCACGTCGGAGTGAGTGATGTGCTTGTCTTTCAGCTGACCCTCGAGGAAGTGCGTCATCATGGGGTTCGTAGCATCTACGGCCATGTACATTCCTCCGCGAGCCTCCGTGCGATACCATCCCCAGAGGTCGAGCTTGTCCTCGGCGCGCGAGTCGTCTTCTGCCTCGAACTGGAACTTCGGCAGTTCATACCACTTCCAGTAGGGCACGGAGTCGGTCGCGCTGAGGTTCGTCCCCTGGCGCAGGCAGAGATTCTTTCCGCCGCCCGCAGTGTTGGAGAGCATTTCCATCACATAGGCATTGTTAAGCATCGCGCCGTTCAGCAGTAAGCGTTTCTGGTTTGTCGAGAGCTGGTCGTAGCTTCTGACGGGATTTCCGGAGCCATCTTTCCAAGCGCAATTCTTGAAGAATGCCTCAAAAGCCTCGTCTTTGGCTACAAAGAGCGTCTTACTACCAGTCTTGGACATAACTTCTCTGTATCCTAAGTCGTCTATTAGACGAATTTGGTACGTGAAGTTCCCTTTGTTGTTCAACTCGTCGTAAATGCTTTCTCCTAGGATTTCCGGAATTGTCTCGTCCAAATCATAATCATCCGAGCAGGAGGTAGCAATACCGCAAGTTGCGAGCAGGCACACTGCGCTTAGCAGCGTGATTCCCATTCTGTTTAAACGGTCTTTCATACCATTAATTAATTGATTTTAGTGATTTTATTTTTGCTTTCACGTATGTGCATAGCATAGAGCGGTAGCAAATTTAAGCGTTTATTATGATTTGAAAACAATACTTTGCAAAATTAACCTATATTTTAAGGTTTTTTAAGATTTCGGAGGCTATAAAATGTTAACTTACGCATGGGAAACATAGCATAAACGCATCTACACATTATTAACGCGCATTACGTGCGCGCACGCGCGAGGAAAGAATGAACCGGTCAAAGCTTTTGACCAGTTCGGATGAGCACCTCGCAATCTTGAGCAGGGAGCTCGACGTTTTCCGGAAGCCGGAAAAACCATTTTCGCCCAAGGAAGTGACCCAAAAGGTCCGTGCAAAAAATCTCGACCTGCGCAGGACGATGCACTACGGACAACAAACTCCACCGAAGAGCACATAAAAAGGGGCGAAAGCACTGTGCGTGATGCTTCTGCCCCTTATATTGGCGACTTGCTGCCCGTCCCGAATGGGATTAGCGGGCGCAAGGGTTATGTCGGTCGTCGCTATGCGTTGTAGAGCTCTATGCCGTGTTCCTTCGCCATGCGGCGCATGTTGTTGATGGCGTAGTGGATGCGTCCGAGAGCCGTGTTGATGCTTATGTTCTTCTGCTCGGCAATTTCCTTGAACGAGAGTCCTTGGTAGTAACGCATCGTAACAACTTCGCGCTGGCTTTCGGGAAGGTGGCGTATGAGGCGGCGGATGTCCATACGTGTCTGCTCGTTGAGCATAGCGTGCTCGATGCTGGCTTCGGAAAGGCGCAGGCTGTTGTTGATGAGGTCTTTGCCTTCTTCCTCGCCGCTGATGGTGTTCTCGGTGCGCTCTGCGCGGAACTGGTCGATGACGAGGTTGTGGGCAATTCGCGTGAGCCAGGCGTAGAACTTCCCGCCCTCGGTATATTTACCTTGGCGTATGTTCATAATGGCGCGGACGAACGTGTCCTGGAACAGGTCGTCTGCAACGTCAGCATTGTGAACTAAGTAAAGGATGTAGGAATAGAGCTTATCTTTATACCTCTCAAGCAGCACGTCGAACGCGCTGTTCATTCCTGAAGCATACATCGTCACCAACTCCTCGTCGGTGCGTTGTTTAAGATGTGTCATTACCTTCTAACTGGTTGGTTTAGAGTAATGATGTTCCGATAGGCTCTTGCGTTTTGTGATTAAAAATTTAGAATATCGGCGGCAAAGGTACGTTATCTCAGCGACACGACAAACATTTTTCCACGATTTTAACACTTTACGGCTCTTTTTTCCACTTTCACACGGGCATGTATCGCTCGAGGAAGCGCTCCATTGCGCGGTAGAAGTCGAAGCGGTTCTCCTGATTTGCAAAGCCGTGGCCCTCGTCGTCCTTCACCATGTACTCGACCTCGATGCCGCGTGCGCGCAGGGCTGCCACCATCTGGTCGCTCTCGGCTTTGTTGACGCGGGGGTCGTTGGAGCCTTGCGCGATGAAGAGCGGTGCCTTGATGTTGTCGGCATGCAGGGCCGGCGACGCTGCTGCCAGCAGGTCGCGCTCTTCTTCCGGATTGCCCACCTGCTCGTAGATCATCTCCAAAAGGGGCTTCCAATAGGGAGGTATCGTCTGCATAAACGTGAAGAGGTTGGAGACTCCGCAATAGTCGATGCCGCAACGGTAGAGGTCGGGCGTGAAGCAGAGCCCCGCAAGCGTGGCATAGCCGCCATAGCTGCCGCCGTAGATGGCGATGCGCTTCGGGTCGGCTGTCCCCTGTGCTATCAGGTACTGCACGCCATCGGTGATGTCGTCCTGCATCTTCCTACCCCACTCCTTGTAGGAGGCCTCAAGGAAGCGGCGCCCGTAGCCCGTGGAGCCGCGGAAGTTCATCTGCAGAACGGCATATCCGCGATTGCAGAGGAACTGAACTTCCGAGTTGTAGCCCCAGCTGTTGCGCGACCACGGACCTCCGTGCGGGATGACCACGAGCGGAGCATCGTGTTCAGTGCCCTGCGGCATCGAAAGGTAGGCTTCTATCTGCAATCCGTCGCGTGTTGTATATGTGAAGGTCTGCATCGGAACGAGGTCTTCAGGCTTGAGCCACGGAGCAAGATCGGCGATGAGCTGCGGAGCGTCCGTCACAATATTATAATAATAGTATGCGCCGCGTGTGCGGTCGCCGCCTACGTAGAGGAGGTAGTTCTCCTCTGCCTTATCGACGTCTGCCATGCCTACGCGCTGGCCTGGGAAATGCGCCTCGATGCGCTTGCGGAACGCTGCTTCCTCATCGTCGAAATAGTGGCGCACGATATCCTTGTGTCCTACGCAGAACACGCCGAGCAGACGCTTGCGGCGACGGCTGTATGATATGGCGTTGACGTCGTACTGTGGGTTCTCGTAGAGCAATTCCAGCTCCTCGCACGTCGCAGGATCCATCAGGACGAGCACCGACTTGTCGCGGCCGAGGTTCGTAGCCGCCCAAACGTAGCGGTTGTCGGGAGTAAACTCAAGGAAGCATACGCTCTCGCGGAAATTCGTCGTCAGCACGGGGCGGAATTCCTCGTCCTCGCTGTCGCGATATAGTATCTGCGTGTTCACACCGTCCACGATGGCCGTCACGCTGCGCAACTTGCCGTCATGATCCGTCATCCATCCTTGCCAGTTGCCGGGATTTTCTGCCAACAGCGTCAGTTCTCCCGTCTGCAGGTTCAGGCGATATGGGTCGAATGCTTCGGGGTTTCGTCGGTTCATGCCGATGATTATCTCGTCGGGCACCTCCTCGAGGTCGTCGATGATGGTCGTGCGCACACCCTCGAAGGATGTGTATGGGCGCAGGTCCGTGCCGTCGATGTTGACGCCATAGAGCTGGTAGTTCTCGTCGCCGCTGGTATCCTTCATGAACAGGATGCGCTTGTTGTCCGCCCAGAAGTAGCCAGCAATACTGCGGGCAGTTTCATACGTCAGTTGTCGCGAGCCATCGCCTTCACGCACGAAGATATTCATTCGATCCTCGTAGGGAGCTAAGTATGCGATGTGGTGGCCATCGGGAGATAACTGGAAACCTGTTTCAGGGCTGTTGCGGAAGAAATCCTCAAGTGGTATGCGCTTCATGAGTGTGCTGTTTGTGTCTTAATGAGGCGCAAAAGTATGAAAAATCGCGCTTTCTTTTCTCCAGCGCGAAAACTTTTTTATCTTTGCACACAGAAAACCACATTTCCAAGCCTCAAGACAATGATTATATCCCCCTCCCTACTCTCTGCCGACTTCTCTCGACTCGGCGACGAGCTGGACATGTTATCACAGAGCGAGGCACGCTGGCTCCACCTCGACATCATGGACGGCGTCTTCGTCCCGAACATCAGTTTCGGCTTTCCCGTTATCGAAGCCGTCGCACGAAACACTAAGCTGACGCTCGACGCCCACCTGATGACAGTTCATCCAGAATTCTACACGCAGCGCCTGGCAGACCTGGGCGTTAGCGTCATGACGGTACATGCCGAGGCATGCACACACCTGCATCGCGTACTTACGCAGATACGGGAAGCCGGCATGAAGGCTGGCGTGGCGCTGAATCCGCATACGCCGCTGGCGGCAATCGAGGAGATACTGACGGAAGCAGATGTCGTGCTGCTGATGAGCGTGAACCCGGGATTCGGCGGACAGACGTTCATCGAAAACACCCTCGACAAGACGCGACGGCTCCAGAACCTGCTAGCAGAACGCGACTCGGGCGCTCTCGTGGAAATAGACGGAGGCGTAAACCGTCGCACGGCTCGTCTGCTGGAGGAAGCTGGTGCCGACATTCTCGTTGCGGGAAGCGCCGTCTTCGGTGCCGAAGATCCTGTTCGCGAAATCGAAATACTGCGCGGAGAATGAGCACGTACGAAAACTTACACTTGCTCTCGCTTTCCGAGACAATCGACCTAATGAAACTCTTGCAGGACAGCCGCAAGGTCGTCGTCTGCGCTCATCGTTCGCCCGACGGCGACGCAATGGGCTCCACGCTGGCATGGGCCGCCTACCTGCGAGGACTGGGCAAGATGGTGAGCGTAGTGCTCCCCAACCCCTGTCCGGACTTCCTGCAATGGCTTCCAGAAGCGAACAAGGTAACATACTTTGACCGCCACACACAAACAGCGAAGCAGCTTATTGCCGATGCCGACCTCATCTGCTGCCTCGACTTCAACACGCTCTCGCGCCTGCAGAACATGGGGGAGTGCGTAGCTTCATCCCACGCCAAGCGGCTACTCATCGACCACCACCTCGCACCCGCCCTGAAGGAATTCAACTTTGCCGTGTCGCAGCCTGAACTCAGTTCTACCTCCGAAATCGTCTTCCGACTGCTGCTGCAACTCGGAGCCTACGAGGGTATGTCGCTGGACATGGCTACCGACATTTACTGCGGCCTCATGACCGACACGGGGAACCTTGCCTACTCGTCGTCCTACCCCGAAATCTACGAAGTCATCGCGCTCCTCGTACAAAAGGGCATCGACAAGGATCGCATCTACCGAAACGTCTATCACAGCTTCAGTGCTTGGCGGCTCAAGCTGCAAGGATATGTTCTTTACGAAAAGGTAAAATGGCTTGCGGAAGGGCGCGCTGCATATTTTACGCTGACGCGCGAGGAGATGAAACGCTTGCACTTCATTCGCGGCGACGGCGAGGGACTCGTGAACATGCCGCTACAGGTGAAGGGCTCGCGACTGAGCATATCCTTGCGCGAGGACACTGAGCGCGACGTCGTGCGCGTATCATTGCGCAGCGTCGACGACTTCCCCTGCAACCGTATGGCTGAGGAATTCTTCAACGGAGGTGGCCACATGAACGCCAGCGGAGGCGAGCTCCCCTTTCCTATCGAAGATGCTGTGCGAACAGTGGAACGCGCCGTCGAAGCATACAAGCATTTACTATAGTATAAAACGTATTTTTAGCCCGAAATATGGTCCTCGGAGCCGAGAATCTTTAGTCCGAATTTGGCAAAAAACATAGCAAATCATAAGAAAAACGAAAAGTCTGCTTTGCAGAAAGAAAGGAAAAAACCGCAAAAACATATTTTTTTGCGGTTTTTTCTTAAAAACATTTGTCAGGACTTGATTTCGCCCGTATCTTTGCACCGTTTTTCATGGTATTAGATTTAAGGTTAGTAAAGATTGGTTGTCGTGAGACAATCAATTTTTTTTGTGCAAAGCTCTCCGCGCAAGGCGCAAACCATGATAAATTACGCGTCGCATATCAAACGGGCGCAGCCTCCGACTTCCTGCTATTTTCGTCAGCGGCATAACGCATGCACAGGCTACTTGATGTGTCCGCCGTGCAGTATCTTCTCGATATATATCCTCATGATCTCGATAGCACGGGTATTGTTTCCACCCTGCGGGATGATGAGGTCAGCATACTCCTTCGTCGGTTCAATGAACTGCTTGTGCATGGGTTTCAGCACGCTGCGATAGCGATCCATCACTTGTCGCGCTGTGCGTCCGCGCTCGATGACGTCGCGCTCCATCACGCGAATGAGGCGCTCGTCGGGACCGGCATCCACAAAGATACGCAGGTCCATCATGTCACGAAGCTCCTTGCGATAAAGAGCCATAATGCCCTCGATGATGATCACGTCCGAAGGCTCAACATGCACGGTTTCCGACGTACGGTCGCAGGTAAGCATCGAATATACTGGCTGTTCAATAGACTTTCCTTCACGCAGGCAACGTATTTGTTCCTCCAAGAGTTCCCAGTCGAAAGCGTCGGGATGGTCGAAATTCTTTTTCCTCAACTGCTCGAGAGGCACTCCCGGCTGCGCAGCCTTGTAGTAAGAATCTTGCGGAACTACAGAGACGCGTCCTTCAGGAAGCTGCTCTATGATTTTTCGTACGACGGTGGTTTTTCCTGAACCTGTGCCGCCAGCAATACCGATGATGATCATGATATAAACAATGTACAATGACAGCGCGAAGATAGCAAAAGAAAATTAAAAAGCTACCTTCGCGCCGTTTTTTTCTGTGTCGGAACGCTTATTTTCTATGTCGAAGCACAAGTTTTCCGCGTCAGAGCGTCTGTTTGCGGCTTTTTTGTGTGCTAAAGAATGTCATATTCTCTCCACATCTCCACGGAGCATCCATCCGCGAGTACCATCGGGCAATTCCACCTCGTAGGCTTCTCGCGTGGAGTCCGTCAAGGTAACACCCACACCAGGATGTAGTTCCTTCTCTGTGCGACTTTGTGGTGCCGAGCTCTCATGGAGCTGCGCCGGAGATGCCGTCACGACGGCACGCTGGCGGTTTCGGAGCTCACTGCGCTGGCTTAAAGCAAACATTTGCGTTGCCAGGAAGAGCAGAAGCACAAATCCGCCGCCGAAGAATCCCACCTTGCGCAGACGTTGGCGCTCAGAGAGTTGATAAAGCGCAAGTCCGCATACGAACAGCAGGAAGAAAACAATGCCCAACACCGCCCAAGCATCTGTCGAGAGGCTGTCGCGAAGCGTCCGTGTCCATGTTACGAAGAACATTTCCTGCTTCTGGGCGAAGCGGTCCTCGATCTTCGTAGCGCAGAGTGCTATGTTGTGGCGCAGTTCCTTGTTGTAAGGTTCTATGCGCAACGCACGTTCGTATGCTATGGTGGCTTTTGTAAAGTCATTCATACGGAAATAGGCATTTCCGAGATTCTGCAAAAGAGCAGCACATGCGCCGTCCTTAAGCGCATCCTCGTAGGATGCCGCCGCTTCAACGTAGAGCTGTGCGTCGTAGAGGCTGTCGCCCATAGTTTTCAGGGAGTCTGCACGCGTAGCATGGGACGCCGTGGGAATCATAAAGCCCACAAACGTGATTGTGAGTGCTACGAAAACCGTCGCCAACCCTTCGACAGGATTTTTCTGCGTCATGTCCTTTTTCTTTGAAGCGCCCTTTGTCTCAAGTCCCTCGATGGCGTGCGCCGCAAGGTCGTAGAGCGAACGGCGATTCTGCGCTGCTGATGGTGCGAAGCGTGCCATGTCGCACTGTTCAAGGGCATCGGTAAACATTTGCGCAGCTTCGTCGGGAACATTTGTGCTTGCAAGAATTTCCGCAATGCGCTCGCGAGTACGTTCGGACGCTGGCAACGAGAATTTGTCTGCAAGGTAGCCTTCCAAAGCATGCGCCAGTTCGTCGTAGAAAGCCGATGCCTGGGCTTCGGGAACAGCAAGCAGTTGCTGCGCTGTGCGTAGGCGCTTATTCGCCACGCGTCCGGCACGACTGCGACGCATTCCTTCGTGGTCGGCAAGGCGTGCAAGATAGCGGCGCACCAAAGGACGCAGCAGGAAGTAAGCCACAATGATGAGCAAGAGTGTGAGCCAATAGCTCCACGTACCCCACCACGATGGATTTTCCTCGGAGAAAAGCCTTGCTTTGTCGCGACGTAGCGGTGCAATGTCGCTTTGTCGGAGTTCGCGTTCTGCCTCAACGTCGGCAGCAGGTCTGTCGTCGGGTTGAACGTCAAAGCTCACAGGCTCAGTGCGAAGCGTTTCGTAACTGCGTTTTCCCGTATCATAATATGTGAATGTGAGGGCAGGAATCTCGTAGTGGCCTGCATTTCGCGGCACGAAGGTATAGTCGAAATTCACAATACCCACGTCGCCATCGCGAGTAAGTTTGGTGGAATCTGTAGTCTTGGGACTATATGTTTCGAAGTCGCTCGGAAAGCTTACGGATGGTGCTGAAAGGTGCTTCATGTTGCCTACGCCAGAAAGTCGAAGACGCAGTGTGGCAACGTCGTTGGCTCGCACTTCGGGTTTGAGAAGGCTTGCGCTTAGCTGCATCTGCCCTACTCCACCCGAGAAGTCGGCAGGACGCGGTTCCGGCAAAGCCTCGACACGTATCGTCAGTGGTTTCGTCGAGCGTTCTATGGGTATGCCGATGCGTGTAGATGCATTGTTGAAAAATTCGTCCAGTGGGTTCGTGAACTGACGGCGCTGCAATGCCGTAGCGCGGATGGTGATGGCAGGAAGCGTGATGGTTCCGGCTTTTGAGGGAATCAGCATAAAGCGTCCTATCGTACGCACATGGTATGATACTCCTCCATTCTGCACGATGTCCATCTGCGAGGCGCCAGGCGAGACGTTCTGGATGGATGCGCCCTCCACCTCTGGCAACGAGCCGGCGAGCATAGGATTATCTACGGCAACGCCGACGCGTGTATAAAGGCGCAGGGAAATGAGCACCGGCTGCTGTTCGAGTACGCCCGTGCGGTCTGCCGAAGCCATTACGAAGGCATCGTTCTCGGTGATGCGGCTTCCTATTGGTTGCATCGATGGCTCCCCGTTGTGCGAGGGCGCAGGCTTGTCGTCGTCCACAGCCACAAAGCTGAAGGAGTTCGACGTGATTGTACGTCCATCGTTGAGGCGAAGCGACGCAGCAGGGACGCGGAATGTTCCCGCGTGCTGCGCCTGAACCACAAGCGTGAGGTTTGTACCTCGCTCATCGGTACGTCGTCCGTTGACGATGGTCGTACTGCTAAAACTGCTTTTCCTTGCAGAATTTAGCAGGCGCAGTCCGCTTGGCAGCTGCAAGTGAAAGTCCGAGGGGTCAGCGTCGGCATCCACGAAGTACCTAAGCTGGAAGGGCACGCCCGCGCGTACCTCCTGGGGCGGCTCAATCGTGAGTCGCTGCGCCAAGAGCATGGCGGGAACGAGGAATATCGTGAGAAGAAAGAGTCTTTTCATTTCGTTGTTTATTGACGCGGATACATTACCAGTCCTTGTCGGTGCGATATTGTCTGCGCGGCGTAGCGTTTATGCGGTCGCGTGTGCGTTGCTCTGCTTGCCTGGAGAGGTTTAGCAGCTGCTGCGTCTGCGGATCACGATCCTGGCGCTGCTGGTCGTTGGGCTCAGGCTGATTCTGCTGCTGTTGCTGGTTTTGATCTTGGTTCTGCTGTTGGTCTTGCTGTTGCTGCTGCTTGTCCTGCTGTTCCTTGTTCTGATCCTGCTGCTGTTGCTGCTGATTTTGTTGTTGCTGCTGTTGCTGTGCATCCTTCAGCTGCTTCTGGCATAGCGCGAGGTTGTAGCGAGCATTGTCGTCGGCAGGATTTGCACGCAGTGCGTTCTTGTAATGCTCGATGGCCTGCTTGAGATACTCGGGCTTCTGCTGCGGTTCCGACGTCAGCGACGACTGTTGTGCAATGTAGCCCATGTTGTAGTGCGCCATGCTTCGCAGTATGGGGTCTGAAGCTGCCTCGGCAGCCTTGCTGAACGTATCCATCGCCGCGTTGGCATCCTGCTGCCCCAAGAGCGACGTGCCGAGGTTGAAGGTCGGACGCGCATCCTCGGGACGAAGTGCCTGCGCGCGCCGATAATTGTTGGACGCTGCGGCATAGTCTTTCTTTGCGAAGCTCTTGTTTCCGCGCGACATCTGGCTCCAGAATGGCGTTTGCGCGGAGGCGCCAGTGGCGAGGAGGGAGAAGAAGATGATGATTATGGGAGTTTTCATAGCAGCGGGTGCAGAGAGGTATCTTTCCTTCAAATACAAGCACGCCGACGAGCAGCAGTAGCAGGGCGATTATTCCAAAGGCCTGATATTGTTCTCCTGCCTCCGTCGTCTGGAACTCCTGTTCGGCTTGCGGGAGTTGTCGGAAGGCTTCGAGCAGGGTTTCTTGGGCGTGGTTGCTGTTATCAACGTGCAGGTACAAGCCTTCGCCGACCTCGGCAATGCGACGGCACATGTCCTCGTTGAGGCATGTCTTGACGACGTTGCCGTCCTTGTCGGTGAGCGGCCCGTCGTCGAGGGGTATCGTAGCACCTTGCGTGGAGCCTATGCCTAATACGTAGAGCGTCACGTCGTTGTCGTGGGCTTTCTTGGCAGCTTCCTCAGCTTTCTGCGAATGGTCCTCGCCGTCAGTGATGACGACAAGCGCCTTGCCCACTTCGCGGTCTGAGAACAGCGACGCACCGTATGTGATGGCTTCTCCGAGGTCAGTTCCCTGGACAGTGAGCATGCTGGGACTTACAGCGTCGAGCTGTATGCGCGCAGCGTTGAAGTCTCCGGTGAGTGGTAGCTGCGGTACGGCCTGCCCTGCAAAGACTCCGAAGCTAACCTTGCTCCCTTCGAGACGGTCGAGCATATTGGAGATGAGGAGGCGTGCACGGTCCAGACGATTGGGAGATGCGTCGCGTGCGAGCATAGAATTGGACACGTCGAGCATGAAGCACACCTCGATTCCACCCTTACCTTGCGTGACTGTTTTCTCGCCGTACTGCGGACGTGCGACCATCACGATCAAAGCCGCCAGAGCGCCGATAACGAGCGAGAACTTCAGTCCCCGACGCATGCGGGAGCGTCGCGGTGCCATCTGGTCAAGCAGGTCGGCATCGGCAAGGCGCACGCTACGCGAACGTGCATGGTAGCCGTAGCCTACACGTAGCGCAATGAGCAACGGTAGCAGGAGGAGTAGATATAGATATTGTGGATCTGCGAAGCGAAACATACTATTCTTTATTTTAAGGCAGGCGTCGGAGCCATGTATATCGTAGGATGAGGGCGCAGAGCGCGAGGATGATGGCGAGCAGCCCAAAGGACTGCCATGCATCGTAGCGGCGCGTGGAGTCGGAGACCTCGAGGCGTCGTTTTTCGAGCTTGTCGATGTCGTCGTAGATGCTGCTCAACGCACGCCGGTTGTCGGCCTTGAAGTATTGGCCTCCCGTCTGGCTGGCAATCTTCTGCAGCGTTTCGGGGTCTTCAGGCTCCTTGACCTGCGTTGAATATATGTCGCCGTTGGGAAGTATGGCCACGGGCAAATCGACGTCGGCACCTCCGCCGGCGGCGATGGTATATACGCGTATTCCGAGGCTCTTCGCCATGTCGGCGGCCTGCAGAGGGGAAATCTGTCCTGTGTTGTTGACACCGTCGGTAAGCAGGATGATGACCTTCGATGGTGCACGGCTTTCTTCGAGGCGCGAGACAGCCACGGCGAGGCCCATGCCGATGGCAGTGCCGTCGGAGATGATGCCCGTGCCTGCCAAGTTGCAGTTAGCGTTCTGGCTTATCAGCGAGAGCAGCGATGCGTGGTCCGTCGTCAGGGGGCAGAGCGTGAAAGCTTCGCCGGCAAAAAGCGTAACGCCGATGTTGTCGTCGGAGCGATTGTTGATGAACTCCGTAGCGACAACACGTGCGGCATCGATGCGCGAAGGCTCGATGTCATCGTACTGCATGGACGTGGAAACGTCGATGGCGAGCATGATGTCGATGCCCTCCACGCTGCGCGAGCTGTAGTTGCGACTCGTCTGCGGACGCGCAAGGCACACGACGACAAGGGCCGCCGCTGCTATAAGCAGGTATGTCGGCAAGTTGGCAAGGCGCGTGCGCCACGTACGTACATGGGGCAGGAATTCCTCTACGCTGCCGACGAGCAACTGCGGCTCCCGCGTACGGGAGAGGAACAGGTGCCAGAGGAGCATGCCGAGAGGCAAAAGCAGCAGGAGGAGATATAGAGGATTTGCGAAGGTCATATCACATTATATAATTCTACGCCGAGAAGGACGAGCATCACCAGGGCGACAACGCCGCACAGGGCAGCAATGGCATAGGTGCGCCTGCGACGTCGGAGTACGGCCTCGCCGCCTTCCACTTCCTCGACGATGCGAGGCTTACGGGACTCCGTGGGTGCAGGCGAGGTGGCCTCGACGAATCGCACAGCCTGCAGGAGGTTGCGGTCGGCTTCGGGGAGCGACGCTTCGTAGCGTGCGAACTTCACGAGGTCTGCCGTCTCGAGGATGTCGCGCAGGCTTTCGCGCTCGGTATCGGGCAAGCTCATGAGAGCGTCGGTGATTTCTGCCGACGTCATCTCGAGCGCACTAATCTTGTAGGTTTCAGCAATATAGTTCCTCAGGGCTTCCGTCATGCGCATGTAGTGCTGCTTCATCTCGTCGGGAGACGAAGGCTGTTCGGCGCGCAGCTGTTCGAAGATGCCCTGTGCCGCAGCTCGCGGCGTGGGAACTTCGGGCAAAACGTAGCGGCGTACGCGCGGCTTGATGCGGCGTGCACGACGGAAGAACACTATTCCGACGGCGGCTGAAAGGACGAGGCCGAGGATCATAAGCAGGATGTTCCAAGACCATTCGAACTCGACATCTACAGGTCCGTAGGCATCGCGCATTTGCTCGGGGTGGAGCGTATCGACGGGCACCGACGTCACCTTTAGTCCCACCGACGAACGCGCCTGGATGGTGTCGGAACCGATGATGACGGCAGGCTGCAGGACGTAGAGTGCGCTGTCGAAGCTCGTGATGGTGTAGCTGCGCGTGAGTTCGAGCCGCTGTCCGTTGTTGTGACGCTGCGTATCGACGACGGAGGCTTGTATGACCTCCACACCAGGCACCATCTCGCCCTGCGGCGGGTACTCGGGGAACTGCACAGTGTTTGCGGCGTCGGTCTTCACGCTGAGTTTCAGATCTACCTGCTCGCCGATGAGTATGTCGGCACCTGAGAGCGATGCCTCCACGACGTTCTGCGCATGTAGCGAGAAGGGGAAGAGCAGTACGAGAGCCACGACGGCGAGGCGACGTAGCAGTCGGCGCAGTGGAGCTGCGTAATCCTGATGCGTGGGCAGGGAGGCCACGTCCACGCCGGCGCGCTGCATTCGTTCAGCCAGGCGCTGACGATGCTGCGTCCACCATGCTATGTGTTGCTCGCGCTGTCGTCGCGAACTGGTGTCGAGGAGCATCTGGCGCCCTGTCTCGGCATCGCGCACACGCAGTAGTCCCACGTCGGGCAGCGACTGCTGCAAGGGGTCGTAGATGTGGAGCGCGAGTAGGTCGTGCTTGCGCGCTGCGATGGAGAGCTGCTGCGAATAGTCGTCGTTGTCCATGAAGTCGCTGAGGACGAAGGCTATGCAGCGCTTGCGGAGTGCGCGTACGAGGTATTCGAGCGCGGGAGCGATGGCCGTGCGGTGTCCTTCGGGACGGAAGGATAGCAGCTCGGCGACGATGCGCAGTACGTGGCGCCGGCTCTTGGCAGGAGGTATGAACTTCTCCACGTGGTCGGTGAAGAATATGGCTCCCACCTTGTCGCCGTTCTTCAATGCCGAGAAGGCGAGCGTGGCGGCGAGTTCGCTGACGAGGCGTCGCTCCGTGCGCTTCCGCGTTCCCACGTCGAGGCTGCGGCTGAGGTCGATGAGGAGCATGACGGTCAGCTCGCGTTCCTCCTCGTAAAGCTTCACGTGGGGGCGCGCGGTGCGCGCGGTGACGTTCCAGTCGATTGAGCGCACGTCGTCGCCGACATGGTATTCGCGTACTTCCGCGAAGCTCATGCCGTGTCCCTTGAATGCGCTGCGGTACTCGCCGGCCATCGTCTCGTCGGTGAGGCGACGGCTCTTGATCTCGACGAGCCTTACTTCGCGCAAAAGGGAAAGCGCGTCTGTTGTATTCTGGGTTTGCATCACCGCTTAGGGCACTTCTACGCTATTAAGAATCTGTGTGATGATTTCGTCGGTGGAGACTTCTGCAGCCTCGGCTTCGTATGTAAGCCCGATGCGATGGCGCAGCACGTCGGGAGCCACTTCGCGCACGTCCTCGGGAATGACATAGCCGCGGCGGTGTAGGAAGGCGATGGCGCGTGCCGCGAGGGCGAGGCTTATGCTTGCGCGTGGCGATGCTCCGTACTGTATGTAGGGGCGTATGTTGGCAAGGTTGTAGCTCTGCGGCTGTCGCGTAGCAAAGACGATGTCGGCGATGTACTGCGTGATGCGCTCGTCGAGGTACACCTCAGCTACGGCCTTGCGTGCGCGGAGAATCTGGTCGAGCGTGACGATGGGCTGCGGCACGTGGTTGATGGCGCCGTCGAGGTGTGCGCGCACGATGTTCTTCTCCTCGTCGAGCGAGGGGTAGTCCACGCGCACTTTCAGCATGAAGCGGTCGGTCTGCGCCTCGGGCAGCGTATAGGTGCCTTCCTGCTCGATGGGGTTCTGCGTGGCGAGCACGAGGAAGGGCGTGGGCAGCGGAAACGTCTCGTCGCCGAGCGTCACCTGACGCTCCTGCATGGCTTCGAGCAGCGCGCTCTGCACCTTGGCGGGTGCGCGGTTGATTTCGTCGGCGAGCACGAAGTTTGCGAAGATGGGGCCGCGGCGGGTTGTGAACTGCTCTGTGCGCTGCGAGTAGATGAGCCCTCCGAGGAGGTCGGCGGGCAGGAGGTCGGGCGTGAACTGCACGCGCGAGAACTGTGCGTCGAGCAACTGTGCGAGTGTCTTTATGGCGAGCGTCTTTGCAAGTCCGGGAAGTCCTTCGAGCAGGACGTGTCCGTCGGCAAGCAGGCCTACGAAGAGTGCATCTACGAGGTGGCGCTGGCCGACGATGGTCTGTGCCATACCGTCGCGCAGGGCGCTTAGAAACTGACTTTCCTCAGCGATATGTTCGTTGAGCTGTCGGATGTCGGGATGTTGTATCATGACTTATTATTAAATAATGTACGCACGTGCGTGCGCGAGCAATACGCGAGCGTGCGCGTTTTCGGGGCGCAAAGGTAGCACGAAAGAATGATTGTGCGCAAAAAGCACGGTTAAAAAAGATAAAAAACGCTTAACAACGCCTCACGAGAGCCATTGAACATTGAACATTGACCATTGAACGTTCAATGGTCAATGGTCAATGGTCAATCATCAACAATCCCCCACAGCTTCTTGTACTCCTCCGTCTGCTCCCACTCGTCGCGCGTCAGGAGCTTGGAGGCAGGCTTGGGCTTCTGCCTTTCGCGACGCTGGTGCTCTTCGTTTTCGTAGCGGCAGATCAGCGAACTGCGCTCGCGCACGTATTCGGCGATGGCCGCTGTCAGGCACATGGCGCTGAGTGGACCGTAGGTGTGGCCGTAGCGACCGCCCTTGAACCATCCGAAGAAAAGCAGGAACTCGGAACAGCGCAGATAGCCGTAGTTTGCGACGACAATCGACGAGAGCTCAGCTACACGCGCCGAGGTCATCAGGGCACGAGAGTTGCAGAAGTTGGCGAGGTCGGCGAACTGCACCGCCAGCCACGCCTTCGACGCCTCGACGCCGTAGATGATGTCGAGCATGCGGAGCGAGGGGCTGCCTTCGTGGAAGATGGCGCGCCCGGGATGCTCCACCGACCAAAGCTGGCACGTGGGGTTCACGCCACGCAGGTAGTCCTCGAGGGTTGGATATCGCGCGAGGACTTCAGATTGGAGTGCTTGCTGCGATGGCGACAGCGCGAAGCGTCTCTTCGAGATAGCGCCGCTGGTCCTCTTCGTCGGCAAGGCGGCGTCGCTCGTCGGGGGACATGTAGGTCCCGTAGGAGCGGAAATCGGAGTCAGTGTCTTGTCCATAGTTGTTTGTGGTTTGGTTGGGTTTTTCTTTTGTACGATTGCGGCTAATTGCCTGATGCTTAGCATAGTTTCGACGACGCTCGGCAAGCTGGAGCTCCTTCTGTTCCCACACGCGGCAGGCGGCGCGCCAGTCCTTCATCGGCGCCATGCCTACGCGCCAGCCGTTGGACTCGTAGTAGGCGTGGAAGTGCTCGGCGCTGATGTGGTAGTCCTTACGCTCGACATATTCCGCCACTTCCTGAACCGTAGGCTTACGAAATCTCTTTTGCCTTTCTTTTTTTATGTCGTTGTTGTTGTCGTCTTTCTTTTCTTCTTTTCTTTCTTCATAGGAAGGGGGTGTGGGGGAAACCTCGGCTTCTTTCTGTTCTGCTTTTCTTTCTCCACTTTTTTCAGCCTCGTCGTCGCAGAATTCGAGGTCCAGCGAAGGTGCGTCTGCGGGCTGCACATCGAGGAGCTGGCACGCCGAACGGTAGAAGTCGGTGCCGAAGGAGCGGAACAACTCGCGCAACTGCCTGAGCTGCTGTGCAGTAAGCATGGTGAATGGTGATTTACGTTTCATAGTTCTGAAGGTGTTTTTGAGTTCGGCGGCGGACTATCATCGAGCTGCGCAGGCGGAGATTTTGAGCACGCTGCTCGCTGACCACTTCCACGGACTTCGACAAGTTTTCCTGCGTCGAAAAAACGAAAAGGTCCGTGCTCGAGATTCAGGGGCAAGCAGCTCAGAGTTGCGAGGTGCGCCGATCGACGATTGTTCCGCACAGCATGACATTTAACGAATGGTTTTTGCGCTGCAAATATACGCATTGTTTGTTATTACGCAAAGAAAAGATGCAAAAATTTTCCTTCTGAATATCATTTTTCGTTTTAATTAACATTTCGCGATACATTCCCCTCGTCCGAATAGCCTCGCACGCGGCACGCCAGAAGGCCAAGATGGCGAGCGGGAATGTTCGCGATTTCTACACTCGACTTTGCAAAAACGAGGGCTGGAAAAGAATTTTCGGTTTTTCTATAGGAAAACCGACACGTTCTCTTGGAAGTAAGCGGCAGATAGCGTACGTTTGCATCAGAGAGGGCGGAAGGAGCCCTTATCGGCGAACCACATTTCAACCTTAAAAGCATTACCGAGATGAAGAACATAATCCCCCTATATCCACCTGACGACCCCGCCCCGAACCACAAGCCCGAAAACGACAACCACGGCGACGAGAACCTCGAGAACACAGAGCCCGAGGAGCCTGAGTCTGCCCTTAACAACAGCGAAGCGCCCGAGCCCGACGACACAGAGCCCGACGCCCCCGACGTATCCCCGCTGGACCTTTTTCTGTCCAATTTCGACCTCATTGGCTTCGTCGAATACTATGCAAAACTCAACGAAATCGAGGAAATTTACATTCAAATCAAAAATAATTGGCCTGATGCTTGCATTTTCCCAAAAGATTTTTTAGTTTTGCCGAAAAACAAAATTATATGTCAACTAATCATGTTTAATCCAGAACCACTCAAGAAGGCTTTAAAAGACAGCGGGATGTCTGTTCAACAAATCATGGAGCGCATGGGATGGCAGAACCACGCATCGTGGTACAGGCTCTTCGCCGAAGGCAACCCGAACTGGGCAACCGTCGAGCGCCTGAGCACACTGCTCCGCGTGCCATTGTGCCACCTCAGCACAGAGGAACCCAACGTGAGTGCTACGCAACAGCTGAACCTCAACGTTGACTTTGGGCAGGTCGTGGGCAACATGAGCGGAGGCAACGTGCAGGGCGGACAAGGCAACACCCTCAACAGCGGGCAGACAGCAGCGGCCGCCGAGGAGAAGGCAGCAATGCAGCGCGAGCTCGAAATGCTGCGCGAGCAGAACAAAGCCCTGCAGACCGACAAGGTGCACCTGCAAGACACCATCGACTCGCTCCTGAAGATGATCAACAAATAGACATCACAGCCTACGCACCAAACAAATACGAGGCAAGCGCAAATGCACATTTCGACGCCTGGAAACGCTGCGACGACAGCCGCATCACGATATTTGTGGCACAAAACATGCATTTGTGGCGGGAATCGTTTGGCAGTAACCAAACTTTTAACTACCTTGCGCCCCGATTTGCAAACAACGAACACATAAACCAATCTTATAAACCTTAACACAACCATGAAAGTTTACGATTCTCACGGTATTAAGAACATCGCCCTGCTCGGAAACGACGGCGCAGGCAAGACCACACTTACCGAAACCCTCCTTTTCCAGGCTGGACAGATTCAGCGCCGCGGACGCGTCAGTCAAGGAACTACCGTCTCGGACTATTTCCCCGTGGAGCAGGACTATGGCTACAGCGTCTTCTCCACGGTGTTCCACGTAGAATGGAACGGCAAGAAGCTAAACATCATCGACTGCCCGGGTAGCGACGACTTCGTAGGAGCAGCCATCACAGCACTCAACGTGACAGACACCGCCGTACTGCTCATCAACGGACAGTATGGCCCCGAAGTAGGCACGCAGAACCACTTCCGCTACACCGAGAAGCTCGGAAAGCCCGTCATGTTCCTCGTCAACCAGCTCGACGACGAGAAGTGCGACTACCACAACATCCTCGAACAAATCCAGAGCATCTACGGCGCAAAGGCCGTGCCCGTACAGTATCCCGTCAAGACCGGCTCGGACTTCAACAGCATCATCGACGTCATCCTGATGAAGAAGCTCACATGGGCTGCCGACGGAGGAAAGTACACGGCTGAGGACATCCCCGCCGACGAACTCGACCGCGCAACCGAGCTCCATCACGCACTCGTAGAGGCAGCAGCCGAAAACGACGAGACGCTCATGGAGAAATTCTTCGAGACAGAACAACTCACCGAGGACGAGATGCGCGAAGGACTCCGCAAGGGCATGGTGACACGCAGCGTGTTCCCCGTTTTCTGCGTATGCGCATCCAAGAACATGGGCGTTGACCGCATGATGGAATTCCTCGGCAACGTCGTGCCCTTCGTCGACGAAATGCCAGCAGTCCACAACACACGCGGCGAGGAAGTGCCCCTCGACCCCAACGGCCCCACAAGCCTATACTTCTTCAAGACCGGCATCGAGCCGCACATCGGCGAAGTGCAGTACTTCAAGGTCATGAGCGGCACCGTCAAGGAAGGCGACGACCTCGCCAACGCCGACCGCGGCTCAAAGGAGCGCATGGCACAGCTCTTCGTATGCTCCGGAGCAAAGCGCGATAAGGTCGAGAAGCTCTGCGCAGGCGACATCGGCTGCACAGTGAAGCTCAAGGACGTGCGCACAGGCAACACCCTCAACGGCGCCGGCTGCGACAACAAGTTCAACTGGATTAAGTATCCCAACGCCAAGTACATACGCGCCATCAAGCCTGTCAGCGAAAGCGACACCGAGAAGATGATGGCAGCACTCTCGCGCATGCGTCAGGAAGACCCGACATGGGTTGTCGAACAGTCCAAGGAACTGCGCCAAATCCTCGTTTACGGACAGGGCGAGTTCCACCTCCGCACGCTCAAGTGGCGTCTTGAGAACCTCGACAAGATTCCCGTAGAATTCCAGGAACAGCGCATCCCCTATCGCGAGACCATCACGAAGTCCGCACGTGCCGACTACCGCCACAAGAAGCAGTCCGGCGGCGCAGGACAGTTCGGCGAAGTACACCTCATCGTGGAGCCGTATCAGGAAGGCATGGAAGACCCGCAGGTTTACCGCTTCGGAGGACAGGAAATCCGCGTCAACCAGAAGGGACGCGAGGAGATCGACCTCGAATGGGGCGGCAAGCTCGTATTCATCAACAGCGTTGTCGGCGGCGCCATCGACGCACGATTCATGCCCGCCATCCTCAAGGGTATCATGAGCCGCATGGAGCAGGGTCCCCTCACAGGCAGCTACGCCCGCGACGTACGAGTAGTCGTTTACGACGGAAAGATGCACCCCGTTGACTCCAACGAAATCTCCTTCATGCTCGCAGGACGCAACGCCTTCAGCCAGGCATTCCGCGAGGCTGGTCCTAAGGTGCTCGAGCCCATCTACGACGTCGAGGTCTTCTGCCCCGCAGACTCCATGGGCGACGTGATGAGCGACCTCCAGAACCGCCGCGGCATGATCATCGGCATGGACAGCGAAGCAGGCTACCAGAAGCTCAACGCCAAGGTGCCCCTCAAGGAACTCGCCTCCTACAGCACGACGCTCTCAAGCCTTACCGGCGGACGCGCAAGCTTCGTCATGAAATTCGCAAGCTACGAGCTCATGCCCACAGACCTGCAGAAGAAGCTCATCGACGACTTCGCAAAGCAGCAGGAGGAGGAGTAACACTCTCCAACCCCGAACAATTTGTATATGACTTTGTTTAATCTGCGGGCGCACGGGAAATCCTTCCGTACGCCTGCAGTATTTCCTAACAACACACGACACAGATGAAACACACAACCCTCATCGCCATCATCTGCCTGCTCTGTACGGCCGCAGGCGCACAGAAGCCCTTCACGATTCCTGAAGTAGGAACATTCCAGTCCGCAGAAGGACGATGCCCGCAACCCAGCCGTGTCAGCTTCCGTGGCGGCGCATTCAAGCACGTCGCACAGCAACTCGCCGACGACTACCAAACAATCTTCGGCAAAGCCCTAAAAACCCACGAGGGCAAGGCGCGCAAGGGCGACATCGAACTACGACTCGACAAGAGCCTTGCCGACGAAGCCTACACCATCGAGGTGACGCCAAAGGGAGCCACGCTATGTGCATCCACGCCGACGGGCATGTACTGGGCAACGCGCACGCTAATACAAATCAGCGAGCAGTCGCAAGACAGAAGCCTGCCGTGCGGAACGATGGAGGACAAGCCGGCATACCCGCTGCGCGGACTCATGGTCGATGCGGGACGTAAGTTCATCCCCCTACACTACCTCGAGGACCTCATCTGTGCAATGAGCTACCACAAGCTCAACACACTGCACATTCACCTGAACGACAACGGATTCCCCAAGTACTACCACAACGACTGGAAGCAGACGTACGAAGCATTCCGCCTCGAAAGCGACCTCTTCCCCGAGCTCACAGCGCAGGACGGCTTCTACACAAAATTCGAGTTCCAGCAACTGCAGGAGTTCGCACGGCAGCACTGCGTCGAGATCATTCCGGAAATCGACTTCCCCGCACACTCGCTATCTTTCACGCGGCTGCGCCCCGAGCTGGCCTCCAAAGGATATGGCGACGACCACCTCGACCTCTTCCACCCCAACACCTACACGTTCCTCGACAGTCTGCTGGCTGAATACGTCGATCCCGCAGACCCCGTATTCACAGGAAAATACTTCCACATCGGCACCGACGAGTACAACAACCGCAAGCCGGAAGTAGTCGAAGCCTTCCGCGCCATGACCGACCGCTACCTCGGATTCGTCCAGCAATACGGCAAACGTGCAGCATGCTGGGGCTCGCTCACACACGCCAAGGGCGAAACACCCGTGCGCACGAAGGATGTACTCATGTACTGCTGGTCCAACGACTACGCCAACCCCAAGGAAATGCACGACCTGGGCTACCAGCTGCTCTCCATCCCCGACGGACTCGTGTACATCGTGCCCGCAGCAGGCTACTACTACGACTACCTCAACTGCAAGTATCTCTACGAGAACTGGACGCCCGCAAACTTCGGCAACGTACAATTTGACGAAGGCGACCCACAAATCGAAGGTGGCATGGCTGCTGTTTGGAACGACCACCCAGGCAACGGCATCTCCACCGCCGACATCCATCACCGCCTCTTCCCCGCGCTGCAAACGATAGCGCAGAAGACGTGGGCAGGAGCATCGACAAGCGTGCCATACGCCGTGTTCGACTCGCTGCGCACAAACATCTCCGAAGCCCCAGGCGTAGATCAGCTCGGACTCAAGGGACGTCCCTACTACATTGAGACCCTGAAACCCGAAACAGAACGCGTCGCGCCGGCAGGACCTACGTCGCTGGGATATCCATACTCCATCTCCATGACCATCGACTGCCAGCTTGAAGAACTCGGCACGATACTCACCGAAGACCTCGACGCACGCTTCTACCTCTGCGACCCCGAAGAAGGCCACCTCGCCTTCGAGCGCGACGGCTACCTCATTCGTTTCGACTACGTCATGCCTACAGAAGGCCGCATACGCCTCACTATCGAAGGCGACAACGAGAGTACGCGCCTCTTCGTCGATGGAAAACTCCAGCAGGAGCTGCGCCGCCATTGGGTAGAGACCGAGGACACGAAAGCACGCATGGCGTGGGTTCCCACACTGCGCTTCCCCCTCCTGCAGTCGGGCGAGTTCCGCAGCACTATCACCAACGTCACAATTCATTAGTGCGACAAAACGACACGATAGCGCTACATAACGACACAATAGTGCGATAATGTTAGCCCAACATTGCACCTGCAAGTATCATCGACAACCATTTATCACATTTTTACGCAAATAAAACAAGAATTTGGTGTAGTATCTTTGAAAAAGATATACCTTTGCGCCGAAAATATAAAAGAATCTACGGATGACAACAGAAGAACTTAACGCAAGAAACCAAGAGGACCAGAGCTTCAACTTTGAAGAGCTATTCTTCATGATGCTTGGAAAATGGTACTGGTTCCTGCTTGCACTCATCATCTGTCTTAGCGCAGCGGTGTTCAAGATTCTGAGCACCACGCCCACCTACACCCGCTCGGCGATGCTACTCATCAAGGACGAAAACGACGGTACGACAACCTCTACAAACCAGGAGTTTGCCGACCTTGGCCTCATAGCCGGAAAGTCCAACATCATCAACGAGCAGACCGTCATTTCTGCACCCGTGCTGATGGAGGAAGTAGCACAGAGGCTGCACCTCGACGTCGAGATGACCGTACGTCAGCGCCTCTACGACCATCCCCTCTACAACGACGCACCCGTAACAATCACCCTCGGTACCGACATCGACCCGCAGGATGCTTTCAGCTTCACGCTGAAGCTCGCTCCGAACAAGAAGGTACGCCTCGAGGACATTACGGTAGCTGGTGTGGAAACGGGCAAGGAAATCAACGCCACGCTTGGACAAGCCATACGCGCTCCCTTTGGAACAATCACGCTCACGCCTACAACGGAATACGGCGACCAGTGGTTCAACGAGGACATCAGCGTCACGAAATCTCCCGTAAAGGCCATCGGCGGCATGTACGCCGGCCGACTCGGCGTCTCCATCACCGACAAGCAGAGTTCAATCCTCCAGCTGACGGTGCAGGACGAGGTTCCCGCACGCGCCTCTGACGTCATCCTCACCCTCATCGACGTCTATAACGAGAGTTGGCTCAGGGACAAGAACCGCATGGCGGAAAGTACCTCCGACTTCATCAACGAGCGTCTTAACACACTCGCGCAGGAACTGGGCGACGTCGATCGCGACATCGCCGACTACAAGAGTCAGAACCTCCTGCCCGACGTGACGGCAGCCAGCGGGATGATCATGAACCGCAGCCAGCAAAACTATAGCACGATACTTGACCTGAACAACCAGATCGCGATGGCACAATATCTGGAGCAACACATGCGCCAGAACTCCGAACTCGGACATTTGCTGCCCTCGAACACGATCTCTGCAGGAGGTATCGAGAGTGTTATACAGTCGTACAACCAGACGACACTGCGCCGCAACGAACTCCTCGCCAACAGCTCCGAGACGTCGCCCATCATCCAGGCTATGGACGAGCAGCTGCGCGAACAGCGCACCGCCATCCTTCGTTCGCTGAGCAACGTCATCGCACAGCTGAAGGCGCAGCTCGCAAACCTCGAGCGCTCGGAAGGAGAAACCAACGAGAAGATTGCTGCAAATCCGCGCCAAGCTCGACAGCTGCTCGGCGTAGAACGTCAGCAGAAGGTGAAGGAGTCGCTTTACATCTACCTACTGCAGAAGCGCGAGGAGAACGAGCTTTCCAAAGCCTACACGGCATGGAACACGCGCATCATACAGCCGCCCATCGGAAGCTCTGCGCCCGCAGCGCCGAACAAGAAGATGATTCTGCTCGTTGGCCTCTTACTGGGCTTGGCAATTCCCGCGGCTATCATCTACCTGCGCGAAATCCTCAACAAGACCGTCCGCGGACGCAAGGACCTCGAGGGCATGCAGGCGCCGCTGCTTGGCGAAATTCCCACGATGGAGCGCAAGAAGCACTTCTGGGAGCGCAAGAAGGCTGCCACTCGCAAGATTGTCATACAGCCCAACAAGCGCGACATGATCAACGAGAGCTTCCGTCTCGTGCGCACGAAGCTCGACTTCTTCCTCAGCAAGGAGGATACCGACCGCAAGGTCATCATGATCACGAGCTTCAACCCTGGTTCCGGTAAGACCTTCATCACAGCGAACCTCGGCGTATCAATAGCGTTGAAGAAGAAGCGCGTGCTCTGCATCGACCTCGATGTTCGCCGCGCAAGCCTTAGCCACATGTTGCCCAAGCGGCCGAAGACGGGCATCACAAGCTATCTCGCCTCCGGCACTGGGAATATCAGCGACTACATCCTGCCCGCAGCATTCGGCGAGGGCGTCGATGTGCTCCCCGTGGGCATCATTCCACCCAACCCGACGGAGCTCCTGCTCACAAAGCAGATGAAGGACGTCATCGACTACGCTCGCGAGAACTACGACTATGTGCTCGTGGACTGCCCGCCAGTGGAAATCGTCGCCGACGCCACCATCATCAAGGACTACGCCGATGCCACACTCTTCGTGGTGCGCGTAGGCGTGATGGACCGCCGTCTGCTGAAGGACATCGACGAGCTCTACACCGAGAACAAATATCAGAACATGAGCCTGTTGCTTAACGGCACGAACTACGTCAGCAGCCGCTACGGCAGCTATCGTTACGGCTACCACTACGGCTACGGCTACGGCTATGGCTACGGCTACGGCCGAAGCGGCAAGGAAGCCTACGGCTACTACGGCAAGGACGAAGACTAAGCACGCAGTCAGATAAAGCAGGGGAGTTAAGGAAGTTAGCTGCTACCGGTAAGCTGGTTCGCCCAGCAAAACCAAAGCGCCTAACGCCCTTAACTCCCTTTTTCTGCACTCAGGAAAAAAATTTGTGCAATGTTATATAATAAATCACGCGCGAATGCGTTATGATAATATAACAAAAGCAAATTCCCTTGAAGCCTATGCAGAAATCTCTACCTCCAAAAGCTTCGCCACGCGAAAAAACACTTTCCCTGCTACGACTTTTCGCACACTCCATGCCCCCCTGCCCTGTCAACGATGCAGAGGAAGCCATGACGTTCTTCCCCGGACAGCCCATTGCCGAGGGGTAAGAACTTTTTACCGTATATTAAAAACACAACAATACCATGATCAACGAAAAAGACAAAGCCCTCCTCGCTGCCAAAGGCATCAGCGAGGAAAAGCTCAACGCTCAGCTTGCAGCGTTCGCCACAGGTTTCCCATTTCTTGAGCTCGACGGAGCAGCCACCATCGGCGCCGGCATCCTTCGCCCCACAGAGGAGGAGACGCAGAGCGCGCTGGCGGCATGGGACGCATACCTCGCCGACAATCACGAGGTCGTGAAGTTCGTGCCCGCAAGCGGTGCTGCAAGCCGCATGTTCAAGGACCTCTTCGCCTACCTCGACGCCTCGCAGGGCCACGAGGACACGCCATTCCTCAAGACTTTCTTCCAGAACCTCAAGACGGCAGCATTCTACGCCGACCTTGATGCAGCATGCAAGAAGGTTCACGGCATCGGCATCGAAGCACTCTTGGCAGCCAACCGACGCCGCGACATCGTCAGCACACTGCTCAGCACCGAAGGACTCGGCTACGGAAAACTGCCAAAGGGGCTCCTGAAGTTCCACAACTACGACGAAGGTGCACGCACGCCCGCAGAAGAGCACCTCGTCGAGGGTGCACTCTATGCCAAGGACGCCGAAGGCAACGTGCGCGTACACTTTACCGTTTCGCCCGAACACCGCCCGCTCTTCCAGAAGCTGGTGGAGGAAAAGCAGGCTGCCATAGCCGAGAAGCACGGCGCAAAGTTCGACGTAAGCTTCTCTGAGCAGAAGCCATCCACCGACACGGTGGCTGTAAATCTCGACAACACGCCCTTCCGTAACGACGACGGCACACTGCTCTTCCGCCCCGGAGGCCACGGCGCCCTCATCGAAAACCTCAACGACATCAGCGCCGACGTCGTTTTCATCAAGAACATCGACAACGTCGTGCCCGACCGCCTGAAAGACAGCACCGTACTCTACAAGAAGCTCCTCGCCGGCATACTCGTCAGCGAGCAGGAGCGCATCTTCGACTATCTCGAGCAACTCGACGGCGGACTGCCCGAGCGCGAGGACATGGACGAGATGCTGCGCTACCTCGAGGACACGCTCTGCTGCCACACCGACCGCAGCTTCGCCGACCTCGAACTTGCCGACTACCTCTTCACAAAGTTCAACCGCCCGCTGCGCGTGTGCGGAATGGTGAAGAACGTGGGCGAGCCCGGCGGCGGCCCCTTCCGCGCCTACAACCCCGACGGCACCGTGTCGCTACAAATCCTCGAAAGCTCGCAAATCGACATGTCCGACCCCGAGAAGAAGCAGATGTTCGAGGGTGGCACGCACTTCAACCCCGTTGACCTCGTTTGCGGCCTGCGCGACTTCCGCGGCGAGGCCTTCAACCTGCCCGACTACGTAGATCCGCAAACCGGCTTCATATCTCACAAGAGCAAGGACGGACGCGAACTGAAGGCGCTCGAGCTGCCCGGGCTTTGGAACGGCGCAATGAGCGACTGGAACACCATCTTCGTGGAAGTTCCCCTCGAAACGTTCAATCCCGTAAAGACCGTCAACGACCTTTTCCGCGAGCAACACCAATAGGCAACAACCGTTAAACAATAGCCAATAGACGTTAACCTATAATATGCGCACCTTGCCTCGTCGAGGTGCGCATTTTCGTATCTCGAGCACGGATCTTTACGTTTTTTCGACGCAGGAAAAACCATTTTCGCCCAAGGAACTCACCCTTTTCCTCCCTGCTAAAAATCTCGAGCTGCGCAACTCGCTGGACAATACCCGTCGGACGTCAGGCATTAGCCGTTTCAACGTATGTTCAGCACCATTTACCAATAAATGAGGATTGCCCAAGACGCGCGATTCTCGTACCTTTGCAGCCGTGAAACAACGTATTTTCTACATATTTGCCCTGCTGTTGACTACGGCGACGCTCGCAGCACAGACGCCGCGCGACACCCTCGACCCGCGCTACGTCATCGACGAAGCCGTCGTCATGGGCTCCGCAAAGGACCACGTCGCCCTGCTACAGCAGCCCATTTCCTTCACCTCCGTCGGCAGCACCGACATCGAGCGCCGGCGCATTGCGGCACCGAAGGACATCTCCGCACTCGCCCCGAACCTCTACATGCCCACCTACGGCTCGCGCCTGACATCCGCCGCCTACATCCGCGGCGTAGGCTCGCGCTCCGGAGCGCCCGCCGTGGGAATGTATATCGACGACGTCCCCGTCATGGACAAACTCCTCGACGCCGAGCGCATCGACATCCTGCGAGGCCCCGCCGGCACGCTCTACGGACGTAGTGCAATGGGCGGACTGCTGCGCATCACTACCGCCGACCCGCTGCTGCATCGCGGTACGAACATCATGCTCGCAGGCTCGACAAGGAACAACGGCCTGCGTGCGAGCGCACAGACATACCTGCATCCTGCCAGCAACTTCGCACTGAGCATCGGCGGATTCGTGCGCGACGACAAGGGATTCCGCCACAACGCAACCACCGACCGCAGCGCCGACGCCGAAAGCCTCGGCGGACTGCGCATGCGAGCCGCATGGAAGGTCTCCGACGCATGGCGGCTGGACCTGACGGCATCATATCAGTACAGCGACGAGGACAGCAATCCCTACGTCCTCACTGGTGCCGACGACGGCGCCTACTTCCCCAACCGCGACGGCGTGCGCAAAGACGACCTCATGAGGAGCATCACGCAAAACCGCCAGTCGTCATACCGCCGCAGCCTGCTCACAACAGGCTTCGTGGCTGGATGGACGTCGCAGAAGCTCATCCTGAAGTCAGTCACCTCCCTGCAGTTCTTGCGCGACCGCCTATTCATGGACCAAGACTACATCCGCGCCGACATCTTCTCCCTAAACCAAAAGCAGCGGTACGGCGCATTCAGCGAGGAGCTGCTGCTGCGCAACCGCGGCAACCAACGCTGGCAGTGGACAAGCGGACTCTTCGTCGCTGCCGACCGCAAACGCACGACATGCCCCGTCAACTTCTACGCCGACGGCGTGGACTTCCTGAACACGACGTTCCAGCGCGTAATCCCCAACTTCATCACACTGCGCTTCACCGACGACGAGCTGCCCTTCTACGCCTCACTTACCTCACCCGGGGCGAACATCGCCGTCTTCCACCAATCCACGCTGAAGGACGTGTTCACGGAAGGCCTCTCGCTGACGGCGGGATTCCGCCTCGACTACGAGATGCACCGCCTGCGCCTGGCCTCCTCCGACACACAGTACAACTACACCTTCCACCTCGACATACCCACCTACGGCCTGCTTATCGACGAAGCCTTCGCCTCTCAAGCCATACTGCGCGGCAAGGACAGGATAAGCGCGCTGAAATGCCTGCCGAAAATGGCCGTTACCTACGAACTGCCCAACGGCAAAGGCACTATCTATGGTAGCGTCTCACGAGGCTACCGTGCTGGAGGCTACAACATGGAGAACTACAGCGACCTCTCACAGAACAAACTACGTCGCAACATCATGTTGGAGATGAAAGACTTCAGCACACAGACCATCCTCGCCCTGCCACTCTCCGACGAGTCGAAGGAAAAAGCCGTCGGCGGCATGGCGGGGTTGGTTGACGCTAACACTCCCGCAGAGCCCAGCGTCGAACAACTCGCCTACGAGCCCGAGACGTCCTGGAACCACGAAGTAGGATGCCACCTCAAGCTGGGAGAACTGCAGCTCGACGCCGCCGCATTCTGGATGCGCACGCACGACCTGCAGGTGTCGCGATTTGCCACCAGCGGCATGGGGCGTGAGATAGTGAACGCTGGCGAGAGCCGCACCCTTGGCGCCGAAATCGCCCTCAACCTCCGCCACGACTTCAGCACGCCGAAGCGCACAACCCTCGACGCCACGCTAGCCTACGGACTGGCGGACAGCAAGTTCACAAGCGTATATAAGGGAAAGCGCGTGCCCTTCGCACCTCTCCACACACTCGCGCTGACCGCCGACGTGCACCACGAACTCGGCGGCAACGCCCTGCGCGCAATCTTCGCTGGCCTAAGCCTGACGGGCGAAGGCAACATCTATTGGGACGAAGCCAACACGATGCGTCGTCCTTTTGCGGCTCGGCTGAATGCAAGCCTCGGTATAGAACTTTGGGACAATCTGCGTCTCACACTCTGGGGACGCAATCTCACGAACGGGCACTACGAAGCCTTCTCCTTCCTCTCCATGTCGCGCCGCTACGCGCAATATGGCGAGCCCTTCCACCTCGGCTTCGACCTGCGCGTCGGTTTCTAATCACTTCCTCTCCAAAAGGATAATGCGTTGCGTCGCTGGCGTGACAGCACACCTCGCGCCCACGCGGTCGGCGACGATCCAGACTATTCCCTCCTTGTCGCTGACGACGCGTGCCTGCATGCGGTCAATACGCGAGTAGTTGCGGTCGGCAAGGTAGTCGCTGACGAGCTTTGAACCACGCATGCCGTAGGGTGCAAAGCGTTCGCCGCGACGCACACCGCGATACACCAGCGGACCATGTATGCTCGCGGCATCCAAGTACGCACATTCGCGGCGCGAGAAGTCCGGCGTACCTTCGAACACGCTCATTTCCAGCACTCCGCCGTCGGGGAGGATGTTTTCCCCCATCTTGAGGACAAGCGGATTCACGTCCGTGGGCCTGCGGCGCACCTCTATTCTGCGCAGCGTGCGCGTACAAATATGCGTCGCCGTATCGTAGCGCGAGCCGCCCTCGTCGTCAAGGTGCGAAGCAACGTCGTCAGCTACTGCCGACGGGAAGCCGAAG
This sequence comes from uncultured Prevotellaceae bacterium, assembly GCA_900321445.1. Classification (GTDB taxonomy): domain Bacteria; phylum Bacteroidota; class Bacteroidia; order Bacteroidales; family Bacteroidaceae; genus Alloprevotella. Next base: position 8,314 of record ONWB01000016.1, on the reverse strand, counting down.
TCGCGGAGTACGCGGAAGATGAGCTCCTCGCCAAGAGGGTCATCACGCAGCGGCTCGGTCTCCAGAGCCACGCCGTCGGGCAACACATGCATGACCTGCTTCAACCTCTCGGCAACCTCCGAGGAAATGATGCGCTCAGCTGTTGCAAGCCTCTGCATCGTGTCGCAGATTGCACGCTCGACGGAGGGATTCATCTCGCGCAGCAGCGGCAGCAACTCGTGGCGTATCTTGTTGCGACGGAACGCGGTGTCGTTATTTGAAGCATCCTCGCGCCACGTTTCGCCACGCTGACGCAGCCATTTGCGAAGCTCCTCGCGCCGACAGCGCAGCAGCGGACGATAGATGTTCCCCTGAATCTCCTGCATTCCCGTCAGCCCGTTGATGCCCGTGCCGCGCGAAAGGTTCAGCAGGAAGGTCTCGACATTGTCGTCGGCGTGGTGCGCCACGCAAACGTACTTTGCGCCTACCTGACGACGCAGTTCCTCAAACCATTCATAGCGCAACTCGCGCGCTGCCATCTCGATGCTGACACCATGACCACGCGCATAGTCGCGAGTCTGGAACTGCTTGACATGCAGCTCCACCCCCACCCTTTTGCACAGACTGCGCACGAAAGCCTCGTCGGCCTCGGAGTCGGCACCTCGCAGGTGGAAGTTGCAATGTGCAGCGACGACGTCGTGTCCCGCATGGACCATGCGAAGCAGGAGCGCCACGCTGTCGGCACCACCACTGATAGCTACAAGCAGTTTCATGGGATAATGCTTCTTTTCTTCAGGTCTGAACTTAATATGCCACCTCTACGTCCAAGCCCTCGCGGCGCACACGCTCGGCAATGGCGTCGAGTGTCTCCGGCGAGGCTTTGCGGAGCCCCTTTTGCGGCGTCTCGCGGTCGATAGTATAGACCATGACGCGCTCGGGGCGTATCTCCTTCAACGCCTGAAGCCACGGCAAGACGTAACCTTCGCCCGTGTTATCGACATCGCGCCCCTCGTCGTCGCAGCCTGTCATGAAAAGCGACTGCACAACGACGTGCCCATCGAAAGCCTTCAAGGACTCGACGATAGCCTCAACGTCATACGCACCCACAGGCCTGTCCACGCGACGTATGTACTCCATGCTGACCGTGTCGAGCTTCTGGATATTGTTCTCCACCTTCATCAAAGCCTCGTGCACATTCGGCCTGACGGCGAAGGTGGCGTTGCTGAGCACGCTGACGTGCGCCTCGGGACAATAGCGGTTGCGCAAGGCAATGGTATCGTCGATTATCGACGGGAAGTCGGGGTGCGCCGTAGGTTCGCCATTGCCCGCAAAGGTAAGGACGTCGGGCAATTCGCCAGTGTCGCTCATGCTGCGCAACTTGGCCTCAAGCGCTTCGCGCACCTGCTCACGCGTCGGACGCGGCGCGCTTGTACGATGATTCTCATTCAGTCCACATTCACAATAGATGCAGTCGAAGCTGCACAACTTACCATCGCGAGGCATCAGATTGATGCCCAAGGATATGCCGAGGCGCCGACTGTGCACAGGGCCAAACACGGGAGAATCGTAGAGTACCATTCTTTAAGTTTTTTGGATAGTGAAAAAACAAAATATCCCCCTTTGCGAGGGGGACATGATTGCTTAAAAAGGTAACGTGTGGATTACTCTGCCACCAGGTTCACGCGCTTTTCGCGGATGCGAGCCTTCTTACCCGTAAGACCACGGAGGTAGTAGAGTTTAGCACGGCGAACACGACCAACCTTGTTGACTACTACGCTTTCGATAGCGGGGGAGTCCATCGGGAAGATACGTTCTACGCCAACCGTTCCAGACATCTTGCGAACCGTAAAACGGCGCTTGTTCTGATGTCCTACGATCTTGATAACAACACCGCGGTACAGCTGTACGCGCTCCTTGTTACCCTCGACAATTTTGTATGCTACGGTCACCGTATCACCAGCCTTGAAAGAAGGCATTTCGACGCCTGTAGCAAAAGCTTCTTCAGCAACTTTAATTAAATCTGCCATTGTTTGCTTTGATTTTAGTACTTTGATTTTTAAAGTTTTTACGTTGCTTGTCGGTCCACACACGGCATTCGCAGTTTCCATGCTGACGAACGCTTCTTGAGCGCGTATCTACTCGCCCGCCTGCCAGAGGCCGTGGGGAAAAGCGGCGCAAAAGTACGACTTTCCTACCTTATGGCAAAACTTTTCTGCGATATTTTTCAGAATATCAAATCAATCCGATACCACTAAGGAAGATGAGAAGTATTACGAAAGGCGCAAACCAACGAAGAAGGTACACGATCCAACGGACGCGCCGCAAGGGAACCTGCCCGTATGACGTGAGTTCGTTGTAGAGCTGCGCGCGATCCATCTTCCAGCCAACGAAGCACGTGATGAGCGCGCCGCCAACGACGAGAAGAATCTGCGACGATACCCAGTCAAACATGCCGAAGATATTGAGGTCGAAGAGTTTCACATCGGCAAGAGGTCCCCACGAAAGCGAGCACACGACTCCCACAAGAACCACGCTGACAGAAACTATCGTTGTAGCCTTGCGACGCGACATGTGGAAATCTTCCGACAAGAACGCCGTAGGAACTTCATGCAAGGATATCAGCGACGTAAGCGTAGCAAGGACAAGCAGGAAATAAAACATGATGCTCACAGCATACGAAGCCCACGGCCAAGCGCCGAAAGCCTCCTCAAACACGCCAGGGAGCGCGACGAAAACAAGCGAAGGCCCAGCGTCGGGTTGAATGCCCGCGGAGAAAACTGCGGGAAAGATGATTATGCTCGCCATGATGGCGACGAGTGTATCGATACCAGCAACTTGAAAAGCCGTGCGCGTGAGGTTTGTACTGCGAGAAAAGTAGCTGGCATAAGTACACAGGCAGCCCATGGCGATGCTCAGCGAGAAGAATGCCTGTCCGAGGGCGGCAAGAATCGTGCTGAACGTGAGTTGCGAGAAGTCGGGACGGAAAAGGAACGCGAGCCCCTCGCGTGCGCCACTCATGAAGAACGAACTCACACAAAGAACAATGAGGAGGACAAAGAGCATGGGCATCATTAGCTTCGAGAACTTCTCGATGCCACTTTGTACGCCGCGCACGATGATGAAATGTGAAAGAAGCATAAACACCAGCACGCATATTGTCGGCAGCCAAGCATCCGACGTGAACGACGTGAAGAACTCCTGCCAATATCCCCCACCCTTTGCTACGGTTTCTGAGCCTATCGGTGGCGACATGATGGCCTTGACGAGGTACGCGAGCGTCCAACCTGAGACAACCACATAATAGCACATTATTATCCAACCCGTAAGGACACCAAGACGTCCCGTCTGCCGCCAGAAACGACTGGTCGTCAGGCGTTCGAATGCTGCCGCCGTATTGGTATGCGCTGACCTGCCGACAGCGAACTCGGCAACAATCAACGGTATGCCCAGAGCTACCACGCAGAGGATATAGATAAGAATGAATGTTGCTCCACCCATAGCACCAGCCTCCACGGGGAAGCGCCAGATATTGCCCAGCCCTACAGCCGAGCCAGCCGTGGCAAGCACCATTCCAAGCTTGCTTGCAAAGTCTTTTCGATTTTCCATATAAGTTTTGTAATGATTATAGCGCAACAAGAAGCACGTCGATGACAGTGAGCACAAGCCCCGCAGACAGGATTGCGTAGGCAATGCGCCTGTACCCGCGCCGCTCGCGATTCAGCCCAGCGAAGAACGCTGCAATCGGCAACAACCACAACAACTGCGTTGCAAGATATTGCAGGAAGTTGAGCAAGACGTTGTCGCTCTGCCCGAAGGGATGCAGGGCAAACAGGAAGAATACGCTAAGCAAAGCCGGAACGAGGCAAAGGAAAGCCATTACCAGCATGGGGCGTGGGAACTCTCTCATACGTGTGCGCGTTATATATAATAATGTATTGTTCTGTCGTTGTAATTTGTCAGCCTATTCTCTCTCGGAACGCTCGTCGGTAGCGGAAGGACGCTTCACGCCATAGCCCTCGGCATATCCGTCGCGATAGCCTTCGGAGTACTGCGCCTGCTCCTCGTCCGTGGGGAATGTATTGGTGTCGTCGTAGGAAATGCCGTACTCCATTACATGTTCGCGGTCGTAGACACCAGCCAGGAAACCGTCTTCGCGGCCCGCAGTATGGGGCGTGCGCTCATCGACGCCAATGCTGTCGGCAGGAGCCGCAGGCAACGTGTCGGGGAGTATGGGCAATATTCCCTGCTCTATGGTCGTGTCGGGGACGGCGATGGGCAGGGGCATAGTATCGGGCTTCTCCGAACGCTCCGCTGCGGCAATCACTTGCGGAGCAATGGGAGAACGCTCGTCGCTTTTTAGCTTCATGTAACCTATCACTCCCACAAAAATCAATGCAGGAAGGCCTATGATGAGCAGTCGAACGCCTATGTTTGCTGCTGAGGGCGCATTATTCTTTTCCTTCCTCATATCGTTTGTCTGCGCATTTTGTTTCCCGCGTCGATACGAAGGAAGATGAACAACATAAGCGTAAAGCCCCAAAGCGAAGAGCCGCCGTAGCTGAAGAACGGCAGCGGAATACCAATGACGGGCGTCAGTCCCATCACCATGCCCACGTTGATGAACACATGGAAAAGCAGGATGGACAATACGCTGTAGCCATAGACGCGACCAAAGCCGCCCGTCTGCCGTTCGGCAAGCCATATTAGGCGAAGGATGAGGGCGAGGAACAGCAGAAGCACGGCACTACTGCCGATAAAGCCCTGCTCTTCGCCAACCGTGCAGAAGATGAAGTCCGTCTCCTGCTCTGGGACATACTTTAGCTTCGTCTGCGTACCATTCATGAAACCTTTACCTTCAAGCCCACCCGAACCGATGGCAATCTTGCTCTGACGGACATTGTAGTCGAGGCCGTCCTCAACCTCCATGCCGAGCAGCACCTTCACGCGTCCCTGCTGGTGTGGTGCTAAACTGTCGAGGGCAAAGTCGGCAGAATAGAGGAATACAGCACTACCAATGGCGAAGGCGGCTATGTAGTAGTACGGGCGCAATCTCTCGCCCAGACCATACCACAGCAGATATGCCGCCATGAATACGATCCACACGATTTGCACCCAAGCAACATCGAAAGGATATATTACACGGCTCACGAGATAGGTTACGACGTGCAAGCCAAGACCCACCCAAAACAGCCTGCGTGCGTGGGGCGTGCGCGGACAATATACTCGGACAAGGCCACATACGAAGAGCCAGATGATACCTAGCACACAAACCTGCCCGCTGATGGCAGCCGTGCCCGGAAATACCTCCTCTGAGAATCGTATGCCGACAACGAAATATACTACGGCAGCCACGGCCGTGAAAAGTATGGAGCCAGGCATGCCCTCCCTGTAGAACACAAGGAAGAAGCTAAGGAACACCAAAGCACCGCCAGTCTCCTTCTGTAAAACAATGAGTATCATCGGTACGGCAATGAGTCCGATGGCCTTTATCAGGTTCCTCATATTAGAAAGCACAAAGCCGTACTGCCCACAAAGTTTTGCCACGACAAGGGCCGTGGCACATTTGGCAAACTCGGCAGGCTGAATGTTCATAAAGCCAAGACTTATCCACGAGCGCGAGCCCTTGATGTCCTTGGCTATAAACGGAGTGATTATCAAGACGACGAGGACAACGTAATAGAACACCTCGGCAAACATGTCGAAATACTTCTCGTCGATCATAAGCAGGAAGACGCCTAAGCCCAACGAGCAGCCCATCCACACAAGTTGCTTTCCAGAGCGCGTGCCCCAGGAGAAGAAGTCGGTGTCGCCAATCTCGTGGCTCGCGCCGCAGATGCTTATCCATCCTGCACATATCAGCAGGAGATACAGAAGTATCACCAACCAATCGGCACGGAAGGCGGGATTCTGAAGTTTCTCGTTAGCGCTCATAGCCTCCATAGTTTATGTGGCGACTCTGCAGACTTGAAGCCTGAGCCTCGCTGCCACTCGAAAGATGGCCGTTAAGATATTGTTCCATTATCAACCGCCCTATAGGAACGCCGAACGTAGCACCAAAGCCTCCGTTCTCGATGTACACGGCAACGGCTATGCGCGGCTCTTCCATGGGGGCAAAGCCCATGAATGCCGAGTGGTCGTGGCCGCGGTTTTGTGCCGTGCCGGTCTTTCCGCATACGTCGTAGCCTGGAATGGCAGCACCATGACATGTTCCGCCCGTCACAGCGCGCCTCATGCCTGCAGCAGCCACCTCGTACCACTTGCGTTCAACCATCGTGTAGTGCTTCTGCGTGTATATCGTATCCAGAGCTCCGTCCTGAATACTATGCACAACGTGGGGCACTATGTAGTAGCCCCTGTTTGCAACGGTTGCCGCGAGGTTGCAAATCTGCAACGGAGTCGCCGTAACCTCGCCCTGCCCAATGGATATGGAAATGACCGAGAGCGGCCCCCAACGCTTCAAGTGGTCGTTGTAGTAGTCGGCATTGGGTATCATGCCGCGCTTCTCGCCGGGCAAGTCCACGCCGAGACGGTAGCCGTAGCCCATGCTCACCATGTAGTCCTTCCACTTCGTCATGGCCTCATCCTGCGAATGATACTTCTTCCTATTGGACAGCATGTTGTTCAGCGTCCAGCAGAAGTACGCATTGCAGGACGTACCAATGGCTGGCACAAGGGGAATAGGCGAGCCGTGGCCGTGGCAGCCGAGGTGAAGACCTTTGTAATTGAAGCCGTGAGCGCAAGGAAACGATGTCTCAGGCGTGATGATGCCCTCCTGAAGTCCTGTCAGCGCCTGTGTTATCTTGAAGGTGGAGCCTGGAGGATACATTCCCATTATTGCGCGATTCAACAACGGCTTCATGGGGTCCTGAGTCAGCTGCTTGTGAACCTCGCCTCGCTCACGCCCTATCATGGTGCGAGGATCGTAGGTGGGTCCCGATGCCATGCAGAGGATTTCGCCCGTGGACGGCTCTATGGCGACAATGGCGCCCAACTTTCCTTCGAGGAGCCTTTCTGCCAAAGCCTGCAACTTCATGTCGATGGAAAGCGTAAGGTTCTTGCCAGGAACTGGCGCCTTGTCGTACTCGCCATCACGGTAATGTCCCATGACGCGGCCGCGAACATCGCGAAGCAGAATACGAAGTCCTTTTTCGCCGCGCAACTGTTTCTCGTAGGAGCGCTCTACTCCGAGTTTGCCGATGTAGTCGCCACTCTTATAGTATCCGTCCTCAGCCTCCTCAATATCCTTCTCGCTCACTTCTCCCACGTCGCCGAGGATGTGGGCTGCAAGACCTGTGGCATAGCGGCGCTGCGTGCGCTTCTCTACCTCGAAGCCTCTGAAACGGAAGAGCTTTTCGCGTATCAGCAGGAACTTCTCCTGCGGAATCTGCGTCATGAAAAGCTGGGGCTTGAAGCGGCTATATCCCTTCTGCGACTTTATCTGCTCGCACTTTGCCTCGTATTCCTCGCGACTTATGCCTACGCTTTCGCAGAAGTCAACAGTATCGATGCCCACCTGGTCGTTCATCGTCACGAGGATGTTGTACGACGGCTCGTTATATACAAGCAGGGAGTCGTTGCGGTCCAGAATGAGGCCACGCGACGGGTAGAGGACATCGCGACGAAAAGCGTTGGAGTCGGCACTCTTGCGATAGTCGTCGGAGAGGAGCTGGAGCGTGAACAGGCGTATCAGATAAACCACAATAATCCCCACGGCAATAGCGCCTATCACGTAGCGCCTGTTGCTGAACATTTCCTGTGGAGTCATTGTGGATGGAGTTAAACGCCGCCTTCGCCTATTCTTTGTGGCGCAGGAGCTCGAATGCTATGATGAGAAGAATAGAGAACACCGTACTGCCCAGAATGTTCAAGAACAGTCTCAGGGGAAGATAGAAGGCAAAGTCCTCGATTGCGTAGAATGTGCCTACATGCAACAACAAGGCCGACGCGACGTAGCTCATGAAACTACCCCATCCCATGCTTCCCACACTCGGCAGAAGTGTCGAGTCGTCGTCAAACTCCTTTGGAGCGAAAAGGTGCAGGAAGAATGGGGTGGCAAGTCCTGTAAGCGTACCTGCCGCGGCCGCCATGCCGGGAGTGTTGGCTCCCACGTCCACGCAAAGTCCCAACGCGAAGCCCAACAATACGTACAGCCAGCGGGGAGTGACAGCGGGAAGTATGAGGAGCGCATAGACGTAGGGCATCGGCGTCGCATATCCGTACAGATGCACATGGTTGAACACCACGACCTGCAGGGCGAGGAGCAAAATCATCCAGAACATGCGTCGCAATGCTATTTGTATCATGTACGCTTTAGAACTTAGGTTTATTTAGATAC
>ONWB01000092.1 GCA_900321445.1 uncultured Prevotellaceae bacterium | reverse complement strand
CTACAGACTTAATAGAGGACGTAGAGCCTGTAGTGGTTCCCCACCACACCTGTCCAGTTCCAGCTGTAATCATAGCTGGAGCCTTAGCTGCCGTCTGCGCACTCATTCCAAGCGAAAGCAGTGCAGCAGCAAAAAAGAATAGTTTTCTTTTCATGTTGTTCTATATAATATAATAATGTGTATTTTTGTTTAACGCAGCAATACCTTGTCGGCATGTCCGTCGGCATAGCGGATGATGACAACGCCACTCTGAGGACGCTGCAAGCGCTGTCCCTGCATGTTGTAGTAGCCGACAACCTGATTGTTGCCCTCGCTCTGCACGTCGGCAATGCCTACAGGTGCTCCGATGCGTGTTTCGCGAGCGTTGAGGATGGAGCCATCGGCCTTGTCAATTAGGAATGCCACGACGCGCAGGTTCTCCTTGTCCTGAACAAGGTTTGTGGAAGTGGGCAGCGTGAGCGAATAAGTATGCGTCTGCGGCTCGCCGTCCACGATGGGAGCCTTCACGCTGTTTGTGAGACCGCTCTGAATGCCTTTGCCGAGGATTGCAACGTGGTTGAACTTCATGCCAGCGATGATGGACTTCTTCTTTGTAAGCTCCAGGAGGTTGGGGTCATCGCCTGCCGACTGTGTGAAGATAGCATAATTGTTCTGCTGTGCCCACTGGGTGCCAGTACCCTTCAGGCTGTCACTGACGAGAATGTATCCAAGGGCATAGGGGGCTGTGTCAAGGTCGAGGTAGAAGGTTGTCGTTGTCTGCACCTTTACAGCCTTCTTATCGTCAGACGCCCATGTTGCCGTAACGTCGATGTCGGCCTCCACCTTGCGAGCGAGACACGCTTCGATGTCGTCCTTGATGCCGAAGCTGGAGATGCTTGAACCCAAATAGGGGTCGATGGCACCCGTTGTGCGGTCGAGCGTACAACCAGGTAAACCTGTCACGCCCAGTCCAGTCATAACCGTAGTGCTGTATCCACTACCTGACGTCTCCATTGGCTCTGGCGAACTACCATTACCCATGTGGATTGCAACACCGATGTACTTGTCACCGAAGGTCTTCTCTGCAAGTTCCATACCTACTATACCACGCGGACACCATGCGCACCATGTTCCTGTGAACTCCTCCTCGAGGACGCGCTTTGTGCCCGACTTTGAGAATACCACAAGGCTTCCAGTACCTGTCCGTGAAGTCTCAGGTGCTGTATTCTCAACACCATTCACCTTCACAAGCGTTACCTTCAGGTCGTCCTTGCGGGCGTTGTCGCCAACAGCCACGGGCACTTCGATGTGGTCGTATCCCATGTGCATGATTGGGCTCGAAAGTGTATATGTCTGCTCACCCAGAGTGCCGCGGCTGTCCGTCAGGGTGTATGTTAGCGAGGATATGCCCTTCGGCGACTCGTTGCGCACCGTAAGGCCTATGTTCGTAGTTGTGCCTACAGAGGACTTTGCCATTTCCACGTCCTTCACAGAGGCGCGGTCGGTGAAGTCGCCACCGAGCAGGAGGTTGATGGCAAGGCTGAAGTCAGCGTAGTTGTACCACGAAGGGTAACTCTGCGAGGTACGCACCCAGCCGCTGTTCTCCGTCACGGTTTCTACCGTTGGCATGCAGAACTTTGCATCTTCGCTTGATGCGTCCTTGATATAGAACGTGTAGCCAGCATAAGCACCACGGCTTGTCATCGTATATGGCTCGTCGAGGGGAATATCGTTGAACTCGCCAGGAGTGAGTTCCGATGTCTTCAGGGACTTCACGAATACGTTGGCTTTTTTGACATCCGATGGACGGCTTGTGCTGAGCCATACGATAATGCTGTCGCCAAACGCTTTTGCAGGCATTTCTGGAACGAACACGCGAATGGCGTGAACCGTCTTGCCTGTCAAGCCATACTGCGTAGCGTTGAAGAGGACAGCCATGTCGTAGGTCTCTGCCTGTCCTGCCACGCCATAGAAGTACATCTTCCTATCGGGGGTAGCAGGACCCCACCAATACTGACCTGCTGCGGCATCAACCGTGCTTTTCGGTTGTATGCTCTTGAGGTCTATCGCCTTTGTGCTGCGCGTGAACTGTGCGCTTGCACCCATTGCGGCGATGAAGAAAATGAGAAGTAGAGATTTTTTCATATTAAGGGTTTTAGAGTTTTTCTGTTTTATCTGAGTTCTTGGAGTAGTCGGATTCTATGAATTATCTGATTATCGCCTGGGTTTTGGCTTTTAGCCATGCGCGCTCATCTTCATTGAGTAGCGGAGCAAGTCGCGAAAAGACTTCAGCATGATAGTCGTTAAGCCAGCGCGCCTCTTCATCCGTCAGCATCTCCATGCGCACAGGACGCAGGTCGATGGGGCATAGTGTCAGGGTCTCGAAGCGGCAGAAGCGGCCGAAGTCCGTCTCTTGGTCTCTGACGACGAGCAAGAGGTTTTCGATGCGAACACCAAAGCGTCCTGTTACGTAGATGCCTGGCTCGTCGGTAATTGTCATGCCTGGAACAAAGGGCACCTGAGTACAGTCGCGTAGGTTTTTGCGAATCTGCTGCGGACCTTCATGCACACAAAGATAGCTGCCAACGCCGTGGCCCGTGCCGTGGCCGAAGTCGTAGCCTTCCCGCCACATTGCGCGACGTGCTGCGAGGTCAAGTTCAAGGCCGTATGCCTTCTCGGGAAAGCGCAGGGCTGCAAGCTCGATGTGACCTTTCAGAACAAGAGTATATACCGTGCGCTCCTCTTCGGAGAGGGCGCCGAGGGGTATTGTACGCGTGATGTCAGTTGTGCCGTCGGCATACTGCGCACCGCTGTCCAGCAGCAGGAAGCTCTCCGCCCGCAAGGGAACGTCCGTAGCAGGTGTAGGCTCATAGTGTACTATGGCACCATGAGCTCCGTATGCAGAAATCGTCTCGAAGGACAATCCGCGATAGTTCTCGCCCATGCTGCGGAGTTTCTCAAGGTCTGTGGCTACGCCAAGTTCCGTCTGGCTCTTCACATACTCATCCTTCTCCAGGCGCATCAGCAGGCGCACCATTGCAACGCCATCGCGTTCCATAGCACGGCGAAATCCAGCCTGTTCAACGTCGTTTTTCAACGCTTTCAGGAGCGGAAGTGGCGAGTTGATGAAGCGCACAGCTGCTTCACGGCTGAAAACATGTGCCACGCGCTTGCTTGTACCATAGGGTAGCAGCCATTCGCGGCAAACTATCCTGCGCTTTGCCTCCGCCCAATTCGCGTAGGGAAGCACATCTATATCGTTTTCGCGCAAATGCTGGCGCACTTCTGGCGTCAGTTTTTTCTCATCGACGAAGAGTATGCCCCTGCGCTCTGGGAATTGCAATGCGAGATAGGCATAGAATACGGGGTTGAAGGGAATGTCGCCGCCACGCAGGTTCAGCGTCCACGCAATGTCTGCCAAGTCGCTAAGCATAAGGGCGCAACCTTGCGCGTCGCCGCCCAGCGCACTTTGTATGTCGCAGAGCTTTTCCTGTACGCTGCGCCCTGCAAAGCGCTCGGGATGGACGCATATTGGCGCGTCGGGGAGTGGGGGACGATTAGTCCATATAGCATCAAACGCATCTTCATCGCACAATGGCGCATCTTCTTCGCTTGCCACCCCTGCAGGGCACGGCACCTCGCCTGCGGCCACAAGCTCGGGGTTCTCCCATACGAAATACTGCGCCTGCCCGTTTTCTGCAAGTTCCTCATGCAGCCATTCCTGGGGCGTTGGAACACCATCCTCGCCTTCGCGCATTAGCGTGATGCCCGTATCACGTAGCTGCCCCTCAGCCTGCAACCAGTAGCGCGAGTCTGTCCACAGAGCTGCATCGCGCATCGTTACCACAGCCGTTCCCGCAGAGCCGTCGAAGCCTGTCAACCAGGCACGGCACATCCAATGCTCGGCAACATACTCGCTGCCGTGCGGGTCGTTGGAAGGTACAACGGCGGCGCCAAACTGGCGCTCCGCCATCCAGCGGCGCAGGTTCTCGATGCGTTCACGCGTAAGATTTGAAAGTTGCCCCATGTTCAAAACCACATATTTGCGGTGCGAAAGTAGGCATTTATTTTAGAAAAAATGCACCATCCCACATTTTTCTTTTGCACGCACCTAAGCACGCGGGAGAAACATGCAGCAAAATCGCCATTCGAGGGCAAAAAATATAGTGTGCTCGCATTTGTCGCTATTTGGTGCTTAGAGTTGAAACTATGCGCGCTCTTGCAACATTACAACATTACAACATTGTTACATTAAGGTCGCTTCAATGTTTCGCGCTTGACAAATGATGAAATCGGAGGGGTATTTGAAGCAAAGTGTAAGTATATAGATTTAATAATAATATATTATATATATAATATATTATTATTACCCATAGGAGGCGACCCTGCGGCAGAGGTGTGAAGGTGCTAAATGTTGTAATGTTGTAATGTTGCAATGTTGTAAATCGGGGCTGAGGAGAGGACGAATTTTCAAGCCCCCGCAATTGATTCTTGGGCACTCGCGATTGATTCTTAAGCACTCGCGATTTGAGATGAAGGCACCTCTTGAAATTACTTCTTCATCTATTTACACATAAAAAGGGCCATAGTGTTTGGCGCTCGACACACTTTACGCCAACATTTTTCACATATATTTTTCCATTTGTCATTAAATCTTTATACCTTTGCGCTCCGAAAACCAATAACAAAGAAAAGCATAAATACAATGGCACTTACAAACGACAAACTCGTCATCGTCGGCGCAGCCGGCATGATTGGCAGCAACATGGTCCAGACGGCTCTTACTATGGGCCTCACAAGCAACATCTGTCTCTACGACGTATTTTCGCCCGAAGGCGTGGCTGAGGAAATGCGCCAAAGCGGTTTTGAAGACGTGACAATCACGGCAACAACGGACGTGAAGGAAGCTTTCACGGATGCAAAATACATCATCTCCAGCGGTGGTGCTCCCCGCAAGGAAGGCATGACGCGCGAAGACCTCCTCGCCGGCAACTGCAAGATTGCTGAAGAACTGGGTAAGAACATCAAGGCATATTGCCCTGACGTCAAGCACGTTGTCATCATCTTCAACCCCGCCGACCTCACAGGTCTTGTAACGCTGCTGTGGAGCGGTCTGAAGCCCTCGCAGGTAACTACTCTTGCCGGCCTCGACACCACACGCCTGCAGAGCGCTTTGGCAAAGAAGTTCGGCGTTATGCAAAAGGACATTACGGGCTGTGCAACATACGGCGGCCATGGCGAGCAGATGGCAGTATTCGGCAGCCACGTGAAGGTAGCAGGACGCAACCTTACGGACATCATCGGCACAGCAGAATTCCCCGCCGAAGAATGGGAGCAGATGAAGAAGGACGTGACGCAGGGTGGTGCCGCTATCATCAAGCTTCGCGGACGCAGTTCCTTCCAGAGCCCCTCGCAGCTTAGCGTCGAGATGATTCGTTCAGTCATGGGCGGCGAGAAGTTCCGCTTCCCCGCAGGTACATACGTCAAGAACGACCGCTACCAGAATGTCATGATGGCCATGGACACCACGCTCGACGAGCAGGGCTGCACATACCGCATGCCCGAAGGTACGGCAGAAGAGCTTGCAAAGCTCGACCAGAGCTACGAGCACCTCTGCAAGATGCGCGACGAACTCGTCACGCTGAACATTGTTCCGCCCGTAAGCGAATGGAGCAAGGTTAATCCGAACCTGTAATATCCACACAAAACCTCCCCGCGAGGGGAGGCTTTTTTTATATTATGAACTATACTACCCTATCTTGGAAGAAGTGGCTTCCTGATGTTGTCTGCGTCCTCGCATTCATGCTTATCTCCTTCGTGTACTTCATGAAGCCGATGAGCGAAGGCCTCGTCTTGGGTGGCCATGATGCCGTGGCCTCCGTAGGACAGGGGCGCGAACTGATGGACCACGTTGAACGCACAGGCGAGTACACACGTTGGACAAACACGCTCTTCAGCGGCATGCCAACGTATCAGATAGCACCATCCTACAAGTCGTCGGACGTGCTGAGCACGCTGAGCCGCATCTATGGACTCGGCACTGCGAGCGCCTTCTGCTACGTATTCATGTTCCTGCTGGGATTCTACATCCTCCTGCGCGCCTTTAACTTCCGTCCCTGGCTTGCTATGCTTGGCAGCGTGCTATGGGCATTCTCGTCATATTTCTTTATCATCATCTCCGCAGGTCACATCTGGAAGGTGCTCACGCTGACCTTCATCCCGCCGACAATAGGCGGCATGGTGCTCTGCTATCGTGGCAAATGGCTATGGGGTGGTGCCGTAACGGCTTTGTTCACAGCTCTGCAGATACATGCCAACCACGTACAGATGTCCTACTACTTCCTGCCGCTGATGATATTCATCGCCGTGGCATACCTCGTAGATGCCGTCGTGAGGAAGAAGACGGCCTCCTGGGCGAAGGCTACGGGCGTAGTGCTCCTTGCTGGTATCCTGGGCATTGCGGCAAACGTGCCCAACCTGTATCACACCTACGAATACAGCAAACTATCGCTGCGCGGAGCGTCAGAGCTCACACCCTCGAAGGCGAATGCCGCAAAGGCTACCGACGGAGGCCTCGACCGCGACTATATCACACAATGGAGCTACGGCATCGACGAAAGCATGACATTCCTCATCCCCGACTTTAAGGGCGGAGGTTCAGGAAGTCTGATGGCACAAGAAGAACTTCAGGAACTGCCTGAGTTCATGACCTTCTACCAATGTGCAGCAAGCGCCGACCAGTACATTCGCGAAAAGGGTGCAGAAATGTGGGACAATGGCCAGGCTCCTACGCCTCCAGGTCTGAACCAGTATTGGGGCGACCAGCCCTTCACTGTTGGCCCTGTGTATGTAGGCGCATTCGTTTGCCTGCTCTTCATCTTTGGAATCTTCTTCGTAAGAGGGCCTATGAAATGGGCGCTCCTCGCAGCCACCATCATCTCCTTCCTCATGGGATGGGGCCACAACGATGCATGGTTTACGAACTTCTGCATTGACCACCTGCCCATGTATAACAAGTTCCGCACGCCCTCGTCGGCACTCGTCGTCGCAGAGTTTACAATACCCCTGCTCGCGATACTCGCCCTTGTGCGCATCATCCGCGAACCCAAGGCCGTGCTAGGAACTCTTGAAGGCAAGATTGGACTTGGCGTGAGCATAGCGCTTACCATCGGCGTCTGCCTATTGCTTTGGCTTGTGCCAAGTATGGCTGGCAACTGTCTCTCGGCACAGGATGAAAGCCTGCTACAAGCACTCTCAGGACCTCTTGGCAGCGACTTTACGACCACCTATGCGGAAGCTATCTCCGCCCTGCACTATCACATCCTCTCCGCAAGCGCCGGACGTTCGCTGGTAGTTCTCCTCTTAGGAGCTGCATGCGTGGCATACTACGTTCTGCGCAACAAGGAAGAAAACGTGTGGTATGGTGCTGCGCTCTGCACTGCCCTGCTTGCAATATGCCTTGTTGACATGTGGCAGGTGAACAAGAAATACCTTAACGACGAGAGTTTTACCGACCCCGTCGTACTGCAGAATCCCGCACCTACACCCGCCGACCAGGTCGTGCTTCAGGACAAGACGGACTACCGCGTGCTGAGCGTGGCAGAAGGAAGCCCCTTCAACGAGACAAGCAACCATACGGCGTTCTTCCACCAAAGCATCGGCGGCTACAACGCGGCCAAACTGCATCGCTATCAGGACATCATCGACCACCAGCTACAGCAGGAGATGCCGCCATTCCTCGGCTACATCAGCGAAGAGCAGGGCGACATGACGAAGGTGCCTGGCGACAGCCTTGCCCCCGTTATCAACATGCTCAACACGAAGTATGTCGTATTTGGCGACAAGGCAATACAGGTCGTACAAAACCCCTATGCCAACGGCAACGGATGGTTCGTGCAGAAACTGGACTTCGTAAAGAATGCCGACGAGGAGATGTTTGCCCTCCATGGCCTCGACACGAAGCATGCGGCTGTTGCCGACGAAAAGTTCCGCAGCATGCTTGAAGGAACGCCCCTCGACAGCGGTACCGTCGTGCTCAAACAGCGCACAGCGAACGAGCTCACCTACGAAATAAGTTCGCCAAAGGGCGGCCTTGCCGTTCTTAGCGAGGTGTACTATCCTGGTTGGACAGCAACCATCGACGGAAAACCTGCAGAAGTGGGACGTGTGAACTACATCCTGCGCGCACTGAAGATTCCTGCTGGTAAGCACGATGTGGTGATGACGTTCCGCCCAACGACGGTAACGACGACAGAGGCCATAGCCTTCGTCGCAATAGCACTCATTATTCTCGGTTTCCTC
>ONWB01000116.1 GCA_900321445.1 uncultured Prevotellaceae bacterium | reverse complement strand
TCTGACCAAAGAATTTACCGAAGAACTGAAGCATCTTGTCGAAATTGTCGTAGTAGAAGATGCCCCACCCTATCAGGACAAGCAGCAGACTGTATATGTGAAGCAACGGTTGCCATGCCCATCCCTTGAGTTTGAGAATGGTGTATTTCTCTACGCTCACAAGAAGTCCGAAGTACAAACCCCAGATTATGAAGTTCCAAGATGCTCCGTGCCACATACCCGTCAGGAACCAAACCGTCAGGATGTTGAGGGCCTGATGGCGGCGGTTACCTCCGAGGGGAATATATACGTAGTCGCGGAAGAAGCTTCCCAAGGAAATATGCCAGCGACGCCAGAAGTCCGTGATGGAGTTGGCGCAATAGGGATGGCGGAAGTTCTCGTTGAAGTGGAATCCAAGCCCGCGGCCGAGACCTATCGCCATGTCGCTATAGCCTGAGAAGTCGAAATAAATCTGCAACATGTATGCTATCGCACCTATCCACGCCCCCGAAGTCGTCAGGTCGGCGAGACCGTTGGTAAGGAACTGCGTGGCTATTTCGCCCAACTGATTGGCGAGGATAACCTTCTTTCCCAAGCCAAGGCTGAAGCGGAACACGCCGTCGGCAAGGTCGGAGGCCGTGACACGACGCTCAGAAATCTCTCGCGCTACGGTATCATAACGCACGATAGGACCTGCTATGAGCTGGGGGAACATGCTGATGTAGAGCAGCAAGCCGCCAAAGTTGCGCTGTACGGGCGCCTCGCGACGATAAACGTCGATGAGGTACGAGAGACTTTGGAACGTGTAGAAGCTGATGCCGATGGGGAGCGAGATGTTCGGAATACCCACAGGTATGCCAACGTCGCACAAAATCTGCGCGAAGAAGCCTGCGTACTTGAACGTGCCCAGAATGAGTATGTTTGCCGCAACACCCAAGGCGAGCGCCCATCCACGACGTGCAGACGCAGCGTCTATAAGCCTGCCGCAGAGGTAGTTCACGACTACGCTGCCAAGCATGAGGAACACATATACCGGCTCTCCCCAAGCGTAGAAAATCAGGGAGAACACTACGAGTACGGCATTACGCATCCTGCACGTTGCCGCTCTCTCCTCACCAGCGGGGAAATGTCTGTCGATTAGCGTCCCTATCAGGTAAAGGAGCGCAAACGCTGGGAGGAATACGAAAAGGAAAAATAAATCTGAGAAAACCAACGAAGAACCTTCAGTGAGCCATGCAGTGCACGTCAGCCCTGAGGGACGAAGTTCCGAAGTGGCTGGGGCACGATTGGCAAGGCGAACTAATGGTCAATGCTCAATGGTCAATGCTCTAACCTTCTCCGCCACCACCTGTGCGCCCTCAGGGCTTGTATGCGTGCCGTCGTAGGTGTAGCGGAAGTGCACCTTCTCGCGCTCGCAGTCGATGGGAGTGTCCTTGTCGAGGCGCAGGCAGTCGATGTTCATCAGCCCTGCCACGCCCTCGATGATGTCTCCCGCGCGGCGTATGTACTTTATGCCGACGTGTGCGCTCTGCATAGGGGTGGTGAGGAGGATGCGGGCTGCAGGGAATGTCCTGCGCAGTAGCGTGCAATCGTAGCGTACGGCCTGAGCGAGACTCTGCAGGTCTGCCGTCTCCGTCTGTAGCAGTTCCTCCTCGGAAGTCGTGAAGGCTTCGGCGGCATCTGCCTGAAGGGCACCTGGGCGCCTTTTCAGGAACCACGCGTCGTTGGTGCCTGCCATGATGATAATGAGGGTTGGGGCTTCGCATTCATGGCGCTCGACGCAGCCAAGGAGGCGGAGTATCTGGTTATATACGACGTTGTTGTCCGAAATATGCTCTGTCACCTCCAGTGTATCGGCACACGTGGCGGCACAATGCGACCATGTAGCCCCACTGCGCGCAAAGCTTCGGCACGAAAGGGGCTGCGTCCATTCGCGGAACCAGTAGCTCCAGCCCGTCTCCCGCGAACAGTAGTCGCCACCGAGCCACACGTTGCTGTCGCCGAGAAGCACGACGTGCTCACCACTGGGCTCAACGTCCGCAGCACGCGCCGTTCCGAGCGCCATCAGCAGCAACGAAATTGTCAGAAATCTATAAATTTGCACCGTAAATTGAGTTAATAAATATAAAACGGGCGCAAAGTTAGGAATAGTTTTCCATAATACGACCTATTTTCTTTCAGAAAATACCTTATCTTTGCACACAAAAATGGAATAATCATACTCGTCGTCGTCCTGTACCACACGTTTGAATGTTTCGACCAGAGCCTTTCGCCCGCGCCACATGGGTATCTCGCCGTAGATTTCTTCTTCGTGCTGTCTGGATTCGTAATCGGCTATGCCTACGACGACCGCTGGAGCCGCGGACTCAGCACGCGCCACTTCTTCAAGCGGCGCCTCATACGCTTGCACCCGATGGTAGTGCTGGGTGCCGTGCTTGGTATGATAACGTTCCTTGCCGCTGGCAGCACGCGCTGGGACGGCACGGAAGTGGGCTTCCCTTGGGTCATGCTTGCCCTGGTGCTTGGCATGCTCATGATTCCCGTTCCCGTAGGCTGCGGAGCCGACGTTCGCGGCAACGGCGAGATGTTTCCGCTGAATGGTCCCACGTGGTCGCTATTCTTCGAGTATATCGGCAACATTCTCTACGCCCTCCTCTTGCGTCGTCTGCCTACACGTTGGCTTCTCATGCTGACCTTGCTCTTGGGCGCAGGACTCAGCACGATTGCCATTCGTGATGGCGCTCTCGGTGTGGGATGGACGCTTGCTGAGGGTGGTTTCTGGGGCGGTCTCGTGCGCATGCTCTTTCCCTATTGTATGGGTATGCTGATGGCGCGTCTCCATAGCCGTATGCCGTCCTGTACGGCTGCCGCACGGCCGCTGCTTATGGGTTTCCTCCTGCCTGCCCTGCTGATTGTAGCCGTAGCCATCGTGCCGCTTGCCGAAGCCGACGCTCCAGCATGGCACAACGGCCTATTCGAGGCTGCCTGCATCATATTCCTCTTCCCCTCGATAGTGTGGTTCTCCGCACGATTTGGCAACACCGAGAGCACGGCTCCCATGCGATTCCTCGGCAACCTCTCCTACCCTCTCTATGCCGTCCACTATCCCTTCATGTACCTCTTCTACATACCCATAATCGGCGGTAGCGTCACACACATCCAACAGGTGTGGCCCGCAGCGCTCCTCACCGTTGGCGCAAGCCTGCTCGTCGCATGGCTCGCAATGCACTTCTACGACCAACCCCTGCGACGCTGGATGATGAGGCGATGGGGATGATGCACGCTCTACACCTCCTCCAATTCCAAAGAGCCTCGTAGTCCATCGAAATCGCAGAATCTTCCGTCGATATCGCAAAAAATTCCGTCTAAACGCTCAAAACGTGGCGAAAGGGCTGATTTTTCCGAGCGTATGTTTGTGCGTAAAACGGGGGATAGGCTACGGAACAAGCCATATTTGAGCGGATTTTGAGCGGATTTTGCCCTTTTCGCGGCGGATATTTGCGGCATTTTGTCGCTCTTTCGAGCTTCGCAAGCTTTCTAAAAGAAGTGTCTCGAGAGCGTAAATAATTGATAGTCGGCCTTTTAGTTGAAATTAAATTGTTAGAGTCTGACAACTGACAGTTCTGACAGTTTATTTTTTGAGGTATCACATTTTCTTATTTATATATATAACTATCTATATATTAATTAGTTATATAGTTATAAGAAGAGGTTATTGTACCTTTTTTTTAATTGTCAGAACTGTCAGTTGTCAGGATTTGCCCATTTCCGCCTATTCAGCCGCTTCCTCTACGAAGCCTCCGAGCGCCTGACATTAAAGGCTATTTCAGCAGGACTGTCATGCCAGGGCGCAGGCCTTCGACCTTGCGTAGTGGACGCAGGCGTACCTCGAAGGTCTTCATGTCGAACTGTCCCGTCGTCTTGGTGGCTTTCCAAGCGGCATAGCTTCCGAGGTCCTTGATGTAATAGACTTCTGCGGAGAGTTCCTCGTCGCCGAGGGCAGGAATCTTCAAAGCGACGTGCTTCTTCATAGGAAGCTGCGCGAGGTGGTCTTCGCGCACGTTGAATGTCAGCCAGAGGTCGCTCATTATGGAAACGTTCATCACGGGAGCCCCTGTACCGACGAGTTCGCCTACTTGTGGGAATATCTCCGTCACCTCGCCGTCGGCACTCGCCAAAAGCTGCGTTTCGCGCTTGTAGGAGTTCACTTCGCTGATGGCCCCCTGTGCGCGCCGCACCTGTGCTGCTGCGGCTTTCTTGTCCTCCTCGCGTGCTCCACGCACAGCCTTGTCGTACTGCGTCTTTGCGGCGCGCTCTGTGGCTACGGCGGCATCGCGCTGCGCCGTCACCTCGTCGAGTTTCTGTTGGGGCATGACGCCCTCCTCCGTCAGGCGTTTCACACGGGCGTAGCTTTTCTCCATGACTTCGACACCAGCACGTGCCTTCTGCCAGAGTTCGTAGGCACCCTGTATGTCCTCCTTCTGGGCTCCGTTCTGCGCCTTCTCGCTGAGGGCTGCTGCCGCGGCCTCTGCTGCCTGCGCCTGAAGGAGCTTGGCATCGACTTCGGGGGCTTCGATGATGGCGAGCACGTCGCCCTTGTGTACGAGGTCGCCCTCGTGGACATTTATTGCGAGCACGCGCCCGGGCACCTTGCTCGATACGCGGTATTCGGAGACTTCGACCTGACCTTGCAGGGTCTCGTCCTGCTTTTCGAATGCGTAGATACTGCCGACGACAACGGCGGCTATTATGGTTCCCAGCACGAGTATGGCGGGAAGTATGTTGATTCCTTTTTTCTTCATCTTGTAGTTTTGTTTATGTGTTTTTGGCGACGCGTTTTCAGAGAACTCGGAGATCTCGTCACTTGTCACTGATAAATCGTCAGATTGTAAATTGTCAAATCGTCAGATAATATGGCTTGTCACTCTATTATTGTATTATCTTCTTCATGAACGCGGGGACTATGCTGCGTGGCTCTTCCTCCTGCTGCACGTCGTCGGTGTCGCTATATTCGCCCAATCCTGCCCCGAGCGCCTTGTTGAGGGCTGCGCGAGTCAGCAACACGTCTATTTGCGCGTCTATCTTGTCGCTATGCGCCTGCAGCCATGCCGTCTGGGCGAGCAGGACGTCGGAGAGGACTATTACACCCTCCTGATAGCCGAGATTTGCTATGCGCACGTTCTCGTCGGCCTGCTCAAGGTTCTTTTTCGTCAGGCGCAGGCGCTTGAGGGCTTCGTTCACGCGCAAGGACTCCTGCGATACTTGAAGCCCTATCTTCTCGCGCACCTCGTCGGCACGATAGGTGGCCATGGCGGCCTCGGCCTCTGCCGCCTGCACCTTGTAGCGTCCCTCGTGCCACGACCATACGGGCATCTTGAACGTCACGCCTACGCTCCACGTGCCTGCAAACTTCCTTTGGAATCCGTTGAAGCCGTTGGGATTCGTCACCATAAACCCTCCAACGAATGCCACCTGCGGAAGGTATGCCGCACGCTCTATCTTCGCCTTCTCGCGATAGATGTCGGCTGCAGTTTCGAGTTGCAGGAGCTCTGGGCGACGCGCAAACGCCAGCTCGTGCCCACCAACGGCAAGCGTAGTATCGACGGCTATGTCGAACATCTCCTCGTCGGCAAGGCGCAGGGAAAGGGCGCGCTCAGGACGCATGACATCCGCGTCGAGGTTAGCCTGTACAGTATCCACCATAACGCTATCAGCTGGGGCGGCCTGCATCTGGGCATCGACGCCCGTCAGCTGAGCAAGAAGCATGCGCGAAAGCGCAAGGCCGTCCTCGACCTTCGTAACGAGCATCTCGGCCTCGTTGAGCCTGACAGCCACCTGCAGCTCGTTGGCGCGCGTGGCCACCCCCTCGTCAATCATCTTCTGAACGTCGTCGCTGAGCTTCTGGAGCGTACTGCGAAACTGCTTCGCAAGGGAGAGCTTGTTGGAGAGCGACACCACCTGCCAATAAGCACGGTCAACCTCCAGGATTATCTCCTGCTCGTCGGCAGAAAGCTTCAGGTTGGCAAGTCGCTCGCTATAGTGCGTAATGTTGTCGTAGGCGCGAATCTTTCCACCCATATACAGGGGTTGCGTCAGCAGGACGGCACCCCCGAAGAGGTTGCGCGTGTCGGTACGGAAGGCATCCGTCACGTCGTGGCCGAATCCGTCCAACGCTGAGCCCAGGGTGCCCAGACGTCCTTGAAGCTGCTGCACGAGCGGCAGAAGGTCGGGGTTCTGCGCAAGTATGGCCTGAGCCTGCGGCGACTGCAAAGGCGTCATGATGCCGTTCACAAGGTTGGTACCCACGTTGTTAAGCGCCGACTTCTGGTCGTCGTTGAGAATGGATATCTCACGACCAACGTGCATGTAGCCAGCAATGGCCTCCACCTTCGGCAGGTAGTTTGTCTCGGCTGCCATGCGCGTGTACATAGCCTTGTCGCGGGCTGCACGGCTCTGCGCAAGACTCTTGTTGTTCTGCAAAGCCATGCGCCGGCACTCGTCGAGCGTCAGGACCCGCTGAGCAAGGGCGCCGTGCGCAAACATAGCGCAAAGCGCAAGAATCATCATTATTCTTCGTTCCATCAATATATTGTGGTTTGGTTTTTAAGTGACAAGTAACAAGTGACGAGCTTTGTTCGGAGAACTCTGAGAGCATGTCACTTGTCACACTCTCTGTCCGAATCTATCAGCTCAAGGAGCTTCTCGACGGCTTCGTCCTCAGGAATGTTCATCTCGACGCACTCCTTGCCGCGATAGAGCGATACCTTGCCGCGCGCGGCACCCACGTAGCCGTAGTCGGCATCCGCCATCTCGCCTGGTCCGTTGACGATGCACCCCATGATGCCTATCTTCAACCCTACGAGGTGGGACGTGGCGGCCTTGATGCGTCGTATCGTCGATTGCAGGTCGTAGAGCGTGCGCCCGCAACCTGGGCACGAGATGTACTCTGTGCGCGTGAACTTGATGCGCGTGGCTTGCAGGATGCGGTCGGCGAGGTCTTGAAGCTGCTCCGTTGAGAAATGCCTATCCTCGATTACAAGCTTATGGGCACGCCGCTCGATAAGCGCAGGAGCTGCGGCCATGGAAGCCTTCAGGGCGAGAACCTCCCAGTCGCACTCGTCGAGGGAGAGCGTGAGCGTGTCGTCAGCAATATTCTCCTCAACGCGTGCGCGAAGCTCGCGGCACTCCGCTATGCTCTCGACAAGGCGTGCGGCAACGGGAATCTCGCACTCTGGCTCCTCGCTCAGACTGACGCGTATGGTGTCGCCAAGGCCTTCAGTCAGGAGCGTACCTATGCCGCATGCGCTCTTGATGCGGCCGTCCTCGCCCTCGCCAGCCTCCGTAACACCAAGATGAAGCGGAAAGTCCATGCCCTCGCCCTTCATAGCGCGACTCAACAGGCGCACACTTTCCACCATCACGAGCACATTGCTGGCCTTGATGGAGACGACAACGTCAAGAAAGCCCTCACGCTGACAGATGCGCAGAAACTCCATACAACTCTCGACAATGCCGGCAGGCGTATCGCCATAGCGCGACATGATGCGGTCGGAGAGTGAGCCGTGGTTGACACCAATGCGCAAGGCAGTATGATGCTCGCGGCAGATTGCAAGCAGGCGCATGAAACGCTCGTCAAGGCGGCGCAGTTCTGCCTGATACTCCTCATCTGTATATTCGAGATGCTTGAACTGGCGAGCAGGATCAACATAGTTGCCAGGGTTTATGCGCACCTTTTCCACAACGGTTGCCGCAAAATCAGCAACATCGGCGTTGAAATGTACGTCGGCAACAAGCGGAGTGTCGTAGCCAAGTGAGCGCAGACGCTCCTTGATGCGGGCAAGATTCTCCACCTCGCGACGCCCCTGCGTAGTAAAGCGCACAAGGTCGGCTCCAGCACGTATGATACGCTCAGCCTGCGACACACAAGCATCGACATCGTTAGTGGAAGCCGTCGTCATGCTCTGAAGGCGAATGGGATTACCACCTCCGAGAGCAAGTTTTCCTATATGTATTTCGTGAGATTGCATCTATTTATCTGACAATTTGACGATTTACAATTTGACGATTTTATGGTCAACGGTTCGAAGAACCTTCATTGAGCCTTGTAGTGCACGTCAGCCCAGAGGGACGAAGTTTCGAAGTGGCTGGGGCACGATTGGCAAGGCGAACTAATGGTCAATGCTCAATGCCCAATGGTCAATGGTCAATGGCCCATAACTTCCTCATCTGCCTTCAGAACCTTCTGGCGTTGTTCCTCGCGGAAATCGTTCAGTCGGGCAGCAAGATTGTCGTCGCCAAGTGCGAGGATGCGAATGGCGAGGAGGGCAGCATTGGCGGCAGCGTTCACACCTACTGTGGCAACGGGCACGCCTGGAGGCATCTGAACTATACTGAGCAGAGCGTCGAGGCCATCGAGCATTCCCTTTATGGGGACACCAACAACGGGTATCTGCGTCTGAGCTGCTATCACGCCAGGCAGGGCTGCCGACATGCCTGCAGCTGCGATAATGACGCGAACGCCTCGTTCGGCAGCACCACGCGCATACGCCTCAACCTCGGAGGGTGTGCGATGGGCGCTAAGGGCGCGAACCTCGAAGGGTATGCCGAAACTACGCAAAGTATCGAGAGCCCGCTCCATTACAGGAAGGTCGGACTTGCTACCCATTATCACACTTACAAGAACTTTTTCCATATACATTATTACATAAAGAATATACAACAAAAGCCACAAAGGATGCCTACAAGCGTGCCTACGCCTACGTCGCGAAGCTGATGCTGGCGCAGCACAAGGCGGGCTGAGCAGACTACTCCACAAAGCAGCACAGTCAGGCAAAGCCACCCCGTGGGGTTGAAGTGAAAAATTGCGGAGAACGCGAGCAGGGCTCCCACACAACCACCCGCCGCAGCAGCATGGGTGCTCACCTTTATCCAGTTATTCAGGGTTGCGCAACTTATCTGTATGGCCAAAGCGCCCAGCACGATGCCGAGCGTGAAGGTAGGCATGTGGTTACGATACATTATCGTGAGCAAAGCCGCATAACACAGGATGGAAATCAGATACGGCACAAAGCGGTTCACACGCTTGCTCAGGCGCGCACGGCCGGGATCATGGACATGCGCGGAAGGCATATCGTAAATAGCCACACCACGAACAATATAAGCACCTTGAAGGCTATGGGCAGCAGGCTCAGATAGCTGAAGAAAAGCAGCAGAACGAAAGCCAGAACGGGCATGTGGAAGGGCGAGAATACAAGCGATATGGCTTGCGCCGCCATGATGAGATACTTGTTTTCCATATTCCTACTTCCTCCTGAGCCTTGCTACGGGGATGTTCATTCGTTCACGATATTTTACTACTGTACGACGCGAGATGGGTTGTCCGCGCCGCTTCATCTCGGCTGCAAGTTTCTCGTCCGTAAGTGGATGCGACTTATCTTCCGAGTCGATAATCTCGCGCAGAAGGGCTTTTGCCTGGCGCGAGGAAAGCTCCTCGCCGCTGCCAGCCGTAAACTGCGACGAGAAGAAGAAGCGCAGAGGATATACGCCCCAGTCAGTTTGCACATACTTGCCTGAAACGACGCGCGAAACCGTTGAGAAATCATAACCTGCACGCGAAGAGACGTCTTTCAAGACCATTGGTACGAGCAGGGCCTCATCGTCGTCACCCACGAAGAAAGCCTGCTGGATTTGTACTATGGTGCGCATGACCGAGATAAGGGTACGATGGCGACGATTTACGAGTTCGATGAAATACTGCGCATCGTTCACCTTCTTACGAGCATATACATATTCGTCGCGCTGGCGACTATTGAGCTTGTCGCGGGCAGGGGCATACTCCTTCAGCGTGTCGCGGAATGCGCGAGAGACGCGCAACTCGGGGACTTCGCCCCTGCTTAGCGTTACACTGGGGACACCGTCACGCACCGTCACGTAGAAGTCTGGCACTACTGTTGGAGCCGACTCGCTTGAGGTTTCTCCCAAGGCGCTTCCTGGTCGCGGATTAAGGCGTGTGAGCAGTTTGACGGCAGCGTCGAGTTCCTCGCGGCTTACCTTGAAGCGCTGCATAAGCACATCCCAGTGGTGGGCAGCGAAGTCGCGAAAACTTGAGCCGAGGAGTTTCTCCGCCAAAGCCTTATGCGGTGACGTGAAGTCGGGGTCGGTGAGTTGTATCTGCAGACATTCCTGCAAGTTTGCAGCACCTATGCCTCGCGGCTCGAAAGTCTTCAGGAGGCTTATGAGTCGCAGGAGGTCGTCGCGACTGACGTCGAGATTCTGATATATAAGAAGTTCGTCCTGAATGACGTCGGCGGACTTGCGAAGGTAGCCGTCGTCGTCGAGACTGCCTATGAGATACTCCATTATGGCGCGCTCGTCGTCGCTAAGATCGTGTTCCCCCATCTGGCGATAGAGGTCGTCGTAGGATGTCGTAGCCTCGGAGAACTGAAACTCTCGCTCCTCGCGGGCATTTTGCTGGCGCAGGAGATAGTCGGGGATATCGTCGGCGGTAAGGTAGTCGGCAGTCTCGTCAGAGAGTTGGTCGCCATCGTGCTCCTCAACCTCGTCGCGCTCATTTTCCTCCGTCGTGGGCTCAGAATCTTCCACCTCGTCGGGGCCAACTTCCTCGAGAGCCTCGTTTTCCTCCATTTCGTTGCGCACACGCTCCTTGAAGTCCATGACGGAAAGTTCCACCATCGACGCAACAGCCACCTGCAACGCTATTTGTTGCTGCGTCTGTTCTTCGCGTTGGATTTGCTCAAGATGCTGCATAATTGAAACTTGTGAGGATTAACTTAGGAAAAACAACACTATCAACTGTGCCACGATGACGCGCGCAAACATGCAAAGCGGATATACCGTTGTGTAGGCAATGCTCGTCTTCTCGTCAGGATTAGATTCGTTGATGTACTCGAGGGCGATGGGGTTCGCCATAGCACCGCAGAGCATGCCCGCAGTAGTCGAGAACGGACGATGGAAACAGCGCATCGACACCCACGCAAAGATGACGACGGGTACGAAGGCAACAAGTGCGCCATAGCCTATCCAAGCAAGTGCTGCTGGGCGCATGACGGTTTCCAGGAACTGA
>ONWB01000047.1 GCA_900321445.1 uncultured Prevotellaceae bacterium | reverse complement strand
GAAGCTGGAAAACAGCGTCTTCAACATCGGCGGCGGGCGCCCCAAGGTGGGCCCCGTGGCGCTGAACCGGAAGCTGCTGGGTGAATTTTACTACGAGGGCACGGACTACGAGTTCAATTTCTCCAAGTTCTGGACCCTCTCCGGCACCGAGTTCGACTGCCGGGAGACCGAGGACGAGATCCTCTGGCATGTGGTGCAGACCACGGCCACGGCCAAGCTGTAGGAATTTTGTCGCAAGCGGATTATAGACGAGGTCGTAAAGGATATGATTAGGCGTGAGGCGTTCGTACGGAAGTGCGGGCGCCTCGTTTACATGCGGGAACATGCCCACGGGCGAACAGTTGACGATGAGTCCCGCACGCCTCATCCACGTAGAATCAATGTCGTCGTAGCAGATGACGCCCTCACGCGGCGTACGGCTCACAAGCTGCGGCGCGATACCAAGCCTCCGCAATCCATAGACGATGGCTCGAGAGGCTCCACCCGTGCCCAAAACCAGCGCCTCGCCCACGTTCCTTCCATTGAGCAGCGGGCGCAATGAATCCACAAAGCCGATGACGTCGGTATTGTAGCCGATGAGTTTATTCCCCGCCACCTTTATCACGTTCACAGCTCCGATAGCCTCAGCTTCCGGGCTTACCTCGTCGAGCAACGGCACCACGGCCTGCTTGTGAGGAATCGTCACGTTCAGTCCGCGCAGGCACGGGCGAGCCTCGACGAACGTGCGCAAATCGTCCACCGTCGGCATCTCGAAGTTTTCGTAGCTGGCATCAATACCCTCGCGGCGGAACTTCTCGGCAAAGTATTTCGCCGAAAAACTGTGGCCGAGCGGATAGCCGATAAGACCATACTGGGATTTCATTCTTCCGTACTGGGATTTCATTCTGAGGGAAGATATAAAGGCTTAGCCCTTCGTCGCAGTATAAAGCGTGCTAAGTCCGAAAGTGAAGCGCTTGAAATGAACGTCGCTGAAACCTGCGCGAGAAAGAATGCCCTGCATCTCCTCGCCCTGAGGAAAAGCCTCCATCGTTGCAGGCAGGTACTTGTATGCGCTGCGGTCGCGGGAGACGATGCGTCCCAGCGTCGGCATATACACATGGGAGTAGAGCCAAAAGAGCTGCTTCATCGGGAAGCGGCGCGGCGACGTTAGCTCAATGATAACAAGGCGTCCGCCCGGCTTCATCACGCGGCACATTTCGCGCAGCCCTTGGTCCAAATCCGAGAAGTTGCGTATGCCGTATGCCACCATGACGGCGTCGAACGTATCGTCAGCAAGCGAAAGCGCGAGGCAATCCTCCTGCTGGAAAGATATGACGTCCTGCAAACCTGCCTTCCGCACCTTTTCGCGTCCTACCTGCATCATGCCTTCCGAAAGGTCGATGCCAAGCAGACTTTGCGGGTGCAGTTCGCTCGCGGCAAGCAGGGCAAAGTCGCCCGTGCCTGTAGCAACGTCAAGTATGTTGCTGGGATTGTATGGTCGCAGCGAGTCGATGGCTGCGCGCCGCCAGTGTTTGTCGATTCCGAGAGAGAGGCTGTGGTTCAGCAGGTCGTAGGTTGGTGCAATGTTGTCGAACATCTTTTGCACCTGCTGCGTCTTTGCTCCCTCCTGCTCGTAGGGTTTTATCTCCTCCTGCTTGTATGCCATTTACTTCTCGTTGCGGCGATGTATGAGCAGGTTCTCAAAGTCGCGCTGCCAATCGGGATGTTCCTGCGTGAAGCTATCGATGTGGCGTTTGCGCTTCTGCTCGAGGATTTCGCTTTCGTCGATGAGTATTCCCGTCTCCTCGACTTCGCCGAATTCGTGGTTCACGGCCGTGCCGAAGCAGCGCATGGAAAGGCTCAGGTTCATGTAGGCGTTCACGAGGGGCGGGATATTGTAGCCGCACTTGCGCACTTGCGAATTCAGAATGAAGTAATCCTTGCGGAAGTCGTCCTCGCAGAACATTTCCCCCAGCGTTTTCTCGTCGGTCTCAAGCTGAACGGGCGTGACAGGCGTGACGAGGCGGTCGCGGTCGCCGAAATGCTTGCGAAGGAAGTAGAGAATCATGTCTCGCGCAGGTCGGTAGAAGCTTGGGTACATGGTCATCTTGCCGAAGAAGTACTTCAGTTCGGGCAGGATGATGGTGAGTGCGCCGAGGCCGTCCCAAAGATTGTCGAGGGCGAAGAGCCCTTTTGTCATAGCACGGCTGCTCTGGTACTCGAGCGTCACGAACGAGCGTCCGAGCTCCACGGTGTAGGGCAAGTAGTCGCGTAT
The DNA here is from genome assembly GCA_900321445.1 of uncultured Prevotellaceae bacterium. Lineage (GTDB taxonomy): Bacteria > Bacteroidota > Bacteroidia > Bacteroidales > Bacteroidaceae > Alloprevotella. The sequence continues at coordinate 9,387 of ONWB01000047.1, read as the reverse complement.
AAACTCTTCGGAGAAGTGGAACATGTGGCTCGTTGCAAGTATCGGCTGTCCGTCGGGCGCGAACTTAATCTCGTCGCCTGGCAGAAAGCGATAGCCGCCAAGTATCACCTCGTTCTCGGGATCCCAGACGAGCAGCTGATAGTAGGGGTGCTCGCACATGTCGAACTCGTCGAGGTCGCAGCCCAAGCCGCTTCCTCCGCCGGCGGCGCGGAACGCTATCTCGCGCAGGCGTCCTATCTCGCGCACCACGTTAGGCGCTTGCTGGTAGGTGACTACGTAGATGTCGTTGCCACCCTTGTTTGTAGAACGTAGTTTCCTTTCGGGCGTTAGTTCTGCTACGAGCAGACTTTTGTCCACTGGAGGGATGATTTCTTCAATCATACTTTACTTCTTTGGAAGCGAATAAACTATTTCCCGCACGTATGCTGCCCACTCTTGAGGCGTACGGCTCTTGTCGAACGTCTGCCAGGGTATTGGCTCGCCGATGGTGACGGTGAAGGTCTTGTGTGCGTTTTTGAACATTTCGTCCACGAGGAATAGCATCGCCACGTTGAACTTCAGGCCGAGGCGCTTGCAGATGTTTGCAAGGCGGTAGAAGCGGTCGGAGTTGCGGCCGCTGAAGTGTATGGGCACGACGTCGCGCTTCGTTTCGATGCTTTTCGTGATGAAAGTCTTCTGCCAGGGGAGATCCTGTATGACACCATTTGTGCGTCGGCTGCAAAGGCCAGCGGGAAACATGATGATGTGGTTGTCGCCAGCAAAGCCCTCGCGCACCATTCGTGGGAAGTCGCGGCTTTGCTTGCCCGTCTTGTTGATAGGAATGCAGAGCGGGGCGAGGCCGTGGAGGTTCATCAGTAGGTCGTTGACAAGGTACTTCACCTTGCCGTCGTAGCGGCGACCGAGCACAGCGCCCAGCGCGAGGCCGTCCTGCCCGCCGAGCGGATGATTGCTGACGAAGGTGCAAAAGCGGCCGTCGCTCGCATCCGGCAGGTGCTCAGCTCCCTCCACGCGGATGGTCACGTCGAGCTCCTGCAGGCACTCCTCAATCCAGACGACGCCCTGCTTCTCGCCACGCCTCTCGATGATGCCATTGATTTCGTCCTGATGGATAATCTTCTTGAGCCACGAGACGAGCGGGCGCGGTATGTAGCGCGCCTTTTTCCCAGCCTTTTCGCGCAATACGCGCTCGAGATGTACGGTATAATCTCCCATTCGTAATGCTTTAACCTCGCAAAATTACAAAAAAACTTAAATACAATACGTTTCTCGGCCTATTTTTTAAGTTTTTCGCAGGCAAGGCGTATGCGGCGCAGTGCTTCGACGATGTTTTCGTCGCTCGTGGCATAACTCATGCGGAAACATTCTGGGCTCCCAAAGGCGTCGCCGCCGACCGTTGCGACGTGTGCCTCGTCGAGCAAGTAGAGCGCGAAGTCGTTGGAGTTCTGGATGGTGCGCTTGCCGTCGGTAGTGCCGAAGTAGCTGCTGCACTTCGGGAACAGGTAGAAGGCTCCCTGCGGCACGTTCACCTCGAATCCCGGCACCTCGCGCGCGAGTTTGACGATGAGGTCGCGACGTCGCTCGAAGGCGCGGCGCATTTCCTCGACGCACTCCTGCTGTCCGTCGAAGGCTGCGATTGCTGCGCGCTGGCTCACGCTGCACGGTCCGCTGGTCTGCTGGCCTTGCAACTTGCTGATGCCTTTCGTCAGGGCTGCGGGGGCTGCCGAGAAGCCGATGCGCCATCCGGTCATGGCATAGGCTTTCGATACGCCGTTGACCAGCACGGTCCTTTCGCGCATGCCTTCGCAGGCTGCCAGCGAGCCGTGATGGCCCGTGTAGTTGATGTGCTCGTAGATTTCGTCAGCGATGACGTACACCTCAGGATGGCGGCGCAGTACGGCGGCAAGGGCTTCGAGCTCCTGCTGAGTATAGACGGAGCCCGTGGGGTTGCACGGCGAGCAAATCATGAAGAGCTTCGTGCGCGGCGTGATGGCGGCCTCGAGCTGTTCGGGCGTAATCTTAAAGTCCTGCTCGATGGTGGCCTCCACGAACACAGGCGTTCCGCCAGCGAGGAGCACCATCTGCGGGTAGCTCACCCAGTAGGGAGCAGGTATGACAACCTCGTCGCCGGGATTCACAAGCGCCATCACAGCGCCCGACACGCATTGCTTCGCACCGTTTGAGACGCAAATCTCCTCGGGCGCATACTGCAAGCCGTTCTCGCGCTCGAGCTTGCGCGCGATGGCCTGACGCAGGTCGGCATAGCCCGGGACGGGTGAATAGGTCGTGTAGTTCTGGTCGATGGCCTCCTTCGCCGCCTGCTTGATGTGGTCGGGCGTGGGGAAGTCGGGTTCTCCTACGGAGAGGTTGATGACGGGTATTCCCTGCGCCTTCAGTTCTGCACTGCGCTGCGACATTGCGAGCGTTGCGGAGGGAGAAAGTCTGTTGATGCAGTCGGACAACATCTTCTATTTCCTTTTAGTTTTACGTTTCTACTTTTTTCAGCCTGCAAAAATACACAAGAAAAGCATAATATCGCGGCATTTCGCGATAAAAATTGGCGGGAAAGGACAAAAGCCCGTGCAAGGCCTTGAATAACGGGGGCAAAGTGCTGGGCGGCGGGATGAAAAACGCCCTTCGCGCAACACGCGTGCAACGAGCTGCGCAGCTCGAGATTTTCTGCACGCACCTTTTATATGACGAGCACGGACTTCGACGTTTTTTCCGGCTTCGGGGATTCGTCGAGGTCCGTGCTCAAGATACGGAGCTGCGCTGCTCAGGGTTGCGAGCTGCGCTGCTCGTTTTACCAACGATGTTCGCGTATGTCGCCACGGTTGTGCTTCTCGAAAAGTGCGCGTGCGTTGCGTGCGAATCGCGCCATGAGGCGTCGCTCCTCGCTGTTCAGCAGGCTGTCGGGATAGCCTACGGGATAGAGGCGGTGGTTCTTCTGGTGCGACACTACTGGGCGCGCCACCCAAAGGAGCGAGTAGTCGCAATCGGCGAGGCGCACGGTACTGTCCTTCTCGAGCGTCATGCTCACCATCATGCCTCCGTCGGAGTTCTCCATCATCTGGTTCGAGATGAAGTTGCCGAGCGAATATGCCAGCAGGTGCTTGCGGCCTTCGGCGTCGGTGCGCACTTCCACGGGCTGCACGACGTGGGGATGTCCGCCAATGATGTGGTCCACGCCCTGCTGGAAAAGCCAGTCGGCCAACTCGCGCTGCTCGGCGTTCGGCACCATTGCGTACTCGATGCCCCAGTGCATGATGGCTATCAGCACGTCGGGCTCCATCGTCTTCGCCTTTGCTATGTCGCGCGCCATGCGTTCGCGGTCGATGAGGTTGACGACGCTACCCTGCGGCACGGGCAGCCCGTTAGTTCCGTAGGTGTAGTTTAGGAGCACGATGCGGAATCCGTTCTTCTCGACGAGCAGCGGATACGTCTGGGCGCAGGCCGCGGAGTCCTTGTACGTGCCGAGGTGCGGCATGCCTATGCTGTCGAGCATCTGTATGGTCCGCTCGATGCCCTTGCGCCCGCGGTCGCAGCAGTGGTTGTTGGCCGTGGTGAGGATGTCGAATCCTGCGTCGCGTATGGCGTAGAGGTATTCGTCGGGGGCTGAGAACTGCGGATATCCCGTGTAGGGCCGTCCGCCGAGCGTCACTTCGAGGTTCGCCACGGCCAGGTCGAAGCTGTCGATGTACGTCTGCACCTTGTCGAAGTAGCTGCTGTAGTCGTAGCCGCCGCCTGCCACGCTCGCGGCGTTGATCTGCGTAATGTGCTGCATGAGGTCGCCGCCGAACAGCAGCGTGATGCGGCAGGTCGTGTCGGCGGATGCGGCGGGCTCGTCCTTCGCTACGCTGTTCCCCTGACAGGAGAAAAGCAGGCAAAGGAGCGAAATCTGAAGGATGTATGACGGAATATGCAGTTTGCGGCGCATGATTCTGAAATGCTACGGTAAAACTTTACTTCACGCTCCTCAGCGTATGGCCCATGCGGTGGCGCTTCGTCTCGAGGTAGCGCTCGTTGTAGGGATTTGGTGCTACTTCTATCGGCACGTTCTCCGTGATTTCCAGTCCATAGGCTTCAAGTCCCACGCGCTTCACGGGATTGTTCGTCATAAGCCGCATCTTGCGTACTCCGAGCAGTCCGAGTATCTGTGCTCCCACGCCGTAGTCGCGCTCGTCGGGGTTGTAGCCGAGGTGCAGGTTGGCGTCCACGGTGTCGTAGCCCTCCTCCTGCAGCTTGTAGGCGGCAATCTTCGCCATCAGGCCTATGCCGCGCCCCTCCTGGTTGAGGTACAGGATGACGCCCTTGCCCTCAGCCTCCACCATCTGCATGGCGCGATGGAGCTGCTCGCCGCAGTCGCAGCGGCGGCTGCCAAAGATGTCGCCCGTGGCGCACGATGAATGTACGCGCACGAGGACGGGCTCGTCGGGCTGCCATTCGCCCTTGATGAGTGCCACGTGTTCCTTCCCCGTACTCTTCTGGCGGAATGGAATAAGGCGGAAGTGTCCGTATTCGGTGGGCATATCGACTTCCTCGCCGCGCTCTACGAGGCTTTCCTCGCGCAGGCGGTAGGCGATGAGGTCGCGGATGGTTATAATCTTCAATCCATGTTCTTCGGCGAACACCTGCAACTGCGGCATGCGTGCCATAGTGCCGTCCTCGTTCAGTATCTCGATGAGGCACGCTGCGGGCTCCAGACCAGCCAGACGCGCCAGGTCAACGGCGGCCTCGGTGTGGCCTGCGCGCACCAGCACTCCGCGGTCCTGCGCATACAGGGGGTTGACGTGTCCCGGGCGCCCGAACGTCTCCGGCGTGCTCTCGGGGTCGGCCAGGGCGCGTATGGTTGCTGCGCGGTCGTGGCAGCTGACGCCCGTCGTGCAGCCTTCGAGCTTATCGATGGTGACAGTGAAGGGCGTGCCAAGCATGCTCGTGTTCTGCTCCACCTGGTGCTGCAACTGCAGCTGGCGGCAGCGTTCCATCGTCACGGGGGCGCAGAGCACGCCGCGGCCGTAGCGCATCATGAAGTTCACGCTTTCTTCCGTGGCGAAGCGCGCCGCCATGATGAGGTCGCCCTCGTTTTCGCGGTCCTCGTCGTCGACGACAATCACAAAGCGTCCGTTGCGAATCTCCTCCAGAGCTTCCTCTATTGTTGCAAGTTTTGTCATGATTGGTTGTTGGGGTTATTAGGGGCTATTGGGTCGCTATATTCCTTAAAGTCGTTAATCTCCTTGGGCACCACCTTCTCGGCCACGTACTCCTGGATTTTCTCAAAAGTGCGGCTTGTCTGGCGCAGGTCGCGCAGCAGGCGTAGGCGGAAGCGCCACGAACGCATCCAGAACACAAGGCCTATGGGCAGCAGCGCGCCGCACGCCTTGTTCAGCCACGGGCGGTCGAAGGGCGCCGCGTGCGAATGTGTGTACATGACGGGGATGCGCCTGAGCTGGTTCAGGATACGCAGGTCGTCGGTGTTGGAGAGTTCCTCCACGACGGCCTCCACGCGCTCCGTGATTGCCACGGCGTCGCCGGGCTCGTTGCGGAAGAACAGGCGCAGGTAGTTCGGCGGACGTTGCAGACGGTGTAGCTTGGCATAGCCCTGCAAGTCGGCGCGCAGCACGTCGATGTCGGTGGCGAGGCGCGTGTAGTCGGGGTCGTCGATGATGACCTCCTTGCGCGTGACGTGGCGCGCAGAGCGTATGCCGAAGAAGCGCTTGACGACGGCTATGTAGGCGTCGATGTTGAACACGACAGAGTCGCGGTTGGACTTGTACGTAAGCCAGATGCCCGTCGGCGCGAGCACGGCGGTGGACATCCACATTCCGAACACAACGTCCCACGTGCCGTCCTTCGCCATCTTCGAACCGAGCGTGTTCATGAGATAGTAGATGATGAAGATGACAACGCTGATGACGGCCGGCATGCCGAGTCCGCCCTTGCGCACGATGGCTCCCAGGGGCGCGCCGATGAGGAAGAAGAACAAGCACGCCAGCGAGAGCGTGAACTTCTGATGCCACTCCATGCGGTGACGGCGCACGTAGCGCTCTTCGTCCTCGGTCAGGCTGCTGCGCCATTCCAGCTCGGCCTTTGCCCGCGACACGTCGTTGCGTGCCATGCGCAGCGCGCTGGCAAGTTTGTCGTTCGCGTTCTCCGCCTCCGTCGGCTTGGCGTTCGCTATGGGAACACGGGCGCTCGCAGCATTCGCCTCAACGGAGGGCGCCGCAGCGTCGCCGGAGTCATTTTCCTGCACGCTCGCGGAGGGCGCAAGCTTCATCTTATTCTTTTTCACCTGCGCGAGAGGCTTGGCGCGGGGGATTAGTTCTTTGTAGTACGCGCGCCCGATGCTGTCGAGCTCGGCGTTCACGGAATCGATGCTCTCGTCGAGCTGCACGAGGTTCTTCGCCGACGGCATGCCGCGCAACTGCTCCTCGTCCATGCGGTCGAAGTTGCTGTCGAAGTCAATGATGAAACGCTTGTAGCGGAACGTCTCGCGGTCGCTGGGGTTGTTCTTCACGCCCATCTGCCCCGCCTGTCCGCCGTTCAGGTTCTCAAACTGCTCGCCGCCCCAGATGTCGAGCACGAGGTGCATCTTGTCGTCCGTCATCTCCATGCGTCCCGAGTCGGCGACAACGATTTGCGCCTTGTCGAAACCCTCGTCGGTCTTATAGACCATGAGGTTGTAGAGCATACCTGTGGCTACGTTCTTTTTTTCCACATACAGGTTGAAGCTCGGCACGCCGTTGTAGAACACGCCCTCGGGTATCTCCAGCGCCGGCGACGTCTGCTTAAGGCTGAAGATGAGCGTGCGCAGTTTCAGCTGGGCGTCGGGCAACGTCTTGTTCTGGAAATGGAACAGCAGCACCATGAAGCCCACAGCCAGCACACCCACGGGGCGCATGATACGCACGAGGGATATGCCCGCAGCCTTCATCGAAAGAAGTTCGAGCTTCTCGCCCATGTTTCCGAAGGAGATGAGCGAAGCCAGCAGCACCGACATCGGCAGCGACATCGGCACAATCGTGATGGCCATGTACCAGAAGAATTCTGCGAGCACGTCAGCCGTGAGTCCCTTGCCGACAAGCTTGTCGAGCTGCTGCCACGTGAACTGCATCATGAAGACGAAAAGCGTCACGAAGAAGGCGCCGAAGAAAACCAGCAGGAATTTCTTCAGAATAAACAAGTCTAACTTCTTTATGAGCACCATAGCGTCAGATTTCTGTACAGAACGGCGCAAAAGTACAACATCCAAAGTGAACGACGAAACTTTAAAGCACGCTTTTTTGCTATCCACGCCTTCAGTTCGTGCGTCGAAATGCCTCCATCGCTGCCATTTCCGCCATTTATTTGGCTTTTCTCAGAATAAAAGCGTACCTTCGCGGCTGAAAACGATACACTACCGCGAAAAAATGAAAGGATTCGTAAAAGTGGCGGCTGCAACGCCCGCCGTTTCTGTAGCAGACTGCAAGTATAACGCCGAGCAGATAGGGCAAGCTATGGTGCTGGCCGATGGTTCGCGCGCCGACATAGTAGTATTCCCAGAGCTTTCGCTGACGGCATACACGTGCCAAGACCTTTTCCAGCAGCAACTCCTGCTCGACGAGGCCGAGGCCGCGCTGCTCGGAGTGCTTGAACTAAACCGCGCCCTGCGCATCGTGGCTGTCGTCGGCATGCCGCTGCGCTACGGCGGCAGGCTCCTGAACTGCGCCGTCGTCATGCACAAAGGAAAGATATGCGGCATCGTGCCGAAGACGTACATCCCCAACTACGGCGAGTTCTACGAAGCACGCTGGTTCAGCGGCGGCGCACAAATCGAGGCGGGCGCCACGATGCGCCTCTGCGGGCAGAATGTCCCCGTCGGCACAGGTCTTGTCTTCGAGACCGACACCTACAACTTCGGCATTGAGATATGCGAAGACCTCTGGGCGCCAGAACCGCCTTCGACGTCGCTCGCACTTGCGGGTGCCGACATCGTGCTGAACCTGAGCGCGAGCGACGAGCTCGTCGGCAAGCACGACTACCTGCGCAGCCTCGTCACGGGACAAAGCGCCCGCACGCTGTCAGCCTACGTGTATTCTGGATGCGGCTACGGCGAGAGTACTCAGGACGTCGTCTTTGGAGGATTGGGATTCGTAGCTGAAAACGGCCGCATGCTGGCAGAGGCTGAGCGCTTCAGCCGCGACGCAGCACTCACCGTCGCAGACGTGGACGTAGAGAAGCTCCGCCACCACCGCCTTCACAATACCACCTTTGCACAAGCTGCGGGAGCGGTTTCGCAGAAGGACATCCGGCGCATCGAAATCCCGCAGGTGCCTGCAGAAAGCGACCCCGACGAGCTGCCACAGCGCCCCGTCAATCCCCTACCCTTTGTGCCGCAGGGAACGGAGCTGGAGCGCCGTTGCGAGGAGATACTCTCCATTCAGGCGCTCGGCCTCGTACGTCGATTGGAACACACGCACGCGAAGAGCGCCGTCATCGGCATCAGCGGCGGCTTGGACTCGACGCTCGCCTTGCTGGTATGCGTCAGAGCCTTCGACATCCTCGGCATCGACCGCACGGGCATCGTCGGCATTACGATGCCTGGTTTCGGCACCACCGACCGCACATACCAGAACGCCCTGCAGCTGATGCGCGGATTGGGTGTGACTATGCGCGAAATAAACATACGCGAAGCTTGCGAAGTCCACTTCCGCGACCTCGGCATCGACCCTTCGCAACACGACGTCACCTACGAAAACTCGCAAGCTCGCGAAAGGACACAGATTCTTATGGACGTGGCGAACCAGACGGGCGGCTTCGTCGTCGGCACCGGCGACCTCTCGGAACTCGCATTGGGATGGGCAACATACAACGGCGACCACATGTCGATGTACGGCGTCAACGCCTCCGTACCGAAGACGCTTGTGCGACATCTCGTGCGCTATTTCGCAACGCTGCCCACGACGGACAAGGACGTGAGCGCAACGCTGCTCGACATTGTCGATACTCCGATAAGTCCTGAACTGATCCCTGCCGACGAAGCAGGTAACATAACACAAAAAACCGAGGACCTCGTAGGACCCTACGAACTCCACGATTTCTTCCTCTACCATTTCCTGCGCCACGGACGGCGTCCGGAAAAGATTTTCCAACTTGCACGCGTCGCCTTCCGCAAACCTACGGAACTCACGGCCGCACATACCGACGAGGAGATACGCCACTGGCTCAGCACCTTCCTGCGCCGCTTCTTCGCCCAGCAGTTCAAGCGCTCCTGCCTGCCCGACGGGCCAAAGGTGGGAAGCGTCTCGCTCAGTCCACGCGGCGACTGGCGCATGCCGAGCGACGCGTCGTCTGCCCTTTGGATGGAGACGATGAATGATTAAGAAAGCATCAAAATACTTGGATTTCTCTGAA
>ONWB01000080.1 GCA_900321445.1 uncultured Prevotellaceae bacterium | reverse complement strand
AGCATTTCAACGCGCAAAAATATATAATATCCCGCAAAACGCAAAGGCCCCGCGGGATATTTTGCTAAGTTCTTGCCCCGGATGCTTTTACCCGGCGGCGCAGAGACTGCGGCGGCGAGCCGCGCGGCACAGAGCACAAAAAAGCGCCCCATCCTCTGCGGACGGGGCGGCGACAGTTCGTAAAGACCTGTGCTTCTAAAGGAGCTTTAAGCCTCTGCGGGAGCCTCCTCGGCTGCGGGAGCTTCCGTCTCGGCGGCCTCAGCCTCTGCTGCTGCGGCAGCAGCTGCAGCACGCTTCTCGGCTACCTTCTCGGCAATCTTCTCGTTCAGCTTCTTCTCCTCCTCGAGGCGGGCAGCTGCGCGAGCCTTCTTCGCATCGGCTTCCTTAGCTACTACTGCAGCAACCTTCTTGTCGCGGTCAGCCTTCCAGGCGTCGAACTTATCCTGGAGAGCCTTCTCGTCGAACGCGCCCTTCTTCACGCCACCCTTGAGGTGCTTCATGAGGAGTACGCCCTCGCGGGAAAGGATGTTGCGAACAGTGTCCGTAGGCTGTGCGCCCACTTCGAGCCAGTAGAGGGCACGGTCGAAGTTCAAGTCAACTGTAGCGGGGTTTGTGTTGGGGTTGTACGTGCCCAACTTTTCAATGAAGCGACCATCGCGTGGTGCTCTTGCGTCTGCGCAAACGATGCTGTAGAAAGCATAGCCCTTGCGTCCGTGACGCTGCAATCTGAGTCTTGTTGCCATTGATTTTTAGTGTGTTATTGTGAAACATTATGCCGCTATCTCGTAGCAGCGGGTGCAAAAGTACAACAATTAAATGAATAATTAAGCATTAAGAATGAAAAAATCTTCCGCGAGGGCCTCGCCTAATACGATTGCACGGACTTTGAATCCGTAAAGAATCCAAAATCCGTGCAACCGGTAGAGACCCTGTGCGGTGTTAGCTTATCTTCTTCAGCATCGACGCGCGCATGAGATATATAATAATGAGTGCGTAGGCAAGTATGCTCAGCGTCGTGGCCGATGTGGTTCCGCTCCACCCTGCGATGCTCAGGTCAACCCCTGCAAAGGTCAGGCCTGCGCTGACAACGCCCATGAGCGCACCGCCAGCAATGAAGCCGCTGGCGAGAAGTGTGCCTCGCTCTCCACGCAAACGGCAGAGTTCGGCATTGCCACTGCTGTGGGTGACGAGATGGCTGATGAGTCCGCCGACGATGAGCGGGAGGTTCAGGTGCAACGGTATAAACATACCGAGCGCGAAGGCGAGAGCCGAAATCTTGCAACGGTCGAGGACGATGGCGAGCAGTGCGCCGATGCCGTAGAGCAACCAGGGAGCGCCCTCACCGCTCATCAGCGGCTTGATGACGGCCGCCATGGCTCGTGCCTGCGGTGCAGCCATCGTGTCGGAGTTGGTCTCCGTGAAGCCGTATGCCTTGTTGAGTATGTAGATGACACCGCAGACCGTTGCCGCGCTGACAAGAACACCCACGAACTTGAAGGCTTCCTGCTTTGCGGGCGTGCTGCCGAGCCAGTAGCCTATCTTCAGGTCGGTAATGAACGAGCCTGCCGTGCTGAGTGCCGTGCACACTACGCCGCCCATGATGAGCGCCGCCACCATGCCGTGAGTGCCGTTGAGGCCTACGAGCACGAGGATGATGCAGGAGAGGATAAGCGTCATCAGCGTCATTCCGCTGACGGGATTGCTGCCGACGATGGCAATGGCATTAGCGGCCACGGTCGTGAACAGGAACGTAACGACGGCAACAATGACTATGCCGACGAGGGTGTGCAGTAGGTTGCCGTCCATCGGGCCAACGAAGAAGAACACGGAGGTGACGGCGAGCGCCAGCAGCGTTCCCCAAAGGATTATCTTCGTAGAGATGTCGCGCTGCGTCCGCAGCTCTTCGTTTGCACCTGCGCCCTTGCCCATCTTTCCAATCAGTCCGAAGGCGCTCTTGATGACGCCCCAGCTCTTTATCACGCCTATGATGCCAGCCATGGCGATGCCTCCGATACCTATACTCTTAGCATACTGGAATATCTGTGCGGGCATGGCATTGCCTGCCACGAGGTCGGCTCCGTTCTCCGTTCCCACTACGACGTCGGGGAAAAGATGGCCAATGACGGGCACTATACCCCACCATATCGTTATGCTGCCAGCGCAGATGATGGCTGCATACTTCAGTCCGACGATGTATCCCATACCCAGCAATGCGGCGCTGGTGTTCAGGCTAAACATGAGCTTCGTCTTAGCGGCGAAAGTCTGTCCCCAAGCATAAGCCGTCGTCGAGAACGTCTCCGCCCATGCCCCCGTGGAGGCCACAATGAAGTCGTAGAGTCCGCCAATGAGGCCAGCTACGAGCAGCGGCTTGGCTTGGTTGCCACCGCTCTCGCCGCTGATTAGTACCTGTGTCGAGGCTGTGGCTTCGGGGAATGGGTACTGGCCGTGTTTCTCCTTGACAAAATACTTGCGGAAGGGAATAAGAAACAGTATTCCCAACACGCCGCCCAACAGGGAGGCGAGGAACACGTGAATAAAGTTTATCTGAATGTCGGGATTCGTGCTCTGAAGAATAAACAGAGCCGGAAGCGTGAAGATGGCACCCGCAACAATCATACCTGAGCAGGCACCTATGCTCTGTATTATCACGTTCTCGCCAAGAGGATCCTTGCGATGGGTGGCACCGCTGAGCCCAATGGCTATAATCGTGATGGGGATGGCGGCCTCAAACACTTGGCCCACCTTTAATCCCAGATAAGCGCATGCAGCAGAGAAGATGACGGCCATGAGCAGTCCCCATGCTATACTCCAAGGCGTCAGTTCGCGGTACTGGCACTTCGGATTCATAACTGGTTCGTATTCCTCGCCTTTCTCAAGCGGACGGAACGCGTTTTCGGGAAGTTTCGTTTGTTCTTTCATTTGATTCATGATTTTCTATCTATGTACTGTGAGTATTTCTGTACTCTGAGTATGCTGACAATACTTATACCTATTTAGTCCATCCTGTCGCGATAGTCTTCGTAGCGATACTCGCGCAGAACTTCTATCTTTCCATTCGTGTGGCGAACGGCTATTGACGGATGGTGGATGCCGTTGAACATGTTTGTTTTCACCGTCGTGTAATGAATCATATCTTTCAGGACTATTTCCTGCCCAATATGTAGCGGCTCGGGGAAGCGCCACGTCCCCAGCCAGTCGCCAGAAAGACAGCTGTTGCCGCCAAGACGGTAGAGATTGTTTCCTTCGTCGGCTTTCTCGGCTCCTTCTACGTCTGGCCAGTATGGCATCTCAAGACAATCGGGCATGTGGCACGTAAAGCTTACATTCAACAATGCTGTACTTATACCGTGATTCTCAACGATATCCACCACGCTCGCCACAAGGTCTCCCGCCTGCCATGCGAATGCGGAACCAGGTTCCATGATGATATGGAGGTTGGGATGGCGACGCTTGAAGTCTTGAAGGATGCGTATGAGATGCGGAACGTCGTAATCGCTGCGCGTGACAAGATGTCCGCCGCCAAGGTTCAGCCATTTCAGGCTTGGCAGCCATTTGCCGAAGAGCCGCTCTATCCAGCCGAGCGTTTCCTCCAACGCATAGGAGTCGCTCTCGCAGTGGCAATGGCAGTGGAAGCCCTCTATCTCCTTAGGCAGTTCCCTCGGCAACTGGTCGGCGGTAATACCGAAACGGCTTCCAGGCGCACATGGGTCGTAGAGCAGGGTCTCGATGCTACTACGCTCAGGGTTTATCCTAAGTCCCAGGCTCGGAGGCTCGCCTTCTACCATGGCAAGGGGCGCAAAGCGCTCAAACTGCGACAGGCTATTGAACGTGATATGGTTGGAGCAGCGTAGGATTTCGCCGAAAGTATGTTCCTCGTAGGCAGGGCTGTAGGTATGTGCCTGCGACCCAAACTCCTCCAAGGCAAGGCGTGCCTCATAGGGCGACGACGCCGTTGTATGGCTGATGTATTCGCGGAAGATTGGGAAAGTCTTCCAAAGGGCAAAAGCTTTGAAGGCGAGGATGAACTCTACCCCCGCCTTCTCAGCAATGTCTCTTATCAGTTGCAAGTTCTGCCTGAGTTTTACTTCCTCAAGCAGGTAGTATGGCGTTTGCAAAACTTTGAATCTTACATTATTCCCTTCTCGCGGAGACGCAGTTGCCACTTCCATGCGGAGCTGAGGGAATCCTCCAGTGTGTGGACAGCTCTCCAGCCGAGAACGTTATTGGCCTTGTCAACATTGCCCCAAACCTTCTCAATGTCGCCTGCACGACGACCAGCAATCTTGTAGTTAAGCTTTACGCCTGTGCACTTCTCGAACGTGTTGATGAGTTCCAGTACGCTCACGCCCGTACCCGTGCCGACGTTGAAGGTCTCGACCTTGTCCGTATTCTTGCCCGCAAGGATGCGCTCCATAGCTGCCACATGAGCCTTTGCAAGGTCGACTACGTAGATAAAGTCACGAATACAAGAGCCATCAGGCGTCTGGTAATCGTCGCCGAATACGGACAGGCACTCACGAATACCAATGGCCGTTTGCGTGATGTAGGGAATAAGGTTGTTGGGAACGCCGTTGGGAAGTTCGCCAATCAAAGCCGTCGGGTGTGCGCCAATGGGGTTGAAGTAGCGCAGAAGGATAGCATTCACGGGAGCACCGCTGTTGCAGTAGTCGGTAATGATGTCCTCGCATATCTTCTTCGTGTTACCATAGGGGCTTTCTGCCTTCTTGCGGGGAGCGTTCTCCGTAACTGGAAGATGTTCGGGGTCGGGCTGGCCATAGACGGTGCAGCTTGACGAGAAGATGATGCCCTTCACTTTGTACTCAGGCATAATCTTTAGCAGGTTCATCAGACTAACCGTATTGTTGTAGTAGTACTTCAGAGGTAGCATTACGCTTTCGCCCACGGCCTTCGAGGCGGCAAAGTGGATAATGCCTTCGATGCCAGGATACTTCTGGAATACTCCTTCGAGCGCGGGGAGGTCTGTGCAGTCAACTTTCTCGAATGCGGGACGGATGCCCGTAATGCCCTCTATTCCGTCGAGGACGTCCTCGTTGGAGTTTGAAAGGTTATCGACGATAATGACTTCATAGCCTGCCTGCTGCAGCTCGACTGTGGTGTGGGAACCAATAAAGCCCGTACCACCAGTAACAAGAATTCTTTTTTTCATTTTGTGGTATGATTTTAGTTTATTATGTGTTGTTTCGAGGTGTTTTCCCCGCAAAAGTAAACATTTTCCCAATCTCCCCAAATTCTTTTGCACATATTTTGTACTTTTGCCCCGAAATAATTCAGAAATGAGTCAGACAACGAAGAATTTTCAGGCGCAGGATTTGCGCTATTTACGCCTCCTTGCCCACGATTTTCCTACCGTCTCGGCGGTAACCACGGAAATCATAAACCTCGAAGCCATTCTGCATCTGCCGAAGCCCACGGAGCACTTTCTGGCAGACCTTCATGGTGAGAACGAGGCCTTTCTTCATGTCCTCCGAAATGCCTCTGGTGACATCAAGCGCAAGGTGCGCGAACTTTTCGGCAGCACACTGAGGGAGAAAGAGTTGCGCGACCTTTGCACGCTTATTTACTATCCCGAGCAGAAACTTGAGCTCATAAAGCAGACGGAGACCGACTTGCAGGATTTCTACCAGACAACACTTTCGCAACTCATCGCCGTATGTCGCCGCGTGTGCTCAAAATACACACGCTCTCGAGTCCGCAAGGCACTCCCCGAAGAATTTGCATACATAATCGAGGAGCTTCTGCACGAGCAGAGCGACGATAAGGACAAGCAAGCCTATGTGTCGATTATCATCAGTACGATTATTGGCACTCGTCGCGCAGACCATTTCATCACGGCTCTCTGCCAGCTCATCCAACGACTTGCCATCGATCGCCTCCACATCCTTGGCGACATCTTCGACCGAGGTCCTGGCGCCCATCATATCCTCGACACGCTCCGCCACTACCACCGCTGGGATATACAGTGGGGTAACCACGACATACTGTGGCTAGGTGCCGCAGCGGGCAATCCCGCCTGCGTGTGCTCGGTGCTTCGTCTTTCGCTGAGATACGCCAACACCCAAACCTTGGAGGAGGGATACGCCATCAACATGGTTCCCCTCGCAACCTTCGCCATTGAGCATTATGCCGACGACGCCTGCGAGCTTTTTATGCCGCGTCTGGTTGATGGCGAGCCTGTACCTACAGAAAAGAACGCACGCCTGATAGCGCAGATGCACAAAGCAATCTCCATCATGCAGTTCAAACTCGAAGGGCAGCTCTACGAAGCCCACCCCGAATGGGGCATGATGGACCGCGTTCTGCTGAAGGCTATTGACTACGAGAAGGGCACCATCGCCCTCGACGGGAAGAATTACAAACTTCTCGACAAATGTTTCCCAACGATAGACCCCGCAGATCCGTTGCGCCTGACGCTGGAGGAGCAGGAGGTCATCGATGCCCTCGTCCATTCCTTCCAAATCAGTTCAAAACTCCAACGTCACACTTCGTCGCTGCTATCGCATGGATCCATGTGCTCCGTTTTCAACGGTAACCTACTTTTCCACGCCAGCGTGCCACTCAAAGACGACGGCACGCTTCGCAACGTACGTGTCGGCAGCGAGGAAGTTTGTGGGCGCGAACTCATGGAACGTGTAGAGCAGATGGTCAGAAGCGCTTTCGACGAAGCCTCCGACGACGACGAGAGGCGCGAAGGACGCGACTTCTTCTGGTACTTGTGGTGTGGCTCGGACAGTCCCTTGTTCGACAAGTCGAAGATGGCAACGTTCGAGCGGCATTTCATCGCCGAGAAAGAAACGTGGCACGAGGAGAAGGGAGCATATTACACCCTCCGCAACTCAGCAAAGGTCTGCGACATGCTTCTCGACCACTTCGGCGTACAAGGTTCCCACAGGCACATCATCAACGGACACGTTCCCGTGCGTGCGGCAAGCGGCGAAAGCCCAATAAAGGCAGAAGGGCGCTTGATGGTGATAGACGGAGGCTTCGCAAAGGCTTATCATGCTGCCACAGGCATCGCGGGCTATACTCTCGTTTTCCATTCGCGCGGGTTCCAGCTGGTACAGCACGAGCCCTTTGAGAGCACTTCCGATGCCATCCGCAACGGTACCGACATCAAGAGCACCACACAGCTGGTGGAGCTGACGGGACACAGGCTGCTCGTAGCCGACACCGACAAGGGACTCCAGATTCGCGAACAAATAAAAGACCTCGAACGTCTGCTTAGGGCGTATCGCAAGGGCATAATTAAAGAGCAATAAAAAGGCCACAACAAGGTCCATAAAGCAAATAAACATTCAATGAAATCACTTCGAGAGCTTTACCGCATAGGCTGCGGTCCGTCATCATCACACACGATGGGACCTCGCGCAGCCGCACAACGCTATCTTCAAGAGCATCCTAATGCCAAAGCCTTCCGCGTAACACTATACGGAAGCCTCGCCGCCACTGGCAAGGGGCACCTTACGGACTGGGCTATTACGCAGGTTCTTGGCGAAGAACGCACAGAGATTGTATGGCGCGCCGACATCGTCAGCCCCTTCCACCCCAACGGAATGAAGTTTGAGGCTCTCGAGCGGGCGGGCATCTTTGAGGACGCTTGGACCGTGTTCAGCGTTGGTGGCGGAGCCCTTGCAGAAGCTGGCCACAACGAACTCGACACCCCTGAAGTGTTCCCTCACGACATGCTTTCCGACATACAAATGTGGTGTCGCGAGCGCGGACGCAACTATTGGGAATATGTTGAGGCGCACGAAGGTCCTGAGATATGGGATTTCCTCGCCGAAGTGTGGCAGACGATGCGTGCTGCCGTCGAGCGCGGCCTTCAGCACGAGGGCGTGTTGCCTGGCGTACTTCATCTGCGCCGCAAAGCTCCCGACTATTTCATCAAGGCTAACAACTTTGGTCCCTCGCTCCAGACTCGTGGCCTCGTCTTTGCCTACGCATTGGCGGTTTCGGAAGAGAATGCTGGTGGAGGAACCATCGTTACGGCTCCCACATGCGGCTCATCTGGCGTACTTCCCGCTGTGCTATACCATCTTGAGAAATCGCGACATTTCTCAGAGAGACGTATGCTCCACGCTCTCGCCACAGCCGGACTCATCGGCAATGTAGCTAAAACGCGAGCAAGCATCAGTGGTGCCGAGGCTGGTTGCCAAGCTGAGGTCGGAGTGGCTTGCGCTATGGCGGCTGGTGCTGCGAGCTACCTCTTTGGTGGTTCGCTGAGCGTCATTGAATACTCTGCAGAGATGGGACTTGAACACCATCTCGGCATGACGTGCGACCCCGTATGCGGACTTGTACAGATTCCCTGCATCGAGCGTAATGCACACGCCGCAGCACGTGCCCTCGACGCGAACATATACAGTACCTTCGCGGGCGGGCACCATCGCGTCACCTACGACAAGTGCGTTGACGTAATGCTACAGACTGGACGCGACCTCCCATATCTATATCGCGAAACCTCCAAAGGCGGACTTGCAAAAGCGGGTGCGGCCTCAATGTCTGTAGGATAAAGAAACCTAGTAATTTGACGATTTGACAATTTACTATTTGACGATTTTCAATTTTCGATTGTGCCCTAAATGACAAAGCAACAAAATAACCAAATAAACAACAACTAAATGATTGAAGTAAAGAAAACCCTAAGAGACTCCGCCGGAATACGGTGGACAGCATTGCTGCTCTTGGCTTTCGCCATGTTCTGCAGCTACATCTTCATGGACATTCTCTCGCCGATCAAGGACCTCATGCAGGACACCCGCGGCTGGGACAGTGCGTCGTTCGGCAGAATGCAGGGCGCCGAGGTATTCCTCAACGTCTATGTGTTCTTCCTAATCTTCGCCGGCATCATCCTGGACAAGATGGGCGTGCGCTTCACCGCCGTCCTCTCTGGCGCCGTGATGCTCATCGGCGGTATCATCAAGTTCTATGCCATCAGCGATGGATTTGCAGGCACGGGTCTTGAAGCGTGGTTCACCGACAACCTCAACTGGAACGGCGAACTCCCCATCATCGGCCCTATCCTCCCCTTCGCCGAGGGCATGCCTGCTTCGGCTAAGTTGGCGGCTATAGGCTTCATGTTCTTCGGCTGCGGCTGCGAGATGGCGGGCATTACCGTGAGCCGCGGTATCGTCAAGTGGTTCAAGGGGCGTGAGACGGCTCTCGCCATGGGCTCAGAGATGGCTCTCGCCCGTCTGGGTGTTGCTACTTGCATGATTTTCTCGCCTTATTTCGCAAAGCTCGGCGGCGAGATTCATGTTGACAATTCCGTAAAGTTCGGCGTTGTACTGCTCTGTATCGCCCTGATGATGTTCATTGTCTATTTCTTCATGGACCGCAAGCTCGACGCTCAAACTGGCGAAGCCGAAGAAAAGGACGACGAATTCAAGCTTCGCGACCTCGGAAA
>ONWB01000013.1 GCA_900321445.1 uncultured Prevotellaceae bacterium | reverse complement strand
TGCGGCAGCCGACGCGCCAGCCAGACCCGTACCTACGATGATAACGTCGAGCTTGCGCTTGTTCTTCGGGTTCACCAGTTTCTGGTGAGCTTTATAGTTGGTCCACTTTTCAGCAATAGGACCCTCTGGTATGCGGGAATTTAATTGTACCATAATGGTTCAGGAATTTTAGGTTTTAACGGTTAACAAGCAGCTCCGCAGCAGTGGAAGCATGCAAAGTAGATGACTACCGCAGCATAGCAAAGCATAAGGAGCGTCACGTAGATGTTGGAGATGCAGCGCCAGCGATTGAACCACGTCTTGCCATTCAAACCTAGAGTCTGCATGGCACTCCACATACCGTGTGTGAGGTGGAACCAGATGGCAGCAAACCATACGAGATAGAGCACCGAATAGACGATGCTGAGCGTGCCCGCACCGCCAAAGGTGTAGGCAATCATGCCGTAGCCGTCCGTAGCCGTTAGGTCGTTGGCGAAAGCGTAGCCGCCGTTCGCAAACTCGGCAAACATCATGTTGAACCAGAAGTTGAAGAGGTGCAGCACGAGGCCGAGGCAGATGATGATGCCGAGGACAAACATGTTCTGGCTCGCCCAGTCCACCTTTTCAGGCTTGTCGGTAACGGCATAGCGATTCGCGCCGCGTGCCTTGCGGTTCTGCAACGTCAGGATAACTGCATAAATAAAGTGGATGGCGATGAGCCCCACAAGGAGCACCGTGCCAGCCACAGCATACCAGTTGCTTCCAAGAAACTCGCATATCGCGTTGTAAGCCTCGCCAGAGAAAATAGCCACAACGTTCATGCAAGCATGGAACGTCAGGAACAGAATGAGTGCGGTACCCGAGAGGGACATGACTACCTTCCGTCCGATGGATGATTTAGTTAACCACATACTGTTTAGAATGATTTTTGGATGATGATTTTGATTGTTTTTTTGCTTGAATATTTTCCTTTTTGCAGCTCCCCAAAAATGAGGAGTACTTGAAATGTTTTGCAAAAATACATTAAATTCAAAAAAAGACATTATTTTTGCACCAAAATATTTACTCAAAACTAAAAATTACCTTGTTATGAAGCATTTTTACACACTTCTCGCGGCTTCGATGATGCTATTTGTGGCATTTTCGGCAAAGGCACAAACTGAGGAGACGTTCACTCGCACTATCTCCCAGCAGACGGGTACTTTCACGAACAAGCAGAACAACGCCACAAGCGCATATAAGTATATGTGGCAATCGACGGACGAGAATCCGCGCCTGACACTCCAGACAACGAACAACGACATTTGGCTTGACGCTGATGGTACTTACCACCTATACATCCGCTCGTTCACACTCAGTGTGCCTGACGGATATGCCATCACGGGTTACAGCTTCGACTTTACGGGTTTTCAGGGCAGTTCGACCACAACGACGCGTGCCGACCTGACTGTTACGCCCAGCGAGGGCGGCGAGGCTGTCGAGTGCAAGGCTTCTGACGAAAGTGCCCACATTGGAGTCGATGGCGTTGAGGCCATGCAGACCTCGTTCACGGTATCTTCGTCTGAAGATAAGGCTAACATCGTGCCCACAAACTTTGTTGTGACGATAAAGAAGGTTAAAAGCACGATCGACATGATCCAAACCACAACCGTCAAGGACGGAGTGTTTGCGGGTAACACAGTGTGGTATCGCATGGGCCTCGGCAAGGGGCAGACGACGAACACGTATCCCCTTGTTTACAAGGGCGACAATACTCCCTTCGACGTTAACCGCGTGAATGTGGACTTTTCCGATGCTATGCTCTGGTGCTTCTCAGGTAACAATACCGATGGCTTCACCATCTACTGCCGCGAGGCGGGTGCCACGAAAGTGCTCGTTTCGCCTAAGACCATGAGTGGCACTACCGGCGGTACGGCATATCCCGTTGTGCTTCCTTTGGAAGGCTTGGATACTGACGCCTACGAGTTGCTGTGGACTATGGAAGGCTCCAGCGATATTGCTGGTGAGGCAGGCATCTACCTGATGCAGAAGAGCACGGGTTACGCCGTCAACAATCGCGACCAGAAGCTCGCATTCTGGACAAATGGCAAAGACATTGGCTCGACGATTGTACTCACGCCTGTGGCTGCCGACTTGTATGTTGGCAGCGCCTATGGCACGTTTGCTAATAAGCCTGGTACGTCCAGCGTCTATATGGCAACGTTCACTTCGGCTGTGAATACTCCCGCATCCCTTACTTTGACGAATGGTCGGGGTAATAACAACATGATGCCTGAAGAGGACGGCGACGGCGCACGACTCTACGACTCTACGAGCGGCCCCATCTATAATCTCTCTACTGACAAGGGCTACATAATCGGCTCCTACAGCTTCGACCACACAGGTGCCTTCACCACGCTTGAGGCTTCCGACGGCGTGGCTGCAAGCGAGGGAAACCACTTCGCCGTGACGGGTGTGAACAATCGCATGACATCCTTCACCATTGGCGGAAACGACCTTGTCAAGAACTTCCGTGTATTCGTCCGTGAGGGCGAACCAGTTGTAAATGGTCTTACGACGATGGTATTCGACAATGCCAATAGCGCCGTCCCCTATCGCATTCCGGGACTCGCGCAGCTCAGTAGCGGTCGCCTGCTTGCCATCTGTGACTATCGCATTAGTAAGACAGACATCGGCTACAACAACCGCAACGGCCTGTACCAAATCAACGAAGTTCTGAAGTATAGCGATGACGGCGGTCGCACATGGAGCGATACCATCGTCTTTGCACGTGGCGACGAACATGCCACCGAGGTGTGGCGCACAGCCTTTGGTGACCCCAGCATCGTTGTGGACCGCGAAACAGACGAGGTTCTAATTCAATGTGTGTCTGGAAAAGTCGGCTACTTCTCCTCTACACGCAGTAACCCGCAGAACTGCGTATTCTTCCGCTCTACCGACGGCGGTCTCACATGGGACGAGGGTTCGCTTCAGACGGAACAGATATATGGCCTTTACGATGGCCAGATGCCCGACGACGCTAAGGTTGCTGGCATTTTCCTCACCTCCGGGAAGATTATGCAGAGCCGCTATGTGAAGGTCGGCGACTACTACCGCCTCTACATTGCCCATCCCATGCGCTCAACAGCCGAAAGAAAGTATGCCAGCTGGGTAATTTATTCCGATGACTTCGGCCGCACGTGGCATGTGCTCGGCGGTACAGGTACGAAGCCTACGGATGCTGCTGACGAGTCAAAGGTCGAGGAACTTCCCGATGGTAGCGTCCTATTGTCAAGCCGCAACCAGAGTGGCGGCAGAAAGTTCAACATCTTCCGCTACTCCGACCGTGCAAAGGGCGAGGGCACATGGAGCACTGACGCTATGCCTACGAACATGACGAGCTCCAACGTCAATGCTTGCAATGGCGAGATTCTTGTCGTGCCAGCGAAGCGCAACGCAGATGGCAAGCAGCTCTTCGTGGCATTGCAGTCTGTTCCTCTCAGCAGCTCGCGCGAGAAGGTTGGATTCTTCTACAAGGAACTTGCCTCCTACGACGACTACAATACAGGCGCAAAGCTTGCCAGCGGCTGGGTGAAGGGCTTGCAGGTGACGAACCTCGACGCTTGCTACTCTACGATGATACATCTTCAAAACGACAGCATAGGGTTCCTCTATGAAGAATCTCTATATAACGAAGGGTACAATATTATATATAAGGAGCTGAGCCTTGACACCATCACGGCCGGTAAGTACTCCATCGATACGACGTCCCCCCGTGCCCCCTACCTTCGCGATCATCTTTCATCGCGTTTGGGTGCTGTGGAGGTCGGCACAGCTGTCGGCATGTGCAAGACTACCGTCCCCCTCGACGAGGCTAAGGCGACGTTCGATGCCGCACCATCCGACGATGCTCTGTTCAACGTACTCGAAACGGCAGATAATCTTCCCCGTGTGGAGATAGAGGAGGGCATCGACTACTACCTCGTTAGCCAAGCCCACCCCACCTTCTACCTGTCGATGGACGATGCTGCAAAGGTGCTCGTGCAGTCCGCGGAGAACGATAGTACACAGTATTTCCAATTCTTATCCGCCGCTGACGACGGGTGGCTCATACAGCACAAGAGCTCTGCCCTTTACGTAGGACGTACGGGAGCCACCTCCCTCAACATTCCCGCCGTAGCTGGCCTGGTGAATGCCTACGTCTATAGCGTTAGTTCCGACCTCAGTGGAAACAGCACGCTCGTGTGCCGCGACCCCAAGTCTGCAAGCTATCCCGCCATCTCACTCAATCGCGCTGGAAACGTGCGTCCTCAGACCACCACGTCGGCAGATGCTATGTGGCGCATACAGCCTCGCTACATACCTATTGGCGTCAAGGATGTTGAAATATCTGATGAGTTGCAGACAGGCGCGTATTACGACCTGCAGGGACGCAAACTTGCGAAACGTCCAGCTCATGGTGTCAGCATTTGTAACGGCAGGAAGGTCCTGAACTAATTACATCATTCAGCTTCTGGAATAACTCCCTAATACCTATGCGCCTCTTCGTCTTCAACCCCTGGCACGACGAGGCCCTTGCCGCCGACACTCCGTATTATACGCCGACGAAGGCAGCAAGCCTTATCGAGGAACGCGAGCGCGAGGTCATGCGTCGTTGGATGCATGATGGCGACATCTTGCTGAGTTCTTGGGCCGAACGCATCGAGTGGGAGCATGTTGAGGCCATAGAGCCGTGGGGATGGGACAAGCTATTGCGCCGTCGCCTCCTACGCATGAATGCCCCAGAGCGCTTATTGCCCGGTATCGAATATCTTAACCGCCTTCGCACGCTTAGCTCTCGCGCTACAGCGTGCGAACTTTTGCGCCGTATACGCAGTATGGTGCCCACTACCATCGGCGAAGTGCGCATGTGCCATACCATCGGCGAGGCCTGCGACACCGTCAGCGACTATGGCGACGCCGTACTGAAAGCCCCCTGGAGCTGTTCGGGACGAGGTGTTTTTCGTTCGCAGGCTCCTCTCGCAGGCCGAGAGTACAATCGTGCGCAGAAGGTGCTGCGCGAGCAGGGCAGTATAGCCATAGAACGATATATTGCCGACGGGCGCGACTTCGCCATGCTCTTCGACTATCGCGATGGGCATGCGTACTATGCAGGCCTCTCTGTATTTAATACAAGTGCAGACGGCAAGTATTTAGGCAACGTCGCTGGTAGTCACGACGAACTACTCGCCTACCTGTCTCCGCCGCTAGACGTATTCTGTGCCGTGCGCGATGCAGTCGTGGCAGTCCTCCCGCAACTTCTCGGAACTTCCTACGATGGACCTCTCGGGGTAGATATGCTCCTAAGTCCCGAAGGGATTCATCCTGCCGTGGAGATAAACCTCCGCCGCACAATGGGCATGCGCGTACCCGGAAATTTGAACATTGACCATTGAACTAACGTTCATTGAGCCTTGCAGCCGTCGTCAGCCCGTGCGGACGTAGTTCGCACGTAGGCTGGGGAGCGATTGGCAAGGCGAGATAAATTTGAACATTAGTTCGCCTTGTTTTTCGTACCCCAGCCACTTCGGAACTTCATCTCTCAGGGCTGACGTGCACTACAAGGTTCACTGAAGGTTCCATTGACCATTGAGGATTTAGCATTGAACATTTAGGTAACTCAAAATTGTAAAATAGTCAATTGTCAAATCGTCAGATAATAAGGATTGTCAGATAACAAGGTTGGTAAGTCAGGATTTTTTCGTACTTTTGCGCGGCAAACATTCGGCAACACACATACTATACGCTTAATATATATGGCAGAGGAAACAGTACAAATGCATCAACGCGAAGACTACGACGAGTCGAAGATACGCCACTTGGACGATACGGAGCATATCCGCACGCGTCCAGGCATGTATATCGGGCGACTGGGCGATGGCTCGCATGCCGAGGACGGCATATACGTGCTCCTGAAGGAGTCTATTGACAACAGCATCGACGAATTCAACGAAGGCTTCGGCAAGAGGATTGAGGTGGATATTACGCCCGGGGGCGCAGCGTCTGTTCGCGACTACGGCCGCGGTATCCCCCTCGGCTCGCTGGTGGACGCCGTGTCGAAACTCAACACAGGAGCAAAGTACGACACCGCCGTGTTCACCGCCAGCGTAGGACTCAATGGCGTAGGACTGAAGGCCGTGAACGCGCTGAGCCGTAGGTTCGTGGCGCGCGCATACCGCGATGGACAGGTGCACGAGGCTGCTTTCGAGTGCGGACGCCTGGTAGAGGACCACTACGAGGCGACGCATGAGGAGAACGGAACGTACATATACTTCGAGCCAGACCCCACGCTGTTCACGGGGTTCCGCTTCCAGGGCGAGTTCGTGGAGAACATGCTGCGCAACTATACGTACCTGAACACGGGACTGGCAATCTTCTACAACGGGCGCCGCATAATCTCGCGCAACGGTCTCGAGGACCTGCTCAACGACAACATGACGGCGCCGGGACTGTACCCCATCGTGCACCTGCAGGGCGACGGCATCGACATAGCATTCACGCATACCTCGCAGTACGGCGAGGAGTACTACAGCTTTGTCAACGGACAGCACACGACGCAGGGCGGTACGCACCAGAGTGCCTTCAAGGAGCACATTGCGAAGGCCATAAAGGAGTATTTCGGCAAGAACTTCGACGTGCAGGACGTGCGCAACGGACTCGTCGCCGCCATCGCCGTGCGCGTCATTGAACCTCTGTTCGAAAGCCAGACGAAGATAAAGCTCGGATCACTCACCATGGCGCCCGAGAAGGACAAGGACGGGCACCCCTTCCCACTCTCTGGCGTCAGCGTAAACAAGTTCGTCGGCGACTTCGTGAAAGAGCAGGTCGACAACTACCTTCACAAGCACCTCGACGTGGCAGACGTCATACTCCAGAAGATACAGGAGAGCGAGCGCGAGCGCAAAGCCATCGCCGGTGTCACGAAGCTCGCACGCGAGCGTGCAAAGAAGGCGAACCTCCACAACCGCAAGCTTCGCGACTGCCGCATCCACCTCAACGACGCCACCAAACCACGGCGTACGCAGCAGGACGACAGTGACCCACGACTGGACAGCGCCATCTTCATCACCGAGGGCGACTCCGCAAGCGGAAGCATCACGAAGAGTCGCGACGTGAACACGCAGGCCGTGTTCTCGCTGCGCGGAAAGCCACTCAACAGCTACGGGCTGACGAAGAAGGTAGTGTATGAGAACGAGGAGTTCAACCTCTTGCAGGCAGCCCTGAACATCGAGGACGGACTCGACGGCCTGCGCTACAACAAGGTTATCGTAGCCACCGACGCCGATGTCGATGGCATGCACATCCGCCTACTGATGATAACGTTCTTCCTACAGTTTTTCCCCGACCTCGTCAAGAAGGGGCATGTGTATATCCTGCAAACGCCCCTGTTTCGCGTGCGCACCAAAAACAAGAAGCGCGAGTATGTCACGCGCTACTGCTATAGCGAGGAGGAGCGCCTCGCCGCCATCGCAGAGCTCGCCCCCGACCCCGAGATAACGCGTTTCAAAGGGCTCGGAGAGATCTCGCCTGACGAATTTCGGAGATTCGTAGGCCCCGACATGCGCCTCGAGCAGGTGACGCTGCACAAGAGCGATAAGCCCGGCGACCTAATGGAGTACTACATGGGGAAGAACACAATGGAGCGCCAGCAGTTCATCATTGACAACCTCGTCGTCGAAGAGGACTTGGCAGAGGGGGAAGATTGAGAGCTCCGAGAGTTTCTGAGACCTCTGAGGACTCCGAGAGCTCTGAGCAAAAATAAATCCTCCCGCGATTCTCTCGCGGGAGGATTTTTGTATTAGGGAATCTCCTGAGGATTACTTGACAAGCACTTTCTTGCCGTTCATGATGAAGAGACCCTTCACAGGATTAGCGACACGGCGTCCCTGCATGTCGTAGATGACTGCGTTGTTGCCGTTTGCGCTAATGCTTACGATGCCGTCGTAATTGAGTTCGTCGCTCCAAACGATGTTCGACTTGTTGCACTCGCCGCCACCGTAGTAGATGCTCTGAACACCAATCTTCGTCCATGTTGCAGCTTCGTCAGTGGGGTTGATGTAGAAGCGCTCGCCACCACGATAGATGTCGTAAGCGTCGTCATAGACGTAGGGAACCTCCGTCATGTCTTCCTCAACCTTGCTGTATTCATCTGCTGTAACGACGAATTGCTGTACCGTACCGTTCTTCTCATACCATACCGTGTAGAAGAGCTTGGCTACGACGAGGTCGTTGCCGTCCGTGTCGATGGTAGGAATGTCGAGGCAGATATACGGATAGGTTGCGTCTGCGATCTTCATGCTCGTGATGCTGGGGTCAGCAGGCGTAGCAGCAATCTCCTCAACCATCGTGATATCGACAGCAAGGAATGACTGGTACGGAGTGCCCAGCGTGTACCACTTGTCGTGGAGGACAAGCATCTGGTCTGTGCTGAACGTGTTGGCATCTGCGTCGTATGTGAGCACAACGTCCTCAATGTTGTTGTCCTCGTCAACGGCTGCAAGGTAGTAGTCGTAGGTCCACATTCCATATCCGCCAACATCATAGGTACCCAGGTACTGATTAGCGGGAATCGTAACGGTTGTGCCGTCCTCGCTCATCGTACCCTTTACCCAGAAGTCGGAGATGTCGTCAGTGAAGCCCTGGAAGTAAACGTCCTTGCCGTCGAAGCCTACCTGAATCTGGAAGCTGTAGGATTCCATGTTGAATTCGTCGCCGTCTTCGACCTTGGCGACCTTGCTCTTAACGTTAGAGGTGCGCGGAGCCTTGCGGCCGCGAACGCCGTCGTACTCTTCTTCCTCTTCGGCGTCAGTGAGTTCCATTGCCGTGAAGTTGTAAGCCGCTGTCTCAACGCCTTCGGGCAGTTCAGCGCCTTCGAACGTCTTGAGCTCGCCAGGATAGAGGAGACCCTGAGTAATGTATGCAAAGGGCGAGAATTCGTCAGCCTCGCTGTTCTCAAGGATATACGGAGTTACCTGGTACAGCATCTCGCGTGCCTCGTCGTATGCAAATACGATGTCCGTAAGTTCGCCTGTCTCGTCGAGACCACAGATGAACTCGTAGCCGGATTCGTCCTCACCTACAAACTGTCCGCTCGGGAATACGATGTAACCTTCATCTTCGTAGAGAGTACCCTTGATCCAAGCATCCTCGAAGTACTGGGGCAGCCCCTTCAGGTAAACGTCGGTGCCGTCGAAGGCCATCTCAGTTGTGACCTTAAGGGCTTCGCCGCCATTGGTTGTCCAAGTTCCTTCAATAGACCAAACTTCTGTCTCAACGCCTTCGGGCAGTTCTACCAGTTCGGGGGCTGCCTCGATGACGTAGGTGAACTCGAGGTCGAGAGCCTCGCCTGCTGCAGTCTCGATACCCGTAACGGTCAGCGTGTACTCGTCAGCATCGGTGAGCTCTTCCATGAACTCGAAGGAGAGCGTGTTGTCCTCCATATTGAGAACGGATGTGGTCAGGATAACAGACTCGTCGCTGTTCGTCAGCTTTGCCTGAGCGTCAGCTGTAACCACAACGCCGTCGATGTTGAACTTGATTTCGAAGCTCTGCAGGCTCTCAACAACGCCCTCGGCGGGGGTAATCACGTAGTCGGGCTGTTCAAGCCAGGAAGTAACGAGCGTGATGTTGTCAACAACGATGTAGAAGTTGTCTGTGCAGTTGAAGTGACGGATAGCCACGTAGCCTTCTTCGCCGCCAAAGCCGCTCAGGTCAACTTCGTAGCGATACCATGCGCCAGGAGTCTTGTTGGGCGCGCGGAACATACCGCGAGCATTGGCAGGAGCCTTGGTGCGTGTTGCCGTCATCGTCCATTCATCGACAGGCTTGAATTCGTTGCCGTCAGTATTGCCGAGCGTGGATACGAATACGCCGAAATGCTCTTCGGGATAGCTGGCATCCTGTGCGCAAGCGTAGAATACGATGCTGCCGTCGAGCTTCAGCTTCGGGGAAACGAGGTAGTTGTCGGGAGTAAGAGCTTCTTTCGTTGTGTTGCTGTAGCTCTCGGAATAAACGCAACCTTCGCTGCCGCCGTACGTGTTGATAGACGTGGAAACCTTCCAGTTGTTGCCGTCGCCATCAGCGTCGATGAGTGTCCAGCCCTGCAGGGTGCCGTCGTCGAAGCCGAAGTTGTAGCCTTCGGGGTCAGGAGTTTCGCCACCTTCCATCGTGTAGGTAACGTCGATGCTGTTGATCTGCGTGTTGGCAGCGATGGAGACTACTACAGTCTGTGCTTCGCCTGCCCATGTGGCAGTCTTTGCATCAGCGTCGTTCGTGATTTCGCCGCTGTCGGCAGCGTTGTCAGCACCCCATTTGTTGCTGTTGTAGTTGAAAACAATCTCGCTGATTGTTGCGCCCTCAGGCACTTCGAATGTCAGCGTACCGCTGTAAACGCGCAGCTGCGGGCCATTGCTTGTTGCCCAGAAACGGTTCTGTGTGGAGGCTTCCTCGTCCTTCGGGGAAATTGTCAGCGTCACGTCTTCTTCTTCGAATGAGACGGCTTCGAGGATGTCGCCATCCGTACCGTCGTTGGAAGATGTAGCAACATCCATTGCGTTGAAGTCGAACGTTGCCGTTGTTGTATCTCCTTCGGGCGTGGTTTTGAGTACGAGCCACTGAATCTCAGTTGCGTTGCGCTCGTCGCCACCGTAGTATATGCTCTGGATGCCGATTTTGTTCCAGTCCTCGGAATAGAGGTCGTTCAGGTAGAGGTAGCCGTCTTCAAAGTCGTAGTTGTCTCTGAAGTTAACGGGCACTTCCGTCATGTCCTCTGTGAGCTTTTTGTGAGTAGCGGGCGTGAACGTCAGTTCCTCAACCTCGCCGTCTGTCTCAGTGTAGAGCGTGAAGTAGAGCTTGTCGGAGATAAGGCCTTCGCCATCCGTGCTGCAGGTAGGAACGACGTATTCTACAGCGTAGCCGTAGTCTGTTTCTGTCAGCTTCGTGATTTCAGGGTCTGCAGGCATTGCAGCCTTGTCCTCAACTGGCGTGATTACGAGGTCGCTCCAGAGGGTGTACCAGTCGGCTTCGTCCTTCGCTCCGTTTACGGCAACGTAGGTGCCTTCTGCAAGCGTCAGCGTGGTGCTGGCTATGTCGAAGTCGAAGACAACGTCCACAACCTCGGCCTCTGCATCAGGAGTCGTAAGGCCTACGAAGTACATATCGTACGAGTTATCGTAGGTTCCGAAGAACTGACCAGAGGGCAGTGTGGCCTTAATGCTGCTGCCGTCCATGGTACCCGTACCCTTTACCCATGCTTCGGGCAGGTAGGAGCAGAGCCCCTGTACGTAGATGTCGATACTCGTGGCAGAAGTCATGACGAAGCCTGCCTTGACGTTGAAGGACACGGGCTGTGAAACAAGCTCGTCGTTGGTGTCAAAGTCATAGGACATACCTGTGACGTTGTACTCAGCTGTTTCAAGGCCATCAGGAACCTCAACGGGCAAATCTACGTCGCCCTCAATCTTTTCAAGGGTAGCGCTTGGCGCAACGTAGGCATAATATCCCCAATCGTCGGCATAGGCGTTGTCAAAGATGTAGGAGTTGATCGTAAAATTACCCGTTTCGGCATCATAGTCAGCCTCTACGTCTGTAAGGGCGTCACCGTCCGAGCCTACATAGTAGAGGTCAACACCCAGGCCATCGCCGAGGTACTGACCCGTTGCGAATGTGGCAGTCTCGCCGTCGATGGTACCCTTTACCCATGCGTCAGTCACATAGTAGGTCATGCCCTGAACGTAAACATCGTTGCCGTCAAAGATGACCTTCACGGTGCGGTTGATGGATGTGGCTTGTTGATTAACAACGGCCGTACCTGAATACTTGTAGTAAACAACTTCGCCTTCAGGCGGAGTTACCACCTCAGCCTCGGCCCTGCGCGGAGCCTTGGCCTTGGCTTGCTGTACAGGCATCTGCAGCGCGTTTGCTGCCAGAGGGCCTGCATTCTGCGTAGCGCTCTTTTCCAGCATCTGCGTCTTCAGTTCAGAACGCAGCGGGGAAGCAGAGCGCGCAAGCGGATTCTGTGCCCATGTAAACAGGGCCATCAGAGTCGCTACAAAGATTAGTGTAAATCTTTTCATACGCGTACGATATTAATAAATAGTTAAACAATAAATTTTCGGGTTTTAAATTGCAAAAGTACAACATTTTGCGAAAAGTTTCCGAGTTTTTCCTGTTTTTTTGAAAGAAAAGCGCATTTCGATTAAACTTTTCGCCCTTAGACACATCTTATTATATGTACGCACGCGCGAAAAGTTCTACTTATATATAACTATAACCATTAATTAAACATGAGACGAAAAGTATTCTCCCTTCTCCTCTGCGCATTGCTCGGAACGGGTTTCGCCATCGCGCAGGGTCGCAACGACGACCCTCAGCGACGCCAGCGCCAGATGGAGCGCGAGGCTGTGGACATTGCTAAGGAGCTTGAGCTCGACGACCCCACAACTCTGTGGTTTAGCAATCTTTACGTTGAGTATCGCACAGAACTTAACCGTATTCGTGAAGAGGCGCGTCGCGATATGCCTCGCCCAGAGCGTCGCCGGGGCGGCTCTGAAACTGACGAACCCGGCCAAATGAGTGAAAAGGACATGAAAAAGCTTTCCGACGAGGATGCCGAAAAGCTTATCTTGGGTTCTTTTGATCGTACAGAGAAGGAGCTTAAGCTGAAGCGCGACTATTATCCTCGCTTCCGTGAAAAACTCCTGCCCTCGCAGATGGTGAAAATCTTTGTGCGTCCGCAACGCGACCGCGGCAACGGCTGGAACCGCGACCGCCAAGGTGGTTGGGGTCGTCCTGGCGGTTTCCCGCCTCCGGGGAGGTTTTAGCTCTGTTTTATTTTCGGACCGAACGACAAGTCGCCTGCATCGCCCAAGCCGGGTACGATGTAGGCGTCGTTGTTTAGTACGGGGTCGATGGCTGCCGTCCAGAGGGTGACGTTGTCGCCAGGGAAGGCGCGCTGCAGGCGCTCGACACCCTCTTCAGATGCGATTACGACGCAGATGTGCAGCTTTTCGGGGCATCCTGCGCCGAGAAAGGCTTTGTATGCCAGTTCGAGGCTGCCGCCCGTGGCGAGCATGGGGTCTACGAGCAGGAAGGTGGAGCCGTCAAGGTGCGGGGCTGCCATGTATTCGAGACGTATGGTAAGCTCGCCTCCGTCGTCCTCTTCGCGATAGGCTGCCACGAATGCGGAGTCAGCACCGTCGAAGACGTCGAGGAACCCTTGGTGGAAGGCGAGCCCTGCGCGTAGCACTGTGCCGATGACGATGCGGTCCTCGGGCAGGCGTACTTCGCTGGTACCGAGGGGTGTTGCGACCTGATGGGGTGTGTAGCTGAGGTGGCGCGAAATCTCGTATGCCATGGCGTGGGCTATGCGCGTAAGGTTTTGGCGGAATAGTGTGCGGTTCTGCTGGTATGTGCTGTCGCGGAGTTGCGACATGTAGCGGTTTATGATGGAGTCCGCGGCTCCGAGGTTTATGACTTTCATCCTTGTTTTCTTATAGTTCGGGATATGCTATGCGCGTATGGTAAACTGTCTTCAGGCTTTCGATGAGTACGCGCTTCGCTTCCTGCAGGTCGCGATAGGTGATGGGGCACTCGCGAAAATAGCCCGCCTGCTCCTGTCCGTCGATGATGCGGTTTACGAGTGCCGAGATGCTTTCCTCGGTATGCTCGGTTAGGCTGCGCGAGGAGGCTTCCACTGCGTCGCACATCATCAGGATTGCCTGTTCCTTGGTGTAGGGGTTGGGGCCGGGGTATGTGAAGCGCTCCAGGGGTGGCTCTGCGTCAGGGTGGTTCTTTTGCCACTGTACGAAGAAGTACTTCACCTGGCTACGGCCGTGGTGCGTTGAGATGAATTCGCGCAGAAGCTTGGGGAGGTGGAACTTCTCTGCCAGTCGCAGACCTTCGGTGACGTGGTTGATTATGATTTGTGCACTTTGTTCCTCGGGCGACACTCCGTCTTTCTCCTTCAAATCGTCGTGAGGGTTCACGCCGCTCTGGTTCTCTGTGAAGAAGGCTGGATTCAGAATCTTGCCGATGTCGTGGTACAGCGCTGCGGTACGCACCAGCTGCGGCTGCCCGCCGATGGCGTCTGCGACCTCTGCCGCGAGGTTCCCCACCTGCGTGGAGTGGTTGAAGGTGCCCTGTGCCTCTTTTGAGAGTCGGCGCATGAGGCGGTTGTTGATATTGGAGAGTTCCACGAGCGTCACGCTGCTGGTAAAGCCGAACACGCGCTCAAAAAGGTAGAGAAGGGGATAGGCGAAGAGCAGCAGCACGCTGCTTACGAGGATGTAGATGTAGCGCGAGCGGTCGAGGTTTTCCAACGCTATACCTTGCGAGATGTCGTAGGCGAACTGGAATAGCAGGCCGAAGGCGGCGACTATCAGTGCTACGCGGAACAGCTGCGCGCGCTCCGTGAGTTCCTTCATGCCATATACGGCGGCTATGCCCATTGCCAGCTCGAGTGCCAAGAACTCGTGCGGGTTGCGAAGCCCCATCGACGTAAGCATGAGCATGATGAGCAGGATGATGGTTGCTGTGCGCGAGTCGAAGAAGATGCGCACGAACAATGGCACGATTGCGAAAGGTAGGATGTAGATGCTGAAGAAGTTGGCACGCACCATCAGGCTGGTAAGTATGGGGAAGAGCACGATGAGTGTGAAGAAGAGCACGACGTTTCTTGGCGTCTCGAAGTAGTCGCGGCGAAACGTGCGCAGATATAGCGGCAGTAACATCAGGACAAGCATGACGAAAAGCGCCTGACCTCCCACCTGCCGCCAGTAGTCCCAGCCTGAGATGCTCATGCGCTCGTTCTCCTGTAGGAAGGAGTCCAGGATCTGCTTCTGGTCGTGCGTGACTATTTCTCCGCGGTCGATAATGCGCTGTCCTGTCACAACCATCCCGCTATTCGCCGACACGGAAGCCATGAGGTCCTCTTCGGCCTGCTCTGTGCGCGCTGCATCGTAAACGATGTTTGGCGTGAGATAGTCCTGCACGTTGCAGCGTTGCAGCATGTCGTGAGGCACGGCGGCATCGTCGGGATGCGTTATGGCTTCGTATGCGGAGCGTGTCGAGTACAACCCGCTTATGCTGACGGTGGTAGCTTCCTGCTCCTCGACAAGGCGCACGCTCGTGCTGCCGCGCTGTGACAATTCTGCAGATGCTTCAGCTGAGATGACACCTGTCTCATAAACGCGCCGCAGGCCGCCTTCGACATAGCGTGCACAAGCGAGGCTTACGTTCTTCAGGACTCCTGATGCGTAGTCGCGCAGGAAGCTTTCTACCTGTTGCTCGCCAGCGTCGGGTATGCGGTTGAAGAAGGGTGAAAAGGCCGCCAGTGCGCTGTCCTTTTCAGCCTGTACCTGCGCTTCCGTCTTGCTGATGGGGAAGTCGAAGGGGGCTATAAGTGGTGCGTACTTCCACGGGCGACCCGCTTCGTATTCAAACACAAATTTACTTTGTCGCGGCAGTAGTGCCGTAACGACGATGGCGCTCAGCAGGAAGCAGAGCACTGTAGTTAGATGGTTCCTTTTCACCCTTTTCCAGTCCGAATGTACGGAAGATTAGATGCCGAGTTTCTTGCGGATATTCTTGGGGATAGCCTGCTTGTTGATGAGGATGTTCATCGTCTTGTAGGCTACGTATGCCTTGGAGGCGTAGAAGATGCCCTTGTAGGTGCCGTACTCACCCCATGAGTTCTTCACCATGAAGTACTCTTTGCCGTTCTCGTCCTTTGCGATACCATAGATGACCATACCGTGGTCGTCCGTTGTTTCCCAGTTGTCGTAGCCGCGCTGGCGCATTTCCTGTGTGATGACGGCTTCGTCCTTGGAGTCGGCTTGGCGCACTTCCTTGCCGTTGGTGCCCGTCCAGCGTGCGGCGTCGCTACCTGCCATGTCGTTCTTGTATTCCTTGGCAGGTACGGTGGCGATGCCATTGCGGCTGAAGCCCTTCTCGCTCACGTCGGCACCCCATGCGAAGCAGTAGCCGTTGCGAACGGCGCTTTCCATGACCTCCATGAATTCGTCAAGCGGGAGGTTATAGCTGCTTGCCCAGCGCCAGTTGTCCTGAATCTCCAGGATGAAACTTTCGTAGAATGGCTCGTGCGTGTAGCTCGTGAGGCTCACGTAGTCGTTGAGGTCCAGGCCGAGCATGTCGCGGAAACTCTGCGGCGTGTATGTCTTGCCTTCATATTCGAATGTGGTAGGATATTCGCCAAAGTAGTCGGCAAGAATCATGGCAAATTCTTTCTTCCATGTGAGGGGAATCTTCTTCGCTTCGCTTTTCGCAATACTCTTTACGAAACCATTCATGATGGGGTCGAGCTCCTGGAAGTTGAAGAGGCTGTCGCCATAGAGGCTACCAGGGAATGGCATTGTGCCTTCGGGAACGATGCCATACTTCTTCAGAGCATAGAGAACGTCGTAGAAGGAGCCACCGTTGGCGTAGCTCACGTCGCCATGTGTGCGCACAGCGCGGTCTGCGCGATCCATGTAGGTGTGCTCCACCACGAAGCTCTCGCAAAGGTCGAAGTCGCCCTTGCCCATGCGGAGGAGTTCGGCTTCAAAGAAGCTGAGTCCGCTATAGCACCAACATGTACCGCTACGGTGCTGGTCCTTAATGCTGGTGATGGGATTTTCCTTCACGACGGTGAATTTCTTTGCGCCTTCCTGTGCGAACGCAGTGAGTGAGAGGGCTGCAAAAGCAGCAAGAATGAGTTTTTTCATAAGGGATTTATTAAGTTTTGATGATTTATCTCTTTGCGAGGAATTCCTCGACTTCTTTTGCGTGGTAGGGGATGCGGTCCTTGCCGAGGAAGCGGCATCCATTTGCTGTGACGAGCACGTCATCCTCGATACGTATGCCGCCAAAGTCCTTGTACTGCTCAATCTTGTCGAAGCATAGGAATTCGGCGTTTGTACCTTCCTTGCGCCAAAGGTCGATGAGTTGTGGGATGAAGTAGATGCCGGGTTCGTCGGTAACAACGAAACCCTCTTGCAGGCGACGCCCCATGCGCAGGGCATTTGTTCCAAATTGTGTGAGGTTGGGGCGTGTCTCCTCGTCGAAGCCTACGTATATCTGTCCGAGGCCCTCCATATCGTGTACGTCCATACCCATCATGTGGCCAAGTCCGTGTGGGAGGAAAAGGGCGTGTGCTCCTGCGCGTACAGCTTCTTCAGTGTCTCCGCGCATTAGTCCCAGTTCCTTCAGACGTTCTGTCATGAGTCGGCAAACGCCGAAGTGTACGTCCCAATAGCGCACGCCAGGCTTCGCCATCGTCAATGCTAAGTCGTGGCAATCGACGACGATGTCGTAGATTTCGCGCTGCTTCTGCGTAAAGCGTCCGCTGACGGGTGTTGTTCGCGTGTGGTCGGAACAGTAGTGCTCATTGGTTTCTGCGCCACAGTCGCAGAGGAGTAGCCGTCCTTCCTCAAGCGGACTGGGGCTTGGGTATCCGTGCATTATTTCTCCGTGCTGCGATACTATGCTTTGGAACGACGTAATGGCACCGTATGCGGATGCGATGCCCAGAATCTCGCCGCTAATCTCCTGTTCCGTAACACCTGGGCGACAAATTTGCATCGCACGCGTGTGCATCTTGTATCCTATTGCGGAGGCGCGTTCGAGCTCGGCTATTTCCTCCTCGCTCTTTACGCTGCGCAGTTCCACAACAGCTTTGATAAGTTCCAGGCTTGCAGCTTCGCGCTGGCGTGAGGGGTGTATATGGAGCAGGTCCATCAGTTGTATTTGCGTATCGTGGCGGTAGGGTGGCAGGAAGTGTACGCGTCGGCCCTGCTTTATGGTTTGTTCCACGACTTCAGCAAGCTGCGCCATAGGCTCGTGCTGTGCTACGCCGACTTCGGCGGCCATAGCACCAACGCTTTGCACTTCGCCGTACCATACGATGTCCTCAATGTCGATTTCGTCACCGTATAACGTTTCTGTGCCTGTGTCGGCGTCGAT
>ONWB01000048.1 GCA_900321445.1 uncultured Prevotellaceae bacterium | reverse complement strand
GCGGGTGACGGTGTTCTTCTGCACGATGCGCTCGACGAAATCCTGTTCACTCATCTGGCGCGTGTGCTGCACGCCATAGTACTTGATCGAGCGGTCCTTTGGGGACTTGCGGGGGATTACCTTGTAAGGTATCATAGTTTGTAAAGGTTTTGTGGAGCCCCTTGCGGGGCATCCGGGTTAATGAATTGGGTGTTGCGTCTTTTGTCAACATGTTTTGCAGGCCTTTTGGCTGCGGCCGCCTGTATGCCATCCCACCTGCCAGCACATGACTTTTAAGACACTACAAAGGTACGAAAAACTTTTGGAACGTGCAAGCGTAAACGCATTTATTTTCAGAAAGTTATCGCAAATTTATTTGATTTTTTGTTAAAGTGGGCTGAATGGGCTGAATGGGTCTAATGGGCTTAATGGGTTGAGTGGGCAGAGCGAACAGAGTGAACAGAGCGAACAGAATGGGCGCCGCCTATGATTGCCCATTAGACCCATTCGCCCCATTAACCCCATTAACCCCATTCGACCCATTAACCCCATACGGAATCGCCCCATAGGCACCATTGCGCTTCTGCCATTCCTTGCGGGCGCGGTACATTTCCTCCTTGATGCCGCCCTTTTCCCGGAAATCGCGCTTCTGCCACTCTATCAGTCCGCGTATGAGCACGTCGCACTGGTGGATGAGCGTGATGGCGATGTTCGCTATGGTCTCGTCAGAGCGCTCCTGAATCTTCTCGCGATACACGGCGGAGTCCAGGTGCGCCTTGCAGAACGCGCGCGTCTGTACACAGCGCGGGTCGTCGTATGCCCATTGCTCAAGCCCCCTGACACGCAGGTAGTCCTCGTAGTCGAGGAGCAGTTCGTGAAGCGACGCGCGGTTCACGTTCGTCAGCTTCAGCTCCATCTCGCGCGAGGTAACACCGTCAATGTTCCCCTCCGCCAGGTTCTGCTTCCCCGAACGCGCAGCCTGAACCATCTGGTCTATCGTCCTGTCGCCCGCCTTCAGGAACCTGTGGGCGAAATAGAACGTCACGTCATATATACACTCTGCCTTCTGGAACGCCTTCAGCGTCCGGTAATTGTTGTCCTGCCTCAGAAAATCCTTGTCTTCCATACTGTTCGGGTGTCTATGGTCACATTCAGTAATCTCGCGCAAAATTACGAATTGTTTCCATACCCTAAGCCGGTTTCGCGGGATTTTTCTGCGGTTTCGCGGGAAGTTTTCCCTATTTTCTCGGAAGTTTTTGCGGTTTTGTTGGGTTTTCGGGCACTCGCGTTTGTGGGGAAAGGTGCTTTTTTTCGTGGCACAAAGAGAGGCGTATCGTGTTATGCCACGGAAAAGCCACCGTAACACCACGTAGAATAAACGCTTGTATTGTGTTGTGTCTTAATACTTTATGTTATTCATTCTTCCTTTCGTGGCATAGTGGCACTAAAAAAAAGGAAAAATTGAGGGTATAATAGAAAATAATGAATTAGCCAGGGTAGAATAGGAAATCTTAAGCCACTAAGCCACTAAGAAAAGAGCCCGCTCCGGGCGTAGCGTCCTGACACAATACCGCCCATGCCGCCGACTCCGACTTGTAGCGGTGCTGCATGTAGCCGATAGGGAAAGTTACAAAGAAAAAGAAATAGGCAGGGGCTCGTGGCTCCTGCCTATTCTATGCCTTCAGGCGGTTTGTAAGGAGGGGGGGGCTGACAATTTGTCCCTACCCTTTGTCGGGCGCGGCTCGTTACTTTCCCTCTCCCTCAATCAAGCGGTTGAAGAATTCGAGGATGGTGCTTTCCTTGTTGCCGGGGTACTGTTTGTAGCCGGTGTTGCCGCTTATGCTGTCGCCAGTGTTGTATCGCACGAAGTAGGTGCAGCGGGTGGCGTCGTCCTCGGCTGGCGGGATGTAGTCGTAGGATTTGTTCTTGAGCTGCGCCATGTTTGCACGCTGCTGGAACTCGTCGAGAACCTCGCTGCCTACCTTGAACGTTTTCTTAACGCCTTTTTCCGTGTTCCTGACGGTGACGATGGTCTCGTTCTCCCCGCGTTCGAGGATGTACTCGATGTCGAGGCCGTGGGCGTTCTGTCCCGTGAAGCGGAAGTAGTCCATGCGCAGTGCTCCGTCCTCGCGCTGGCGCCATGTGCGGAAGTATTCGCCGAGGGCGTGGCGCATGTCGTTGTAGTTGTCGGGCCATGCCATGTAGCCGCTGGAGCTCTTGCTGCGCCCGGAGTCGTACTTGTAGCTGAGACGCCATGAGTCGCCGTCGTGGATTTGCATGCGGGGCTCGTAGTCTTCCTTGTACTTGTCCATCTTGTAGGTCTTGACGAAGCCGAGGAGGTCGTCGAGGATGGTGGAGTCGTTGAGGTAGAATTCCTTCTCCTGCGGGCATCCCTCGTCGATGACGACGTGTACGCGGCCGTCCTCGAGGATGCGTACGTTGTACTTCTCGGCGTTGTAGATGCGCATGGAGTTGTGGTGGTCGTAGAAGAAGTATGTGAGGCGTTCGTTGCTCATCGTGCCGTTATCTGATTTTGGCGACACGCAGGACGCGACAAGAGCCAGCATGCCTGCGAAAAGGGGTATTTTCTTCATGGGTCTATGTATGGTTTACAGTTTCTTCTCAGCCTTCTTTTCACGGAAGATGAGCCAGAAGAGGATGAACACGGCAAGGCCGTAGGCTGCGAAGATGAGCCACGTCGTGTGCCAGCCATCGACAAACTGCGTGGCAAGCTCGCCAGAGACGACGGGAACCTCGCTGGGGAAGGGCAGGCGTGGCACGAAGTGGGTGACGATGGCCTGTGCTCCAAGCGAGCCGAGGAAGGCTCCGAGTCCGTTCGTCATCAGCATGAATAGGCCCTGCGCACTACTTCGCATGCTCTCATCGACGTTCTGGTTTACGAACAGCGCGCCGCTGATGTTGAAGAAGTCGAAGGCAACGCCATAGACGATGCACGAAAGCACGAAGAGCAGGACACTGGGGAAGGCGGGCGTGCCGAGTCCGAAGAGTCCGAAGCGGAACACCCATGCGCCCATCGCTATCAGCATGACGCGCTTGATGCCGAAGCGCTTCATAAAGAAGGGTATCAGCAGGATACAGCACGTCTCGCTAAGTTGCGAGAGCGAGATAAGGAGGTTTGCATTCTTCGCAAAATACACGTCGGTAAAGCCATCCAGGCGTGCGAAGCTGCTGATATAGCCGTTGCCGAAGCCGTTGGACACCTGGAGCTGCAAGCCCAGCAGGAAGCTGAATACGAAGAAGATGGCCATGCGCTTATTCTTAAAGAGCGAGAAGGCATCCAGGCCGAAAGCCTCGGCAAAGGACTTCGTGTCGCCCTTAGGCTTGACGGGGCATGCGGGCAGCGTGGGAGCATAAAAGGCCAGGACGAGGCTGATAATGCCCGATATGACGAACTGCATAGGCGTAAGCTGCACGGACACGCCATTGTGCTGCATGAAATTCACGAGGAGCATCGTGCAGATGAAACCAATGGTGCCGAAGACGCGGATAGGCGGGAAGTCCTTCACCGTATCGAGCCCCGCCTTCTCCAGTGCCGTAAAGGCAACGCTGTTGCTCAGGGCAAGCGTGGGCATGTAGAACCCTACGCTGACGGCATATAGCGAGAACAGCACCCACTCGTTGGTATTCTGGCCGTTCTCCACACCATAGATACCTGCCGCAAGCATGAACACGCCCGCTATCAGGTGACACAAACCCAACATTCTCTCTGCACGAACCCAACGGTCGGCAATCATGCCGATGATGGCGGGCATGAAGATAGACACGATGCCCTGAACGGAGTAGAACCAACCAATGATGTCGCCATGCCCAGAGGTAAACAGGTAGGCACCCATCGACGTCAAGTAAGCACCCCACGCTGCAAACTGCAGATAGTTCATGGCGACGAGGCGCAACTGAAGTTTGAATTTCTCTGACATTATTATATTATTATCTTATTGTTATTTTTCGGAGTATTTAGAGTTCTCTGAGGTCTCAGAGGTCTCTGATTCCTATCTATTGAGGACACCCTCAATCGCCTTGCGGAGCTTCTTCTTGCCCACGCGCTCTGTGAACCTCGCAGATATGCGTCCGCCTGACTCGCAGACATATACACGCGGAATGCCGCGCTCGGCAAAGAGGTTGTAGATGGTGCGAGTTTCCTGCGGAGCAACGGGCAGCGAGAGCTTCGCCTCCTCCCAATAGCTGCCAACCTCGTCGGCACCCTGCTGGCGCGCGATGCAAAGGAAATTCACCTCTGAGGAAAACTCCTCGTACAAATCGTTGATGACGGGCAGTTCACGGCGGCAGTCGCCACACCCCGTGTGGAAGAACACCAGCACGCAAGGGCGCTCGCTGAGCGACTCGCTGCTGACGCTCTCGCCTGAAAGAGTTTCAACGACAAACGACGGCAGAACATCGCCATCGACGACAAACTCGCGGCCATTCGTAAATTCGTCGTCGTCGCCACAAGAAAGCGAAACGGCGCAGAACAGCAGCATGCTGAAGATGCGGATAAAATACTTCATCATTAAAAAATTTTGCGCAAAAGTAACGAAAAATCTTTTTTCTTCGCACTTCGCTTCGTATTTTTGCGCATAATATCGCAAAAAAACCTTCAAAGTAGGAAAAAAGAAGGTATGAAAGAGTACCACATATTCTATGCTCCCGACCTGCCGGAGGACACACAACTGCCTCCCGACGAGGCCATCCACGCAGTGCGCGTCCTACGACTGCGAGAGGGCGACGATATATGCGCCACCGACGGCCGCGGAAACCTCTACGACTGCATCCTCACGGAGGCTACGCAAAAACGCTGCCGCATGGAGGTAAAAGCCACGAGAAGGCAGGAGCGCATCTGGCAGGGACACATACAGGTTGCCGTGGCTCCGACGAAGAACATCGACCGCATAGAATGGCTCGCAGAGAAAGCCACCGAGATAGGCATGGATACGCTGACGCTGCTTGAATGTACAAACTCCGAGCGGCGCGTAGTGAAGACTGAGCGTATAGAAAAAATACTCGTCAGCGCGATGAAGCAGAGCCACAAGGCATACAAGCCCGCGCTTGAAGGCATGACGAAGTTCGACGACTTCATACGCACACCCTTCCAGGGACAGCGCTTCATCTGCCACTGTTATAGCGACGAGGATGCCGGCATGCCTGCCGTACCCCTGATAACAGCCCTCAACCCCGAGGGCGCGGCACAGGTGCTGATAGGCCCCGAAGGCGACTTCAGCATCGACGAGGTGCGACGCGCCATAAGCCTCGGATTCCAGCCAGCCACACTTGGCAAAAGCCGACTGCGCACAGAGACCGCAGCACTCTGCGCCGTCCACATGATGTACCTAAGAAAAACACATATACCATGAACACAAACGATAAAGATGCTACGCGCACACCGCAACACCCTGAAAAGGAACGCACAAAGCGCAGCGAACTACTACGCCTGCTCCACGCATCATGGCCATTCCTGCTCCTTGCAGGCATCGTCGTAGGACTATACTTCTGGATGTTCGCACCCAAGGACTATGCCGACCTCGTGCCTGGCGAGTCGCGAGCCGTCATACAATTGAAACCTGCCGCCCTGCTTGCTGGCGGAGGCTCGCTGGGGACTTTCCTTGCCGAACAGGTGGGATTTCGCCCTGAAGGTCTCGACGAGACGCAGGACGTGTACG
Source organism: uncultured Prevotellaceae bacterium (assembly GCA_900321445.1). Classification (GTDB taxonomy): domain Bacteria; phylum Bacteroidota; class Bacteroidia; order Bacteroidales; family Bacteroidaceae; genus Alloprevotella. The sequence continues at coordinate 5,935 of ONWB01000048.1, read as the reverse complement.
TTTTCATCACTCCCAGCGGATACTTCGGCGTCAGCGCACCAGTCCACGACGGGCGCAAGCTATCCGAGCAAATACTTAGGCTCTCGCAGCACAACGAAGCCTCGATACTCCAACGCAGCGACCAGCTTTCGTGGGCATGGCTCAAGAGGGGATGGATAGTGGCATGGAACTCCGACGCCGTGCTCACCCTCGGCCCTGGAACGCTTCAGGAGCAGGACAAACTGCGACAGCTGGGAAGCAAAATCTTCAAGGCGGGACGGCGCGAAAGCTTCCGCAACTCCGAACATGCAGAACTCCTCGAGAACCTCGATGGCGACGTGCGACTCTACGCACACCTCGACGCCATACCCTCGCCCTTCTCGATGCTCTTCCGCCTCGACCTGCCTGAGAAGTGCAGCGAGCGCAAAACGCTCATCGTGGCATCTGCCGACGTGCAGAAGGCAAAAGCCTGCGGACAGCCCCTGACAATGCAGGGCACGATAACGTCCGAGGACGAGGCCACGAAAGGGCTCCTCGCTACGACATCGAAGCCTATAGCGGCACCATCGAAGCCCTTTGCACCTGAGTCGGCAGTCCTATACATGGCGGCACACAGCGACGGCGACAAACTCCTGCAACTCCTGCGCAGCGACGCCACCATCCGCACCATGCTGCTGAGCCTCGACCGCGCAATACCCAGCGACGAGATTGCCAAGAAGGGGGGCGGCGACTTCTTCCTCACGATGATGGAGATGCCAAAGGATGCCGACGCACGCTTCCGCCTCTTCGTGGAGCAGGACAGCAGCGTCATCTACGACGAACACACCCTACTCGCGCCTCCCACCATAGAATCGTCCACGACTTCGGAACTCGCCACTGGCAAGACGTCATTCTTCCGACTCAACGTGACGTCGCTTCTCAAGCAGACAGCACTGCAGGACAACGAAACGGCAGACGTGTTCAGAAGCATTCTGGGCGGACTCAGGACTATCACCTTCGCGGCAGGGAAAGACCGCAGTTTCGAACTTACTATTGAATGACTTGCACACGCAAGACGAAAGATGCAAAAAATATCACTTAGCGCCGTACTGCCAAACGTATTCGAGAATCGCACAGACATACGCAGCGAGGTATGGCAGCATGACCTATGCCTTGAAAAAGGGCATACGTACCTCATAGAAGCACAAAGCGGAACGGGAAAGTCATCCCTCTGCAGCTATCTGCTTGGCTATCGCAACGACTACAGCGGCAACATCGCCTTCGACGAACGCAACCTGCGCTCGCTGAACTTGGCTGAATGGACTGCGATACGCCAACGTAGCCTCAGCATGATATTCCAGGAGCTTAGGCTCTTCCCCGAACTGACAGCGTGGGAGAATGTACAGATTAAAAACCAACTCACAGCGCACAAGTCCAACGCCGTGCTCGAAGAGTGGTTCGAAGCCCTGGGCATTGCCGAGAAGATGGACGCGAAAGTGGGACGCATGAGCTTCGGGCAGCAGCAGCGAGTGGCAACAATACGCGCCCTCGCACAACCCTTCGACTTCCTCATTGCCGACGAGCCCATCAGCCACCTCGACGAAGTGAACTCGCAGGCTATGGCAGAACTGATAATGAAGGAGGTGAAGGCTCAGGGAGCAGGCCTCATCATCACGAGCATTGGAAAACACATGGAGCTCCCCTACGACAAAACCCTCAAACTCTGAACCTACGCAATGAACCTCATCTGGAAACTTCTCCGTCAGCATATCAGCGCGCCACAACTTGCGGGCTTCTTCTTTGCAAACCTCATCGGAATGTGGATAGTGATGCTCGGCGTACAGTTCTACCTCGACGCCAAGCCCATACTGACCGCCGACGACGCATTCATCAACCAAAACTACATCGTGCTCTCCAAGCGCGTGACCACCGCAGGCACGCTCTCTGGGCAGTCGGGAACCTTCGACGAGGGCGAACGCGCCGAACTGGAGGACCAGGAGTTCTGCAAAAGGGCTGCGGGCTTCACGTCGTCGCAGTACCGCGTGTCTGCAGCAATGAGCCTGAATGGCGCTGCACCACTGCGCACAGACCTCTTCTTCGAATCCGTGCCTGATGAATTCGTGGACATCAACCCCGACTCTTGGAAATACGAGGCTGGAAGCGAGGAGGTTCCCGTCATCCTGCCACGCACATACATCGCCCTCTACAACTTCGGCTTCGCACAAAGCCGCGGACTGCCGAAGGTGTCCGACGGACTTGTGGGCATGATAGACATGCAGATAAACATCCATGCCTCACAAGGCGAAGGACATTTCAAGGGGCGCATACTCGGCTTCTCAAACCGCCTGAACACCATACTCGTGCCTGAAAGTTTCATGCTCTGGAGCAACGAGCATTTCGAACCCGGAAGGACGGAACAGCCCTCGCGCCTCATTGCCGAAGTGCGCAATCCTGCCGATGCCGACCTGGCAGCATACATGGAGAGCCATGCCTACGACGTCGAGGACAACAAGCTCGACGCTGGGCGCGCAACCTACTTCCTGCGCGTCGTCGTCAGCATCGTCATGCTCATAGGCCTGCTCGTCAGCACCCTCTCCTTCTACATCCTCATGCTGAGCATCTACCTCCTCGTACAGAAGAACACGACAAAGTTGGAGAACCTTCTGCTAATAGGCTACAGCCCCTCACGCGTAAGCCGCCCCTACCAACTGCTCGCCGCTGGGCTCAACGTCTGCGTGCTGCTCGTGGCAATAGTTCTCCTCATTCTCTGCCGCTCATACTATATGGACGTCATCTCGCTGCTGTTCCCACAGATGCAGGATGCCGGCATAAGCATCGCAGTAGGCGTGGGATGCGCGATATGCGTGCTCGTTTCGCTACTCAACGCCCTCGCAATACGCAAGAAGGTGTGGGGAATATGGTACCAGAACCGCATCACGAAACGCTGAGCCCCACGCCACACATTATTATATTATGGAAGAACTCAAAGCACTATACCGCCACACATTCGGCGCAGAGCACACCACTGCCACGACACTCACGGCAGCGGGGAGCAACAGGCAGTATGTTCGCCTGGAAGCCGACCACATACGGGACAGCGTCATTGGATGTATTGGCACCTCGGCAGCCGAAAACCAAGCATTTGCATACCTGTCCGCCCACTTCCTGCGCCTCGGCCTGAACGTGCCTATGGTGATTGCCCAAAGCCAGGACGGCATGCGCTATCTCCAGACAGACCTGGGCAGCGAGAGCCTCTTCGACGCCCTGCGCACAGGACGTGAAGCAGGAGGCAAGTACGACGATGCGCAGGTGGCACTCCTCAGCCGCACCATACGCGAACTCCCGCGCTTCCAAGTGCTTGGCTTCGAAGGATTGCAGGAGGAGAAACTCCTTCCGCCTACACATTTCGACACGCGCACAGTACTCTTCGACCTCAATTACTTCAAATACTGCTTCCTACGCACTACGACGGTGGACTTCAACGAGGTGATGCTTCAGGACGACCTCGAGCACCTTGCCGCAGACCTTACCGCCCCGTGCAGCGAGGCTTCAGGAGGCGACGGCTTCCTCTATCGCGACTTCCAGGCTCGCAACGTGATGCTGAAGAATGGCACGACTCCCTACTTCATCGACTTCCAAAGTGGGCGCATCGGCCCCGTACACTACGATGTAGCCAGTTTCCTGTGGCAAGCATCCGCACGCTACCCATCGCAACTGCGCGAAAAACTCATTGCCGACTATCTCGACTCCCTGCAGACCCTGCGCCTACAAGTCCAGCGCGACGTCTTCCGCGCCACGCTGGACCGCTTTGTGCTCTTCCGCCTTCTGCAAGTGCTTGGAGCATACGGCCTACGCGGAAAGTTCGAGCGCAAGCCTCATTTCCTGCAAAGCATACCAATGGCGCTTCAGAACTTGCGCGATATTCTCCCCACAGGCATTGCCGACCCGTACCCCGAACTGAGGCACTGCCTTGAAGAACTCACGAAAGCGGCGCAGTTGGTGGCAAGCAAGCCCGACAAGACGCCTGGAAACAAATCTCCGCTCGTCGTACGCATATTCTCCTTCTCCTACAAGAAAGGCATCCCCGAGGACGAAAGTGGCAATGGTGGAGGCTACGTGTTCGACTGCCGCGCGCCGCACAACCCAGGGCGCTACGACGAGTACAAGACGCTGACGGGCCTCGACGCACCCGTAATAGAATTCCTCGAACACGACGGCGAGATACTCCCCTTCCTCGACAATGTATATCGCCTTGCCGACTTCCACGTACAGCGATACATAGACCGTGGCTTCACGTCGCTAATGTTCTCATTCGGATGTACTGGCGGACAGCATCGCTCTGTGTATTCCGCCCAACACCTTGCAGAGCACATACATAGCAAGTTCGGCATAGAAGTGCGCCTTCTGCATCGCGAACAAGGCATCTCGCAGACGTGGAGCAATAAACAATAGCCGAAGCGCGGTGGTGGATAACGGTTATTGGTTAACGGTTATTGGTTAACGGTTATTGGTTAACGGTTAATGTCACAATAAAACGCGAGCCAGTACGTTTATAACTATGACTATGCGAAATCTCCGCCACATACTTTCCCTCATGCTTCTCGTGCTGGGCACAGCCTCGGGCTGGGCGCAGCGCGTAAAGATATTCGGCACCGTACGCGACCAGCAGGGCGACCCCGTGGAGTTGGCGAGCGTCCGCATTCAAGGCACGAGCATCATCACCGCCACAGACCTAAAAGGAAAATACGCCCTCTTCTGCGAACGCCGCGACAGCATACTCCTCCTGTACTCGCAGATAGGCTACACCCCGCGCCGCCGACTCCTGCGCGGCGTACAGGGCGACTCCATCATGCTCGACGTCGTACTGCCCACAATGGAGACCTCCGTTGCCGAAGCCACCGTCGTGGGACAAAGCATACAGACCACCACACAGCAGAACATCAGCATGGCCGACGTTGCCACCATGCCCAGCACGACAGGCAACGGCGTCGAGGAGGTAATACAGGCGCAGGCTGGCGTATCGACACATAACGAACTCTCCTCGCAGTACAACGTGCGAGGTGGCAGTTTCGACGAGAACGTCGTATATATCAACGGCCTCGAGGTATATCGCCCCATGCTCGTGCGCTCTGGAAACCAAGAGGGACTCTCCATCATCAACCCCGACATGGTGGAGCGCATAACATTCAGCAGCGGAGGCTTCGAGGCTCGCTATGGCGACAAGATGTCGAGCGTACTCGACATTACCTACAAAACCCCCGACCACGCTGAGGGACGCGCATACGCAAGCATGCTGGGCGCAGGAGGATACCTCGGACTCGGCAACAAGCACCTGAGCCTCATGACAAGCGTCAGGTACAAGACCACGCGCCACCTGCTTGGCACGACAGACACCCACGGCGAATACTCGCCAAACTTCCTCGACTACCAGGCATTCTTCTCCTGGCACCCCTCGAAGCGGTGGAGTTTCGACCTGCTCGGCAACTACTCCGACAACCACTACAACTTCCGCCCATACGACCGCGAGACAGCATTCGGCACGATGATGGACGCAAAGCGCTTCAAGGTGTATTTCGACGGACAGGAGCGCGACAAGTTCCGTACACTATTCGGAGCCGCCACTCTCACCCACCACTTCAACCCCGAGACATACCTCGCACTGCAATACTCCACTTTCTCCACGCAGGAGCGCGAAGCCTACGACATACAGGGCGAATACTGGCTCAACGAGGCTACCACGCAGGAGCAACTCGGCGTGGGCACATACATGGAGCACGCACGCAATCGCCTCAGTGCCGACGTCAGCAACATAGGCCTGCGCTTCCGCACACGCCTCTCGCGAAACGGCAGTGCCGAGGGCAGCCACACTCTCATGGCTGGCTTCAACTATCGCAGCGAACACGTGCGCGAACACAGCAGCGAATGGGAAATGCGCGACTCCGCAGGCTACTCGCTGCCCTACTCCCTCGATGAACTC
>ONWB01000090.1 GCA_900321445.1 uncultured Prevotellaceae bacterium | reverse complement strand
CTTTGGCGGGTAAACGTGTAATAGTAGCGGGACTCGACATGGATTTCAAGGGAAAACCCTTCGGACCTATGCCAGCCCTTCTTGCGGTTGCAGAAGAGGTGACAAAAGTACATGCCATCTGCGTAAAGTGTGGAGCACTGGCGTACGTAAGCCACCGCATCGTGAAAAGTGACAAGCAAGTTCTTCTTGGCGAAAAGGATGAGTACGAACCGCTTTGTCGTGCCTGCTATGCTAATGTAGAGAGTTCTGCGGAATGAAGCATCTTTATATAGAAACATATGGCTGCCAGATGAACGTGGCAGACTCTGAGGTTGTTGCCAGCGTTATGAAGATGGCGGGCTATGAACCCACAGAAGAAATCAACGAAGCCGATGCGGTATTCCTGAATACCTGCTCCGTTCGCGACAATGCCGAACAAAAAATTATCCATCGTTTGCAGCAACTTTGTGCGATGAGGAAGAAAAGGGGAGATGGAAGAGGGACTTTGATTATTGGCGTACTCGGTTGTATGGCGGAACGCGTTAAAGAGGGGCTTTTGAAAGAACACGGCGTGGACCTCGTGGCAGGTCCCGATGCATATCTCAGTCTCCCAGACTTGATACTACAGGTTGAGGCAGGACAGAAGGCCATCGACGTGGAGCTTTCCACGACGGAGACGTATCGTGGTGTTGTGCCTTCGCGCATCGGAGGCAATCGCCTGAGTGGATACATAAGCATCATGCGCGGCTGCAATAATTTCTGCCACTATTGCATCGTTCCATACACACGAGGACGTGAGCGCAGTCGCGACGTGGAAAGTATCCTTGCAGAAGCTCGCGACCTATGCGACAAAGGATATAAGGAACTAACCTTACTCGGGCAGAACGTGAACAGTTATAGAGCAGGAGTCGATGGTGCATCGGTGGATTTCGCCACACTCTTGCGACTTGTGGCTCGTGAAGTGCCTGAGATGCGCATACGTTTCACAACCTCGCACCCGAAGGACATGAGCGACGAGACTTTACGCGTCATTGCTGAGGAACCAAACGTGTGCCGCCACATCCACCTGCCTGTGCAGAGCGGTTCCAATGCTGTTTTAGAGCGCATGAACAGGAAATATACGCGCGAATGGTATCTTTCGCGTGTTGAGGCGATACGTCGCATTGTGCCCGACTGCGGATTGAGTACGGATATCTTCGCTGGCTATTGTGGCGAAACTGAGGACGACCACGCACAAAGTCTTTCGCTGATGCGCGAATGTGGTTACGATAGCGCGTTTATGTTTAAATATAGCGAGCGCCCTGGCACTTTCGCCGCCCGCCATTTTGCCGATGACGTGCCAGAAGATGTGAAGATACGCCGTCTGAACGAACTCATAGCCTTGCAGAACGAGCTTAGCGCAGAGTGCAATCGCCACTGCGAGGGCAAGGTGTATGAAGTGCTTGTAGAAGGTCGCTCTAAGCGCAGCGCTGAACAGCTTTATGGGCGTACGGAGCAGAACAAGGTGGTAATCTTTGATCGTGGAAGCCATCATGCGGGCGAGTTTTTGCGCGTTCGTATAACAGGAAGTACCAGTGCCACGCTTTTTGGTGTGGTTGAGGACGAATGATGGCTCGCATTACGCGTATCGTCATTGCGCTGTGGGTTGTTGCGCAATGTGTGTTGGTGGCTGTTTACTTTGGCGATCAAGCTTTTCTCGACAACGATTGTGCCGAGTACGAGCGTCAAGCGCTGGAGTGCTATGCTGCAGGTGTGGCATATCCAAGTGAAATGCACCAGAATGAGCTGTGGATTCAGTCGGTAGGTATGGTTAACTACCTGATTCTCCAACTTATCTTTTTCGGCACATTCAAGTTTAGCCAGATTCTGAACATTCTTCTTAGTTGCGGAGTGCTTTGGCAGACAATGCTTCTCGCTCGCCGCCTCTTCGACATGCGAACGGCACAGATTTCCGCACTTCTTTTCTGCCTCGTTCTCTCGAACGCCTTTTTGCCGATTCATGGTCTCACTGAGCTTCCGTTTCTTTTCCTTTCACTCTTGGGCTTCAACCTAAGCCTTTCGGAGCGTCGTGGCATCATCCTACTCGCGGGAGTGTGCTATGCTGTAGCCTTCACGTTCCGTCCGCTTGTGCTTGCATTCGTTATTGCTACGCTTTGCTGGTATGTTGTCAGGCGAAAGTGGGGTAGGGTGGCTTTCTTGGTCATTCCGCTGGCGCTTTTTTTGATGTGTGTGGGCATGTATTCACGCAGCACCACGGGTAGTTTTGTAACGTCCTCGACGACGGGGGGCTTTAACTTGCTCATGTCGGCAAATGATAAGGCTGACGGCAATCCGCAACTTCACTATTTCTATGACGATTCCACATATCTTGGCTACATCCCCGATATGGAAAGTAAGAGTTTCCACGAAAAGGACAGTATCTGGCGCTCGCGTGCCATTGGCTGGATTGCAGAACATCCTGCCGACTACGCTCGCCTTTATGTGAGCAAGCTTTCCATCCTGTATTACGACGAGTCGTGGTGCTTTCCTGCCATCAGTTCCTCGCCAGAACGCCTTCCGCGCATCGCCTATAGCTTTGTATATCTGCTTCTTTTGCCGATATTCGCGGTCAGCCTCGTGGTTCGTCGACGTTTTATCCTGACTCCGCAGGGACTTCCCTTGTTGGTGTTGTTGGTGGGGAGCCTTGCAACGTGCCTTTTTACAGTAGAACCGCGCTACCACTACCCATATCTTTTCGCCATAATCCTTTGGTGCGCAGCCCTTTTGGGAATGTTTTTGAAAAAAGTGCCAAAAAAAACTGCCTGAAACGCTTTGTTTTCACAAAATATATTACTTTTGCGCGCTCAAAACCAAAGAGTCCGCACTCGCGGCGGCTATGTAGTTATTAATTATTCAGTTATTAATTAACACAGAACCATGTATTGGACACTCGAACTTGCATCAAAACTTGAGGACGCGCCTTGGCCGGCCACAAAGGATGAACTCATAGACTACGCCATGCGCTCAGGTGCGCCGATGGAAGTAGTTGAAAATCTTCAGGAACTTGAAGACGAAGGCGACATCTACGAAACTATCGAAGACGTTTGGCCCGATTATCCTACTAAAGAAGACTTCTTGTTCAACGAGGACGAGTATTAGGAGAGAGCTTCGCCCCGAAGAGTAAAGCAGCGAGACTGACAGGCAAATGCTTGTTCGTTTCGCTGTGTTTTTGTTGTCTTAACCAGAAGTATAAGAATCCAATTATACAAATTCGCATAACGCATTTTTGTATAATTGACATAATATCTGCCTGTCACAACTGTTCGTGTTTTCTAAGCGGTTCTCAAATCAAGCCTGCCGTTAATTACTTCAGGCTGACTAGGAGTTCATTAAGGTCTTTATCTACCGCTTTGACCACAACCTCTAAGGCAGTCGTCCCTCCTAGTTGATTGCACCTTTTTAGTTGCCAAGGCAAAAACGGATTATTTGCTATCATTGCAAAAAAAATGTCAGATTCTGTAGTTTTTTCCAATCTTTTGTGACCAACTATCAAAAGATGTTTTACACAGCAAATAGAAATGAAAGATTTAGAACGTGAATTTGAAGAAATGGTCAGGAAGAATCGAGGCACGATTTACACCGTCTGCTACATGTTTTCCAACGACCAGGACGAGGTGGCCGATTTGTTCCAAGAGGTGCTTATCAACCTTTGGAAGAGTATGCCCTCGTTTGAGGGACGTAGCGATGTGCGCTCCTGGATTTATCGCGTTAGCCTGAACGTGTGCATTTCGCTCGACCACAAGAAACGACGATACAAAACGGTGCCGTTGACGATGGACATCAACCCCTACGAAGAGACAGAGACCAATCAGAACTCGCGACAGATGGACATGTTGCGCCAGCGTATTGCAAAACTGGGACAGTACGATCGTGCCATCATACTGCTGTGGTTAGAGAACATGAGCTACGAGGAGATTGCCGCCATCATGGGCATCACGGTCAAGAACGTGTCGGTGAGGCTCTATCGCATCAAAGAGGAACTTAAGAATATGTCAAACGATTAAAAACATAGCAGGAATTATGGAGAATCAGAACAATAACTTACAGGAACTGGAAGAATTGCGCAGTCAGGTCGCAGAGTTTAAGAACCGCATGGAACAGCAGGAGATTGTCAGCCGCCGCCTGTTGAAAGAGGCGATGAAAGGCCACGTGTCGTGGATTAAGCAGATGAATATTTGGGGTGGTGTAGGTGAATTGGTGATATTACCTTTGTTAGTTTATGTGCTAAGATACATTGCTGGTTTTACATGGCTACCAATTATTGCCCTATGTATTGCGATGGCCATTGAAGCTGCTTTCAACTTTTGGAATGTCAGTACTATTCGCGACAAACATCTTGCACTTGACGATGTGCTCAGTGTTCAGCAACGACTGATAACCTTCAAGCGCAGAGAGAAGCTTTATACGTTCGGCATACTGCCTTTCCTATTGCTCTGGTTAGTATGCATTCCGTTTGGCTTTTTTCATGACACCGATATCCCTTTCCCCTCAAGCGATAGATTGGTTGTTTATTGCGTGTTTATTGTCATCACATCTGTCGTATTATCCTATGTCTTCTCCCGCGAGATGCGCTCGCTTAACCGGGCCATCAAGGCTATTGACGAATTCGCTGGTAAGGAATAAACAAATAAGTTTGTCCACTACGCCTACGAAAAGCCTCTGATAGCCTCAGGCCGCGCGGTTTATTTGGCAAAAAATAGTAAGAATAGTGTAAGTGGTTGATAATCGGGTAGGAGGCAAGTTGCCAACGAGGATGAGTATTAATCTTTCCTCATTTGCTTTGCAGGATTCCTGTTTCTGTATCCCGGTGGTTCATTGTGCGCTTGATATCGCGGTATTTACGGCCAGACGATAGATGCCACGTAAAATTGAGAGTCAGCATATTGCCTAAGTTCCGATTATGTTGCGATGTCTCTTTGTGGATGTAGCGGCTAAGCACCTCCGTTTTGCTTGTAAGCGGATGGGCGCAGAAAGGGTGCTGGGCATAGAGGGATAGGGTGATATTCTTCAACTGATAAGACGCTGAGAGATAACATGTGGGTGCTTGATGTCCACGATGCTCCCCCTCCATAAAGTTCCAACCATTATCAGCGTATGCAGTCAGCGCCCATCGCCCGAGATAGGCTTCAATATTGGCGCCACCGTTGAATGCTGTATAGGTATGGCGATAGTCGTCCGTGAAATTGAAGAAACGGTAGATGCCTCCATAGATGGTGATGGAAAGATGTTCTGGTATAGCCTCCCAGCGGTTGTAACTCTGGATGAAAAAGAAACTGCATTCGTTGCCAGCATTGGTTTGCGTCTGATAGAAATGTCCGTCCTTGCGAGTGTATTTCTCCATATTGCAATTGGCGTTCAGTCGCCAGTAGCCTTGTAGCTCTGTCATGATTTTGGGTGTGGAGTAGGTCAGACGGAAATCGTGCGAAGTTACGCGATTGGGAGTGATTTTAGGATTACCTACTAACGTCTCCATTGCGTTCTTCTTGATAGAAACATCGCTGACGAGAGCTATCTGCGAGGCGTGTTGCGACACCTCGAAGTCGTATTTAGCCTTTAAGTTCTTGGCCAATGGATAGGAAACCGTTAATTTCGGGCGGAACAGCAGGAAGTGGTCATTCCATCCAGCTTGTCGATAGTAGCGTGTGCTCACTCCCAAGCCGCCCATAAAGCCGAGTTTGCCAAGGCGGCCTTTCAGTTGTCCAAAGAAGTAAAGCATGGAAGACCGCATAGAATTGTTGGCATTAGCATCGCCCGAATATACATTATTAATATATGTCTGCCCATACTGCGAACCCAAAGATAGCGCGAAGGACCTTAGACGCTTTTCATAGACGGCTTCTGCCCAAAGCGAATATGTATGGCCCGTCACGTTATAGGCGTAGTTGCCGCCGTCGTTGTGCTCTGAATAACTATCCGTTTTGATATAGGTTCCCACTACATTGGCTGTCAGAGACTGATTACACCTGAAATTGCGATGGAAATAGATATCGAGCACTGGTGATGAGGTGCGAGAGGAGTTATAATCTTCGTAGGTCTCAAACTTAGCCCAAGATCTGTGGGGGTGAATGTCGTGTTGGTCTGAAAGTTTCGACTGGAACACATAGTTCGAGTCACTTAGACTATAAGAGAGTTGGACGTTGTGGCTGAAACTTTTGTTTTGTCCGTCTAATTGCTGGCGCAAAATGTCTCGCGTCTCCCTAGATTCCAGTTCGTATGTCGCATGTTCTTCAAATTTTGTCCCCTTGAAGTTTTGATAGCCCAGAGAGTAGTTCACTCCGAACTCGCTCTTTCCTAAGTTGAATTTTCCAAAGATGGTCTCGTCACCGTTAACGGCTGTAAGTGTATTCGTGAGGTCTGCCCCAATATCGAATCCGCTGACAGGCTTCTTTACGACGATGTTGACAACGTAGGCAATGCCTTCGCTGTATCTTACTCCTGGATTGTCGATAAAATCAATAGATTGCACCGCTTTCATGTCAAGGGTTAGCAGGTCTTCTTTAGAAGCAACGATGTCGTTGATGCGAACTTGCACGCTTCCAAGATTGGAGAGCGCCGTAATTGTATGCATTACAGGGTCGATACGCAGGTGGGGCAGTGTCAGTTTCGACAATAGCGAATAGCCGTTTGTTGAACTTTCTAATTGTTGGCGCGTGGGGTAGATCGTCTGCCCGTCCACTCGTTGCACCACTTTAGAACCTCGCACGGTCACTTCCTGTAATTCTACTTCCTTCTGTGCTGACGTTGCGAGCGGCGCCATAAGCAGCGCCAAAATAAAAAATCTCTTCATAGTTTTGCTTTTTTGATTGCAAAGTTCTGAAGAGATTGATAAGTCCTCCAAAAATAATGCCTGACATTTGTCTGACATTTATCTGACAATATCCTACCTACTTGATAGTCAGTCCGTATGATTTGCCTCTATCTGATTCTATTTTGAGGTTAGAATGTTCTTCAATGATAGGTTTTAGCCTTCGGATGAGGGTATATAAGGTTTCACTGGCATCTTCTTTCTTAGGCCAGAGGGCATCACATATCTCCGCCTTCGATAGTTTGTGCGAAGGCGACAGCCAAAGCATCTCCATCAGTTGCTGCTGCATGGGGGTAAGTTTCACTTCGCAGCCTTTTGCATCGACAAAGCGTCCATATTGCAGAGCCAAGCCACCATAAAGCCCTAATGATAAAATACGCCTGTGTTGATACAAGCAAAGCAATCCCCACAGCAACGCCATCGACCAAAGAATCATTGACGGGCGTTGGTCGGAGAGTGAGAAAATTGTAGCTGCTGATACTTGTGGACGAGGATGGAAGCCTTTCTTGGTATCCACAGCCAAGACCGCATTTCCTCTCAGCTCCGCTATTTGCAAATGGTTGTTGAATAATTGAATAGTGTCAGCACTGATTACGTTTGACTGCTGTTCATCCAAAGCCTTGGCCAATGCTTGGTTCACATCCTCTGAAACCAATCTCTCTGTTGTTTTGTATCTGTTCAGGCTCACCATGCTCGAAACTATTATAAGTGCAAATAGCACCACTACTGCATATCGTTGTCTCATACCTATGTGATAAGTGGTAAAAAGTTCAAGGTTTTATGTCGTTTTTGCGTAGTTGTTATTCTGCGGCAGGCTTTACTTTTCTGAATCGTGCGAGTTCTTCGTCGGAGTCGGTGCGATACCATACCATTTTGGTGCTTGTGAGCGTGTGGATGTCGTATTCGCCGACGATTTTGCTCTTGCCGTCGTGCTCCTTGCCTGAGAATATGTTCATGTGGCCTGTGTAGCCGACTACGTAGTTGAGGTCTTTTGTCGATTCTCCTGTAGCCCAGTCGTTTGTGTACAGTTTAATTCGCCCCGTGGTGGGCGTTTCGGGGAAGAAGGTGTACCGCTCCGTCCCTGCGTCCGTGATGTTTTTGTCCCAAATGCGCTCCCAGGTGCCTGCAAGGTTGCTTGTGTTGAATTCGTCATCGTCGCCGCATGCTGCAAGGCACAAGGCTGTAAGCATAATGAATGCTGTCCTTAAAATGTTCATCGTGTAAGTTGTTCTATTGTCGGTGTGCAAAGATATGTATTCCCGCAAAAAAGGCAATGGTTGTGCTCGTGGAATTTGCGGGAAGGCTTTAAGTGGGGCGGGATGTCGCATCTACGTCATAAACCACAGACGTGGGACAATCATCCCACAAGCGTGAGATGAATATCCCACAAGCGTGGTTTATTCATCCTACGTCTGTGGTTTATGAACGTGGAGCCTTCGCGTGGGGTGTTTGTTGCGACTTTTGCATCCGTTGGCTTGCCTGAGGAGTTGATTTGCGACCATTTTAATTGTCAATTGTCAAATTGTCCAATTGTCAGATTAGATGGTTTTTCATGTTTCGCTTTTCATTATTCATTTTCATTTGTATCTTCGCCCCCGAAATGCAGGAAAAAGAAACACTTCTTCAACATATAGACTCTCCAG
>ONWB01000181.1 GCA_900321445.1 uncultured Prevotellaceae bacterium | reverse complement strand
AGACGACCTTCGTAGTGGCATTGAACTTGATCGGTGGCGGCGGGCTTTGGCGCGCCGATAATCTCCGACTTGCGGAGCACAAGGTACTGGAGACCGCTGGGAAGTGTTGTCACGCCATCCTTCTGCGCGTTGTCGGCAAGATATTTCTCGCCAGCTTCGCGGTGTGTGCGTGATGCCTCGTTCTGCTGCTGTTGCAGATAGTGCTGTACCTCCATCTGTGCCTCTGCAGGAGTGAGCTCGGTCTTGCCGCCAGCGAGAACATCGGCAACGGCACGGCCAAACTCTTCGGTATTAAGCTCGGAAACGTTCAATCCGCGAAGATTTTCGCCGATGACCATACCGAGAGCGTAGCTAAGTTTATCCATGAGTGTTGTCGTTTTGTTTTATTGCGGGCGCAAAAGTACAATTTTTTTCCGTACCTTTGCAGTCGTGAATGTAAAAAAAGCCTAACTAAAGCAATTGAAGTTAAAAATGAAGCGTCTTGTTGTTCTTACAGGTGCTGGAATGAGTGCCGAAAGTGGCTTTAGCACCTTCCGCGATGCAGGCGGATTATGGGAAAAATACTCCATCGAGGAGATATGCACCCCTGAGGGATTCTACAGGAATCCAGAACTTGTGAATAACTTCTACAATAACTTGCGCCATCAGCTTGTGACGGCATCGCCCAACAAGGGGCACGAGGTGCTTGCAGAGATGGAGCGTGACTTCGACGTGCATGTCATCACACAGAACGTCGATAACCTGCACGAGCGTGCAGGGTCGTCACATGTGCTACACCTTCATGGCGAACTAATGAAGGTTTGTTCCAGTCGTGACAAGGACAATCCGCGTTTTATAAAAAAACTGACAGCAGAGAATCTCGACGTGAAGAAGGATGAAAAGGCTGGCGACGGCTCGCTGCTGCGTCCTTGGATTGTGTTTTTTCACGAGAGTGTTCCGAATCTTGAGAAAGCAGCCGACCTCGTGGCCTCAGCAGACATCCTCGCCATCATTGGCACGTCGCTCGTTATATATCCTGCAGCGGGACTCGTCAGCTATGCGCGCCCAGGAGTGCCTATATACCTCATTGACCCCAAAGAGGTCGCCGTACCAGGAAACCGCAAGGTTGAGGTCATTCAGGATGTCGCTTCAAAAGGCGTTCCAGAGTTATGGAATAGGCTGAAGGAACAAGAACAATAATCGTTAGTTCGCCTCGATTGTCGTGCCCCAGCCTTCGAAAGGCTGCGCCTTTTTGAGCAGACGTGCACTGCATGGCTCTCTGAAGGTTCTTAGAGCCATTAACCATTGACCAATAATTATCCCCACACTGCTGTAGTGCGGGGATAATTGTATAATGTGACGGCCAAATAGTCGGATTGTGAATCGTTAAATCGTCAAATAAAAGGGATTATTTGTTCCAACCTGCGGCCTTCATGATGCGAAGGGGAATCTCCGTATTGTCGATGCGTCCAGTGAACTGCTCAGATCCCGCGCCGATAGCATATACACCAACGTAGCCGTTGCTGTGGCCGCCGCTCTGCCATCCGATGCCGCTTGCACGGTCCATGATGTGGGCAGCAGCATATACAAAGTCGTTGATTTCGTTCTTCATCTTGCGGTCGCCGGCGATGAGTGCTGCAGCGAGTTTGTCGTAGGCGGCTCGAAGTTCCTCAACGTCTGTAGCTTTGGGATCTATGTTGTCCCATATTCCAAACTTCTCGCGAAGCAGCTTCTTGGCATATTCCCATGTGAATTCGCGAGGGTTAATGTCGGCAAGGAGCTTTTGCATGTCGCGCTCAAGACGCCCCACGCTCACGGTTTGTCCGCGAAGTTGGTCGAGGTGGAGCTGATAGGTGCCTCGTCCGAGACTCAGGCCGCCCGTTTCGTGGTCGGCGGTGATGACAATCAGCGTCTCCTTCGGGTGCTTCTTGTAGAACTCGTATGCGATGCGCACGCAACTGTCGAGTTCCAGCATTTCCTGGATGTAACTTGCACCATCGTTTGCGTGGCATGCTTTGTCAATCATGCCGCCTTCAATCATTACGAAGAAACTCTTGGGGTTCTTCTTCTGGAGGAAGTCGATGGATGCACGTGTAATCTGCTGCAGAGAGAGGTTCTGCGGCGTTTGCTCAATTTTGTAGGGGATGTTGCTCACGAACTCCTTGCTGTCGGCGAGAGGCTGGAAGAGCACCATCTTGTCGGCGCTGGCGCGTTTTGCAAGGTACTCGTCGTAGCCGCGTACGATGGTGTAGCCGGCATCCTTCGTCTGCTGGTAAAGGTCGGGAGTTCCTTCGGGTTCGTCCTCCGATGTCGGCGACTGGAAGTCGCTACCTGCGAAGAAATCAAAGCCCGATGGGCCAAGCTGCTTACCGATTTCGTAGTACATGTTGCGGTTCTCTGCATGTGCATAGAATACTGCGGGCGTGGCATGGTCAACAGTCACGTTTGTGCAGACACCAACGGCAGCTCCGTGGTCTTTGGCGAACTTTGCAACGCTATAGGCAGGTGTCGTGCGGTCCTCGAGTAGTCCAATAGCTCCATTGTAGGTCTTTTTGCCGCTTGCCAGAGCTGTGCCTGCAGCAGCGGAGTCTGTCACGCCGCGATCAGCGGAGTAAGTGGTGACGAAACCCATGTGGGGAAATTCTGTAAAGAGCATGGGTTCGATGCCGATGCGTCCCTTGATGGCGGCAAGATACGTCTCAGCACCATTCACCTGGTTTACGCCCATGCCATCGCCTATGAAGTAGAACACGTACTTGGCGCGCTGGGCATCAACAAACTGGAAGCTCGTCGCTACCAGTGCGATTAAAATTAAGATTTTCTTCATGTTGTTGTGGGTTTATGTGTTGTTTCTTTTTAATGTTGCTTTACAAAAATTCAGCATCTATATGCTGCTTCGATATTTTCTATCTTCAGCAGTTGCTGACATACATCGGTCACGTCTTGCCTATTGTGCACAAGGAATGTAAGTTTCCCCTCGAAGATACCATCGTTGGCATCAAGGACGATGTGTCGCAGCGTGGAGTAGTTTTGAATCATGTCGGCGATGGCGTGAAGCGTGCCAGCTCGGTCAACGCCCTTGATATATACAGAAGCCTCGAATTCCCGTGTATCGTTGAGGTTCCACCTTGTTGCTATAATGTTGTTGCCGAAGCGTGTCTTTAGTTTCGTAGCCACACTGCAACGTCGCTTGTGTATCTGTATCTTTCCGTCGGGTGCGATGTAGCCCAAAACATCGTCGCCAGGAATAGGATGGCAACAGGTAGCGATTTCGCACTTTTCCATAGTTTCCTCGTCGATGACAAGCGTTTTCTTACGATTTATCGACTCCTCTGTCTGCTCGGCATTGTTAGCGGTAGCCTTCTCCTCGTCGTCCTTGCTACTCATGAATGGGACGTATTTCCTCCATCCCTTGCTGCGGCGCTTCCCGTGTAGGCTGTCAACATCGCTGTCCGTCAGGGTGAGACGCTTTTCTCCAAGTGCAAGGTGCATACTGTCGCGAGAGTCATAGCCGTGGATGAGACGAAGCTTTTCAATGAGTGCGATGCTGGGTTCGAAATCGTGCTCGCGCAA
>ONWB01000159.1 GCA_900321445.1 uncultured Prevotellaceae bacterium | reverse complement strand
CAACGAACCGGCGCGCCACAAACTGCTCGACATAGTGGGCGACATGGCTCTCGTAGGAAAACGCCTGCGTGGCCATATCAAGGCCGTACGTCCCGGACACACCGCAAACAATAAGTTCGCGCGACTCTTGAGGGAGTTGTAAATCGCGGACGCTGCGGCACACCTCATTCTCCTTCCCAAAGGGAACGTCCGCCATTCAGCAAAGCTCTTCAACAAAGAACAACTTAATATGAACAACATCAGCCCACTTGCCTACGTAGATCCCGCTGCACAGATTGGCGACGGAAACGAAATAGGTCCCTTCTGCTATATCGACAAGAACGTCGTCCTCGGCGACAACAACGTGCTCATGCCCAGCGTGACGCTTCTTAGTGGAGCGCGCATAGGTAGTGGAAACAGGTTCTTCCCTGGTGCCGTCATCGCCGCCATTCCTCAAGACCTCAAGTTCAAGGGCGAGGAAACAACAGCAGAGATCGGCGATAACAATAAGATACGCGAGAACGTAACCATCAACCGCGGCACAGCAGCAAAGGGCAAGACCGTCGTTGGCTCCAACAATCTCCTTATGGAGGGCATGCACGTTGCGCACGACTGCGCCATCGGAAATGGATGTATCATCGGCAACAGCACAAAGCTTGCCGGCGAAGTGGTTGTTGACGACAACGCCATTCTAAGCGCCAACGTCCTTATCCACCAGTTCTGCCGCGTCGGAGGATACGTCATGATAGGCGGAGGCTCACGCACGAGCCAGGACATCCCGCCCTTCATCATCGCTGCACGCGAACCCATCGCCTATTGCGGCCTCAACATCGTGGGACTTCGCCGCAGGCAGTTCAGTGCCGACGCGATAAACGCCATTCACGAAGCCTACCGCATTATCTATCAGAGCGGCAAGATGCGCGACGAAGCCATCGCGGAAATCCGCGAAACCGTGCCGATGACAAAGGAAGTGGAGTACATAATAGATTTCGTGGCTTCATCAAAGCGAGGCATACTGCGCTAAGGCTGAGACATCCTACGTTAATACAGAACTATGCTCTACAGAATAAAATTCATATCAGACGAAGTGGAGGGCTTCCTGCGCGAGCTGCAGATAGATGCCGACTCTACGTATCTTGATTTGGCGCAGGCCATATTGAAATCCTGCGACTATCCCGACGATCAGATGACGAGTTTCTACGTCTGCAACGACGAATGGGAACGCGGTCAGCAAATAACGCGCGAGGACATGGGAGGAACAGCCGCCGACGAGGACTGCTTCGTCATGGAGCAGACGCGCTTGGGCGAATTTATCGAGGACGAAGGCCAGAATTTCGAGTTCGTCTTCGATCCCTTCAGCGATCGCGTGTTCTACCTGACCGTCCGCGAGCTCATACCCGGCAAGCATTTGGCATCAGCCGAGGTACTGCGCAGTGTCGGCGAACCTCCGTGTCAGATTGCTGAGCTCGACTTCAGCATGCCGACTGCTGTTGGCAAGGGCACCACGTCGGACGAGGATGAAGACGACATCTTCGGCGATGGCGCCTCGTTCAACGATGACGAGCTCGACCTCGAAGGATTTGAAATAATGGACGGAAGCGAACTCTATTAGCCTTGAAGACGCTGCTTGTTCTGACGGGACCTACGGCAGTAGGAAAGACCCGAGTTGCCATAGAGTTGGCTCGCCGCTTCGGTTCGCCCGTCATCAACGCCGATTCGAGGCAAGTATATCGCGACTTGCCCATAGGAACAGCCGCACCTACGCCTGAAGAACAGGCCGAGGTGCGGCATTACTTTGTTGGAACACTTGGACTTGCTGACTATTACAGCGCTGCGCAGTACGAGCAGGACGTGCTCGGGCTGCTTCCCTCCCTGTTTGAGGAGCGGGATGTCGTCGTCCTGAGCGGCGGAAGCATGCTCTACATCGACGCCGTTTGTCGAGGACTCGACGACATACCGACCATTGAGGCTCCTGTGCGCATGATGATGCAGCAACGTTTGGAGACCGAGGGGCTTAGTGCCCTTGTCGAAGAATTGCGCGTGCTTGACCCCGAGTACTTTGCCGAGGTCGATAGACGGAATACGCGCCGCGTGGTGCACGCTCTCGAGGTGATATACCAAACAGGGCGTAAGATGAGTTCGTTTCGACGCAGAAATACGCAAGAACGTCCCTTCCGGATTGTGAAAGTAGGCCTTAACCGCCCTCGCGCGGAGCTTTTCGAGCGTATAAACGCACGTGTAGGGAAGATGATGGAGGCAGGACTCTGGGAGGAATTTATGCGCGTGAAGGATTTTCGTGCCTGCAATGCCCTGAACACAGTGGGCTACAAGGAACTCTTCCACGTCCTTGATGGCGAGTGGGAGCTTCCTTTCGCTCTCGAGCGTATGAGAAAGAACACACGAGTATATGCAAAAAAACAACTCACGTGGTTCCAGCGCGATGCCGAAATGCATTGGCTACACCCTGAGGATGCAGAAGGAATGGAAAAGATACTGAACAAAATACTATGATAGAGAAACATTTTGTGCTTGAGGAGGCAGATCCCGTCGTTTTCTATGGTGTAGGGAACGCCAATCTCCGCATGTTGCGCGCCCTTTGTCCCAAGTTGCGCATCATAGGGCGCGATAACGTCATCAAAGTGATGGGTGACGAAGAGGAAATTGCTGATTTCGAGGATGCCTTTCGCGCTCTCGAAGCCCATTGCGTGCGCTTCAATACGCTCGGCGAGGAGGATATCCTCGGCATCGTGCGCCATCGCAGACCCGCAACGCAGGCTTCCGAGGGCGTCATCGTGTATTCTACTGGTGGAAAGCCCATTTCCGCACGTTCCGAGAACCAGCGAAAACTTGTTGAGTACTATCGCGATAACGACCTGCTCTTTGCCGTTGGCCCTGCGGGGAGCGGAAAGACTTATACAGCCATCGCGCTTGCTGTGCGAGCCCTGAAGAATCGCGAAGTACGTAAGATTATACTGAGCCGCCCAGCTGTCGAGGCGGGCGAAAAGCTCGGCTTTCTCCCTGGCGACATGAAGGATAAGATAGATCCCTATCTCCAGCCCCTATACGACGCTCTCGAGGAGATGATACCGCCGGCAAAACTTCAGGAATACCTTTCTACGAATGTCATACAGATTGCGCCGCTTGCCTTTATGCGTGGACGCACCCTGAACGACGCTGTCGTCATTCTCGACGAGGCGCAAAACACCACCACGGCGCAGATAAAGATGTTCCTTACACGCATGGGCAAGGACACGAAGATGATTGTCACGGGCGACATGACGCAGATAGACTTGCCGGCATCGCAGAAGAGCGGCCTCATCGAGGCGCTTCGCATTCTCCGCGACATTCCCGGCATAGCGTTTGTCGAGATGGACAAGCGCGACATTGTGCGCCACAAACTCGTCACGCGCATCGTGGCAGCCTACGAGCGTGCGGCGCATCCCGAGCTGGGGAAGAGTAGGGAGGAAAATGGGAAAGAAACGACAATAGAAACCATCTAAATCCAAAACGATATGCAAGCTCTAACGAAAACCGACTTTCATTTTCCTGCACAGACCGACGTCTATCACGGCAAGGTGCGCGATGTCTATTCGCTCGCTGACGGACGTCTCGTCATGGTAGCGACAGACCGCATCTCCGCCTTCGACGTAATCCTTCCTGAAGGCATCCCCGCAAAGGGACAAGTGCTCAATCAGATTGCCGCGCGCTTTCTCGATGCAACGGCCGACATATGTCCTAATTGGAAGCTCGCATCTCCCGACCCTATGGTTACTGTGGGGCGTCGTTGCGAAGGCTTTCCGCTGGAGATGATTGTGCGCGGCTATCTCTGCGGAAGCGCTTGGCGTGCCTATAAGAGTGGCGTGCGCGAGATTTGCGGCGTACCCCTTCCCGAGGGGATGCGTGAAAACGAGCGTTTCCCACAACCAATCATCACACCTACTACGAAGGCGGAGCTCGGACTCCACGACGAGGACATTTCGAAGGCCGAGATTCTGCGCCGCGGCTTGGCAACTCCCGAACAGTACGCCCAACTTGAACGCTATGCTCTGGCTCTCTTCCAACGCGGAACTGAGGTGGCGGCGCGGCGCGGCTTGATTCTCGTTGACACGAAGTACGAGTTCGGTCTTGTCGGCAAGGACATTTATCTAATGGACGAGATACACACGCCGGATTCTTCTCGCTACTTCTATGCCGAAGGCTACGAGGAGCGTTTCGCCGCAGGCCTTCCGCAGCGCCAACTCTCCAAGGAGTTTGTTCGCGAGTGGCTTATGGAAAACGGTTTCCAGGGTAGGGAAGGACAGCAAGTCCCCACGATGACGCCGGAAATCGTGGAGAGTATTTCGCAGAGATACATCGAACTCTACGAGCACCTCACGGGTGAGCGTTTCGAGATGCACGACGACGAGAATCTTGAAGCGCGCATCGAGAAGAATGTTACCGAATACTTGGGATAAGGTGCGCATAAGATAATGCCGATGTTCCATCAGGATTTTGCGGCACGC
>ONWB01000052.1 GCA_900321445.1 uncultured Prevotellaceae bacterium | reverse complement strand
CGGGTGCGTGTTGTGCGCTTGCGGGGAGCCTTTTCACCTTCCTGCTGTGCCTGAGCTTCAGCGTCGGCCTTCTCGACCTTGCGCTCTTCGAGTCCTTCCTGGATGGCTGCGCAGCAAACGTCGAGGATTAGCTCTACGCTCTGGCGAGCATCGTCGTTGGCGGGGATTACGAAGTCAACGGGCGTGGGGTCGGAGTTTGTATCAACGATACCGAACACGGGGATGCCCAGACGGTTAGCCTCTGCAACGGCGATGTGCTCCTTCATTACGTCAACGACGAGGAGGGCTGCCGGCAGGCGCGTCATGTCGGCGATGCTGCCGAGGTTCTTCTCGAGCTTTGCACGCTGGCGTGAGATCTGAAGAACTTCGCGCTTCGAGAGGTTGGAGTATGTACCATCGGCTGTGAGCTTGTCGATGTTGGCCATTTTCTTCACAGCCTTGCGGATGGTGGGGAAGTTTGTGAGCATGCCGCCGGGCCAGCGCTCTGCCACGTAGGGCATGTTGACGCCTGTAGCCTTGTCGGCGATGAGCTCCTTGATTTGTTTCTTAGTAGCTACAAAGAGGATGCGCTTTCCCTGCTTTGCAATGTTCTTGAGCGCTTCAGCAGCGATCTCGAGTTGCTGTTCTGTCTTGTGCAGGTCGATGATGTGGATGCCGTTGCGCTCCATGAAGATGTAGGGAGCCATGGCGGGATTCCATTTGCGCTTGAGGTGGCCGAAGTGACATCCGGCCTGAAGCAGTGCTTCGAAATTTGTTCTTGACATGTTGTGTCGTTTTGTTTTGTTCGTTTACTTTCTTTTTAGTTGTCTTGTAGTTCAACCAACCGCAGGGTAGGCATATATTATATATATAATAATGTGTCCCGTCGGTTTAGATGCTAAACGTCGTTTCAGCAAGCGATGCCGATTCTTAACGTTTGCTGAACTGGAAGCGGCGACGTGCCTTGGGCTGACCTGGCTTCTTGCGCTCCACCTGACGCGGGTCGCGTGTCATGAAGCCTTCCTTGCGCAGGGCAGACTTGTCTTCCGCATTGATTTTCACCAGGGCGCGGGCGATGGCGAGGCGCAGAGCCTGGCTCTGTCCCGTGAAGCCACCTCCTACGAGGTTTGCCTTGATGTCGTACTTCTCAAGAGCGTCGAGCAGTTGCAGGGGCTGCTTCACAACATACTGCAGTATGCTTGAGGGGAAGTAGTCTGCGAGGTCTCTCTTGTTGATGGTAATCTTGCCGGTACCTTCGGTCACGAAGATGCGGGCGATGGCGCGCTTGCGGCGGCCGAGTGCATTGATCATTTCCATATCGCTCTTGGTTTATTTGTAGAGATTAATATCAATAGCCTTGGGCTGCTGAGCCTCGTGCTTGTGTTCGCCTCCTGCATACACGTAGAGGTTGCCAAGCAGCTGAGCACCGAGCTTGTTCTTGGGAAGCATACCCTTGACGACGCGACGAACGAGGCGGTCGGCGCCATTGGGCTTTGCCATAATCGTTGCGGGCGTGTTCTCGCGCTGACCACCGGGATAGCCCGTGTAGTGCAGGTAGATGCGCTCGTTCCACTTTTTGCCGGTGAGCTTCACCTTGTCGGCATTGATGATGATAACGTTGTCGCCGCAGTCCACGTGGGGAGTGAAGTTGGGTTTGTACTTACCACGGAGCAGCTTTGCGACCTTGGAGCAAAGACGACCCAGAATCTGGTCCGTAGCATCTACTACGACCCACTCCTTCTGTGCGGTCTCTTTGTTTGCAGAAATGGTCTTGTAACTTAAAGTGTCCACTCTTTTTTGATTTTTTTGTTTGTAACTACTAAATTTATCCATCGCCTGCGCAGTTCGATAGGTCTCATCCGGCCAAAGAAAAGACCGTAACTTGCAGACTTACAGCGCTAAGTCGCTGCCTAGATAATAATCGGCGTGCAAAAGTACAACATTTCTTTAAAACGGCAAGGCTTTGCCGCTTTTTTTTGCGTATGCGTGTGCGTGTATGTTGCACACGTTGAAAAGAATTGTGGGAGATATTAGTGCTCAGCTGACGGTGCCGATAATGTCGCGAACGTTCTCGACGTCGTGTTGCTGAAGCCATGTGGCTATTCCATCTACAACCTTTTCGGATATGCTGGGGTCGATGAAGTTTGCCGTGCCTATCTGTATGGCTGTGGCTCCTGCCATGAGGAATTCTATTGCGTCCTCTGCGCTGCTGATGCCGCCAAGTCCGATGACGGGTATGCCAACGTTTTTTGCGGTTTGATAGACCATGCGCAGGGCGACGGGCTTCACGCAGGGGCCGCTGAGCCCTCCTGTACCTATGCTGAGGCGGAAGCATCGGCGCTCGATGTCGATGCTCGTGCCCATAAGAGTGTTGATGAGCGAGAGTGCATCGGCTCCCTCTGCCTCTGCGGCACGAGCAATCTCCGTGATGTCCGTAACGTTGGGGGAAAGCTTGACGATGAGAGTTTTTGGGTAGGCTTCGCGCACGGCTCTGACGACGCTTGCCGCGGCCTTCGCACTCGTTCCGAAAGCCATTCCTCCGTCGTGTACGTTTGGGCAGGATATGTTGAGTTCGATGGCGGGGATGCCTGGAAGCGTTGCGATGCGGCGTGCACATTCGGCATAGTCCTCTGGCGATGAGCCCGAGACGTTCACGATGATGGCGGGGCGCTCGTCGTTGTCGGCTTCAAGGTCGAAGTACTCGCGGAGTTCTGGGTATATGTGTTCGCAGAAATAGTCGGCGCCCTTGTTCTGAAGGCCTACGCAGTTGAGCATGCCGCTCGCAGTCTCTGCCATGCGCGGATAGTCGTTGCCTTCGCGTGGGAGTAGGGTGGTGCCTTTTACGATAATGCCGCCAAGGCGATGGAGGTTTACGAAGCTTTTATATTCCAAACCGTAGCCAAAGGTGCCGCTTGCGGTCATGACTGGGTTTTGGAGTCGCAGATTGCCGATGTTTACGCTGAGCATGGTGTGTGGGTGTTAGTCGATGAGGAGTTCTGTGGCATTGAATACGGGGCCTTCCTTGCATACGCAGAGGTTGCCGCGTCGCGTCTTTTCTACGCAGCAGAGGCAGGCGCCGAGTCCGCATGCCATGAGGTTTTCGAGTGACAGTTCGCAAGGGATGTTGCGGCGTAGTGCCTCGCGGGCTACTGCCCACATCATAGGCTTCGGGCCGCAGCAGGCGATGTGCGTCCAGTCGGCGGCGAGTATGGGGTGGTGTGTGACGAAGCCCTTCACGCCGGCAGAACCGTCCTCCGTGGTCAGGTGTAGTGGCCCTATTTCTTCAAAACATTGTGTTTGCAGTATGTCGTCCTTTGTCCGTCCGCCAAGGAGGAACTCCACGCTGATGCCTCGGCGGCGAAGTTCATGCCCGTAGTAGAGTAGGGGGGCTGTACCCACGCCGCCGCCTACGAGCAGCACGCGCAGTTGCGAAGGTTCGGACTCGTCGTCGAACATGCTGAAGCCTTTGCCGAGCGGGAATACGCAGTCCACCTCGTCGTCTTCGCGAAGATGTGCAAGGCGGCGCGTCCCGTCGCCAACGCAATGGATAAGCAGGTAGAGCTCGCGCCTTTCGTCGTCGTAGAAGTTCACGGATATTGGGCGGCGCAGGAATGTCGTGGCAGAATCTTCGACGCGAATCTCCACAAACTGTCCTGGGCGTATGTCGATGTCCTCGTCCGTTGGCACTTGTAGGCGCAGAAGTATGTGCTCCTTTGGAAGAGCCTCCGTGGAGTTGATGCGTAAGCGGCGTTGTAGGGGTAGCATATTAAGAAAGTTGTTCGTTTGTCCTGCAAAAGTAAGCATTATTTTGTACTTTTGCGCTGAAAAACGGAAAAACCGCAGGATTATGAATGAAAATAACTCTGTTCGCCGCGCACAACTCGAAGTGTGTAGTGGCACGATAGGCAGTGTGTTGGCTGCTCGCAAAGGCGGCGCCGACCGTGTGGAGCTTTGCAGCGGGCTCGACGAAGGCGGCCTCACGCCATCGCTTGGATTCATCCGCGAGGCTATAGGCGTAGAAGGAATACGGACTCATGTGCTAATACGTCCGCGTGGCGGCGACTTCCTCTACACAGATGCAGAGCGGCGGGTTATACTCGATGACATCCGCGTCGCCTGTGAAGCTGGCGCACATGGCATTGTCGTTGGTGCGCTGACGGCGGATGGGGATATCGACGAGCTATTCTGCCGCGAGATGGTGGAAGCATCCCAGGGCAGAAGCCTTACTTTCCACCGCGCCTTCGACATGTGTCGCGATGCACGGCAGGCCTTGGAAGTCCTCGTCGGTCTTGGCTTCGACCGTGTTCTTACCAGCGGCCAGGCGGCAACGGCCGAGGAGGGCATACCCATGTTGCGCGAACTCGTCGCACAGGCAGCAGGGCGGATAAGGATAATGGCCGGGTGCGGCGTTTCGCCCAGCAATGCGCGGCGCATCCTCGACGAAACAGGAGCCACAGACATCCATGCCTCCGCCCGCACACTTGTAGAAAGTCGTATGAGGTGGCGCCGTGAGGATGTTGCGATGGGGCGCAGCGATGCCGACGAGTACGCTTTTCGCGAAACTTCTGCCGATATTGTGTACCAAATACGGCGTGAAATCGACTAAAAACGCAATTTTTGTACAAAAAGTTGCAAAAAAATTTGGTGGGTATCTAAATTCGCTCTACTTTTGCACCGCTTTCGACGAAAGAACCTAATCTTCTTCAAGCTCTGTGGTCGTCGTCAGTTCCTTTGAAGCACAACATTCGAGGTTGCTGGAGAGGGCAAGCAGAGCGAGAAAAGAAGGGCGCTTAGCTCAGTTGGTTTAGAGCGTCTGCCTTACAAGCAGAGGGTCGGGGGTTCGACTCCCTCAGCGCCCACAAAAAGAGTTTCGCAAATCTTACTTGCGAAACTCTTTTTTTTGTTTAATCTCAAACACGTATTTGTGCAGAATACAAACGAACGCCTTTAGCCTAAATCGTTCTCGTATTTCGTTTGATTTTTCTCGGATTTCGTCAGAAAATACTCGTGGATATTTTTAGCGGAATAGGGAGAAGGCGGAATGTTGCGGCGTTTCTGACTGACTGAGGAGGATGTTAGTACGTTGTGCGTCGTTCGTGCTTTACTGTTCTTTGCCGAGGACAGCGTTGCGGAAGATGTCGGAGGCGAATACGAAGTCGAGGAGCGACTTGTTGCCTGACGAAACGACCTCGTCGCTGCATCCCTCCCAGGCGGGAAGCCCTTCCTTGATGTAGAGAATGTGTTCGCCAATGCCCATGACGGAGTTCATGTCGTGGGTGTTGATGATGGTGGTTGTCTGGAACTCCTGCGTGATGCTGTGTATGAGTTCGTCGATGACGAGGCTTGTGCGAGGGTCGAGTCCGCTGTTTGGCTCGTCGCAGAAGAGGTAGCGCGGGTTCATGCTTATGGCGCGCGCTATTGCCACGCGCTTCTGCATGCCGCCAGAAATCTCGTCGGGGAATTTGTGCTCAGCGTCCAAGAGGTTCACGCGGTCGAGGCAGTATTCTGCGCGGCGTCGGCGCTCCTTGTAGCTGTCGTTGGAGAACATGTCGAGGGGAAACATGACATTCTCCAGCACACTCATAGAGTCGAAGAGTGCGGCACTTTGGAATATCATGCCCATCTCGCGGCGCAATAGTGTGCGCTCTCGCTTCGTCATCCGCACAAAGTCGCGCCCGTCGTAGAGCACTTCGCCGCTGGTGGGTTCGAAGAGCCCCACGATGCACTTCATCAGCACGGTCTTTCCGCTTCCGCTTTGGCCAATGATGAGGTTTGTCTTGCCGTTTTCGAAGACGGTGTTGATGTCCTTCAGTACGTCCTTGTCCTCGAAACTTTTATAAATATGTTTGAGTTCTATCATGAGAGTATGTTTGTGAGGAAAAGGTCGGAGAAGAGTATGAGCATAGAACTTGAGACGACGGCATTCGTAGATGCCTTGCCCACGTCGATGCTGCCGCCTTCGACGGTGTAGCCGAAGAAGGAAGATACGCTGGCGATGATGAAGGCGAAGAAGAGGCTCTTTATCGCGCCCATCCAGAAGAACCAGGGTATGAAATCGTGCTGCATGCCCGCCGTCAGGTCGGTGGCGGTGATTATGTGGCCAATCCATGCTGTAGCGTACGCGCCAATGACGCCGCTTACGGTGCTGAAGATGACGAGCAGAGGAATCATCGTTACGAGTCCCAGAATCTTCGGCAAGATGAGGAACGATGCCGAGTTGACGCCCATGATTTCCAAAGCATCAATCTGCTGCGTCGTGCGCATGGTGCCAAGCTCCGAGGCGATATTGGAACCTACTTTACCTGAGAGGATTAGGCACATTATACTCGACGAAAACTCCAAGAGCATAATTTCGCGTGTGACGTAGCCGCTAACCCATAGCGGCATCCATGCGCTCTGGATGTTTAGCTTAATCTGTATGCATATTACGGCGCCTATGAAGAACGAGATGAGCAGAACGATGCCGATGCTGTCGGTGCCGAGCTGCGCCATCTCCTTTAAGTATTGCTTGCCAAACATGCGCCAGCTCTCTGGGCGGTGGAAAGTGCGTCCCATGAGTTCTACGTAGCGCCCTGTGGACTGTAGGAAGCGTTGGATAAACATGGTGGTTATTTATTAGCGGGGCAAAGATAGTGTAAAACGAGAGCAAAAGCAAAATATCGTATATTTTTGCCGCGCATGTAGCATGTTTTCGCAAAGTTTTGGTTTGTATTGTGCGCGCTTTTTACGAAAAAATGTATTTTTGCAGTCACGAAAACACATTATAATGAAACAATATCTTGACCTCCTACGCGAGATTACCGAGCACGGCGTCGTGAAGAGCGACCGCACGGGAACGGGTACGAAGAGCATCTTCGGCCATCAGATGCGCTTCCACATGGCGGACGGTTTCCCTTTGCTTACGACAAAGAAACTCCACCTGAAGAGCATCATCTACGAACTTTTGTGGTTTCTGCAGGGTAGTACAAACGTACGCTGGTTGCAGGAGCACGGCGTAAGTATATGGAACGAATGGGCTGACGAGCAGGGCGAGCTGGGACCCGTGTATGGGCACCAATGGCGTGCGTGGCCAACCTACGACGGAGGCACCATCGACCAGATACAGCAGGCCGTGGAGCTCATTAAGAATAATCCCGACTCGCGGCGCATTGTGGTGAGTGCGTGGAACGTTGCAGAGGTGTCCAAGATGGCCTTGCCCCCATGCCACTTGCTGTTCCAATTCTACGTTGCCGACGGCAAGCTGTCGCTGCAACTGTATCAGCGCTCTGCGGACACGTTCCTCGGCGTGCCATTCAACATAGCGAGCTATGCGCTCCTGTTGCAGATGATGGCACAGGTGTGCGGCCTGGAGTGCGGCGACTTCGTACACACAACAGGCGACACGCATCTCTACCTGAACCATCTTCCGCAAGCAGAATTGCAGCTTACGCGTACGCCGCGCCCTCTTCCTAAGATGAACCTCAATCCCGACGTGAAGGACATATTCGCCTTCCGCTACGAGGACTTTGAGCTTACAGGCTACGACCCCTATCCACACATCAAGGCAGAAGTTTCCGTATGATAAGTATTATTTGCGCCATTGCCGACAATCGTGCTATAGGCTACAAGAACGACCTCGTCTATCACCTGCGGGCTGACCTCAGACGCTTCAAGCAACTCACTACGGGGCACACCGTGCTAATGGGGCGCCGCACCTTCGAGAGCCTTCCCAAGGGAGCGCTCCCCAACCGCCGCAACATCGTGCTGACTCGCAGCAAGGACTTTCAGGCTCCTGGCGTGGAGGTATTCCCGTCCTTTGATGCGGCTCTGGCGTCATGCTCTGCCGACGAGGAGGTGTTCGTCATTGGCGGGGCGAGCATTTATCGCGAGGCACTGCCCAAGGCCGACCGCTTGATGCTGACGCACATACACGCTACACCAGCAGAGGCAGATACCTTCTTCCCCGAAGTATCGTGGCAGGAGTGGCGCCTCGTGAGCGAGGAACACCATGATGCCGACGAGCAGAATCCTGAGCAATATACGTTTGCCGACTATGTAAGAAAGTGAAAATGAGAACCTCGTTATTTTCTATGCGCACTTTGGTGCTATGCCTTGCTGTGCTGTTCTGCTCGATGGGCGTCTGGGCGCAGGGCTTGACCATAATCTGCACCACAGACGTGCACGGCAACTATTTCCCCTACGACTTCGTTCGCAATACAGACGGCAAGGGTAGCCTTGCGCGCGTGTATTATTATGTAAAGGAGCAACGCAAGTTAAACGGCGAGGACAACGTCCTGCTGCTTGATGCCGGCGACATCCTGCAGGGGCAGCCGAGCGCATACTACTACAATTTCGTGGATACAACCTCCGTGCATATCTGCGCCCAGGTCATGAACTTCATGAAATACGACGCAGCAGTCGTCGGCAACCACGACATAGAAACAGGGCATAACGTGTACGACCGTTGGGCAGCAGCATGCAATTTCCCCGTCTTAGCCGCTAATGTCGTTGGCCGCGATGGGAAGCCCTATTGGAAGCCTTACGTCGTGGTGAAGAAGGCAGGGCTGCGCATCGCCGTATTCGGCCTAATTACGCCGACAGTCCCCCGATGGTTGCCCGAGCGCCTTTGGAGTGGAATGGAGTTCCGCGATATGGTGCAGACGGCGCGCGAATACATGCCTCAGATGAAGCGGGAAGCCGACGTCGTTGTCGGCGTGTTCCACTCTGGCGTCGGCGTTGTTCCTGAGGGTGGGGACGAGGCCAACATGCTTGAGAACGCCTCGTTAGCAGTTGCGCGACGCGTGCCAGGATTCGACGTCGTCTTCTGCGGACATGACCACCGCCGTGCCGACACCAAAGTCGTAAACATCGCCGGCGCCAATGTGCCGGTGCTGAACGCTGGCTCGGGTGCCGAGTACGTGGCGACGGCAACGCGACTCTACCGCACTCCCGATGGGAAGAACATCATCGTTTCGCGCGACTTCCCGTTTTCTGAGCTCAAGACAACGTATGTAAAGGCCGACACGACCATGCACGGTTCGCTCGTGAACATCAGCAACCGCGAGGCCGACAAGGATTTTATGCGCCACTTCCGTAAGCAGATAAAGACGTTGAAGAAATACACGCAGGAGGTCATCGGGCAGAACGACGCCACACTTTCCACGCGCGACGCCTACTTCGGCCCCTCCGACTTCATCGACTACATACACGCATTGCAGCTACAGGTCAGCGGTGCCGACATAAGTTTCGCTGCGCCCTTGGGCTTCGACTCCTCAGTGCCTGCAGGCACGGTCAGGGTGGGGCAGATGTTCAGCCTCTACCCCTACGAGAACATGCTCTGCGTGATGCGGCTTACGGGGCGCGAGGTGAAGGAATATCTCGAGTACAGCTACGCGGGCTGGACGCGGTGCGTGAATCCCGCTTCCTCCGACCTCAACAACCAGCGCCTCCTGCTATTCCGCAACTTGCATCCGCGTTCGAACCCCAACCCCAAGGACAATTGGAATCTCCTTGCTACGCCATCGTACAACTACGATTCCGCAGGCGGGCTGCGCTACGTTGTCGATGTTTCCAAACCTGCTGGCGACCGCGTCGTGATTCTCGGTATGGCCGACGGAACTCCCTTCGACATGGAGCGCGAGTATCGCGTCGCCCTCAACAGCTATCGCGCCTGTGGCGGTGGCGGACACCTTACGGACGGAGCCCATATATCTAAGGACGAGCTCCAGCGCAGAATAGTATGGAGTACCGACCGCGACCTTCGTCACTATCTAACCGAAGCCATACGCCGCGATGGAGGCATCCATGCCAAAAGCCCTAAGCTCTGGCACTTTGAGCCCGCCGACGTCCTGCAACCGCTAATCGACAACGACCGGCGATTGCTTTTCCCTGAAGAGTAGAAAATCTGAGGCGCCACACATTTAGAACCTCTTACCTTCTGCGATTCAAAAGGGAGGACGCAAATGCAAAGGTGCAGAAGCGCGAGAAGAGAGGAGGTGTGGAAAATACGCTACGGCTTAATGTTCAGGCGGCGGTTCAGCTCGCGGACGTCGTCAAGCAGTTGCCAGATTGCATCCTCGGAGAGTACGCCTCGTTTTAGGCTCTCGGGCAGTTTTCCGGCTTCGTCGTCGGCCAGGTCCTGCCGCCATTCGTCGCTACCATAGTATTTGTCAAGTTCTGCAACATCCTCAAGTGCGCTTTCGTATTCGCTGAGCGCGACGGAGAGGCTTCTGACGGTGTCGGCAGTGCGGTTCAGCAGATGTTCCATGCGGAGGATGCGGCGTATCTGCCTTGCATAGTCGAACAACGACTTAGGCAGATGGCAGTAGCCGTCGGGGTTTTTGTCGAGATAGCCCTGATGGTATTCTTCGGCAGCGTAGAAATTCTTCAAAGGTTGTATCTCGACGACGATAGGCTGGTCGTAGTTTCGCTGTTCGTCGGCAAAGACTTTTTCGATGGTTGTGAGGTCGGCAGGTTCCGTGTAGTATATGCCAGTGCGGTAGCGCGTTCCCTCGTCGTGCCCCTGTTTGTTGAGGCTCGTAGGGTCGATGGCTTTGAAAAACATGCGTAGCAACAGTTCCAGGCTTACCATGCTCGGAACGTAGCGGACGCGAACCGTCTCGGCATATCCAGTCTGGTCGGTATATACCTCCTTGTATGTTGGGCGCTCAGTGTTGCCGTTTGCAAATCCGACCTCGGTCTCCGCAACCCCCTCCAACTGCTTGAAGAAGTGCTCCGTTCCCCAGAAGCAGCCGCCTGCGAGATATATTTCTTTTGCGGCGATTTCTTTTGTTTCGCACATAATGAAGTGTTTCTTTTGCCGCAAAGGTAAGATAATAATGTCGAAACCTCGCAACATATCCCATTTTTCATCATCGACATTCGCATATTATTCAACGAGTAGCGAAACTCGCAATCTTGAGCACGGACTTTGATGTTTTTTCGAGGCTCGAAAAACGATTTTCGCCCAAGGAAATACCCCAAAAGGTGCGTGCTAAAAATTGCGAGATGCGCAGCTCGTTTTCCGAAGGTTTGGTGATGGGGAGTTTTGCCTGTAGTTTGAAACAAAAACCCCAATAACTGTTTAGTATTCTAAGGAAAAAGTTTAATTTTGCCCACAAGTTCGGGCGAGATGAGCGTTGTTCATTGGTTCGCCCTGATAATAAACAAAAATTGATTATGGAAAAGATTTATGATTTCAAGGCCCTGACAAGCAAAGGCAAGGAGGTGGACTTCTCCGAGTTCAAGGGCAAAGTGCTCCTTATTGTCAACACAGCCAGCAAGTGCGGCTTCACTCCTCAGTTTGCAGGGCTGGAGGAA
>ONWB01000115.1 GCA_900321445.1 uncultured Prevotellaceae bacterium | reverse complement strand
TGGGCAGGCTGTCTCTTTTCACGAATACGGAGTCCACGCCCAGCCAATACTCCTTGTCTGCCGCTATGAGGTATGCCGCGCGCCCTATGACGAGTATGCCGCAGAGCGTGAGCACTGTAGCGACGACGATGAAGCGGGGCATGACTTTTTTTCCTGGGAAGTCCATTCTTTAGGCTGGGTATGTCGTGATGGGGTTATTCGTTTTCGGTGGTGTCGGCCTCCTCGATGGGGAGGAGGTATATCGGCGACTGGCTTGTCTTGAGCGCCGTGTCGGCAAGTTCGCGCTCGACGGTGCGGCGTCGCGTCTTCTCGGTAATCTGGCTGGAGAT
This sequence comes from uncultured Prevotellaceae bacterium, assembly GCA_900321445.1. Lineage (GTDB taxonomy): Bacteria > Bacteroidota > Bacteroidia > Bacteroidales > Bacteroidaceae > Alloprevotella. Next base: position 6,559 of record ONWB01000115.1, on the reverse strand, counting down.
GGTGATGAGCTTATAGCGGCGGTCGCGGATTGTGTCGTCGAGCTGGTGCTGCGTGATGATTTCTTTTTGACAATAATAGCGGTTGCTCGTATAGATGATGCACAGCAGGACGCAGAGCACGATGTACCAGAAGTGGCGACGGAACCACTTGCCGGCGAAGATGTCGCCGCCAATGAGGCTGCGGAACGAGATGTCCACTTTCTCGTCGTCATCCTCGCTGATGAGGTTCTTCAGTGCCTCCGACGCTTTTTTCTTTGCGTCGAGCTCGGCCTGAATATCTTCTTCTGTTTTTGCTTTCTTCTTGCGGAACAACGCCATGCTTATATATTTATATATTGTGTGTTCGCCTTGATTCTTACATCTTCTCTGCCACGCGCAGCTTTGCGCTCCTGCTGCGGGGGTTCGCCTGCTGTTCTTCCTTGCTGGCTACCTGTGCCTTTCCCACGGGGCGCAGGGGACTCAGGCGGTTGCCGAAGAAGTCCTGCTCGACGTCGCCGTCGGTATTTCCGGAGCGCATCACGTTCTTCACCATGCGGTCCTCGAGGGAATGATAGGTGAGCACGACGAGGCGTCCGCCTGGGCGCAGCAGCGAGGTTGCGGCTGCCAGCATCTCCTGCAGGGCATCGAGTTCGTGGTTCACTTCTATGCGCAGGGCTTGGAACACCTTCGCCATATCTTTCTTTTCGCGCGCCGGCGACACGTGCGGACGCGCTATGCCGACGAGGTCCTCGACCGTTGCGATGGGACTTTCCGCACGGCGTCGCACGATGCTTGCCGCCAGGCGGCGTGCCGTCTTCATCTCGCCGTAGAGGTAGAAGATGCGCGCCAGCGTTTCCTCGTCGTAGTCGCGGAGGACGTCGGCGGCGGTCTGTCCGCCGCGCCCATTCATGCGCATGTCCAGGGGCGCGTCGAAGCGGAAGGAGAAACCGCGCGTCTCGTCGTCGAAGTGGTGGCTCGACACTCCCAAGTCGGCGAGCACGCCGTCGAGTTGGTCGATGCCGTAGTAGCGCATCCAGTTGCGGAGGTAGCGGAAGTTGCTGCGCACGAAGTGGAAGCGCTCGTCGCCCTCGGGGATGTTCTGCTCTGCCTCGGCATCCTGGTCGAAGGCATAGAGGCTACCGCTGTCGCCAAGCCGCGAGAGTATCTCCCGCGAATGTCCGCCCCCACCAAAGGTAAGGTCAGCATATACGCCGCCGTCGCGAATGGCGAGTGCGTCAACACTCTCGTGGAGCATCACGGGGACGTGGTATGCTGCTGCGGTATTCATGGCTGTCGTGACATTATCTGCTGCAGGGTTCGCGCATAGTCGTCAGGTTGCATGAAGGGCTTCTCGGCTTCTGCTGCCGCCCACAGTTCCAGTCGGTCGCCGAGGCCCACGAAGCACACGTTGCGGTCCTCGCCGAGCATGCCTTGCAGGCGGCGCGGAATGAGGATGCGCCCGTTGCCATCGAGCTCTACCTGCTCTACGTCGCCCATGAACTGGCGCAGCACTTGCGCCTCCTCGGGAACCCAGCGGTTCAGGCGCGCAAGGACTTCGGCAACGTCGGCACGCCACGTGGCGTAGGGGTACAACACGAGGCAGGGCGCGTTGGCGTCGCTGCGCAGCACGAACTTGCGCTCGCCGTCCTCAAGCTGGCGGCGATACTCGGCGGGAAGGAACAGGCGTCCCTTTGCGTCCATGCGTGCTTGTGTCTTTCCTACGAAATGCATACCTATTTTTTTGACAAAAGGCTATTGCGCCAATTTCATGTGGCGGCAAAAATACACAATCTTCCCCACATTTCCCCACTTTATGCCGAAAATTTTTCATATTTACTCAAAAATATTTTTGCGCACCGCGAGTAAGTAGCACGAAATCAGGGAGAAAATAAAAATCCTCCCGCCGCGTGTAGTGGTGGGGGAATAAGAGGGAAAAGGGAAAAGGGTATCTCATTGAGCCTTGCCGCCGTTGTCAGCCCCTCGGGGGCGTAGCATCCGAGGTGGCTGGGAAGCTCTAAGCAAGGCGAGATAAAATTCATTTCACGCAGATGGTGCAGAAAGTCCCGCCACGAAATGCCCCAGCGGGGCATGATAGGGGTAGCCAGCCATGCAGCACCCCGTCAGGGGTAGCGAAATGGCTGGTAAAGAGAAACGCGCGTGGGGATGCATGCCCTTGGGTATGCGACTGGCATTATCGCCTACCTAAAGGCAGGCCAATTGCGGGCGTCCATGCTGTTCCAGCCATTTCGCCGTCTGCCTGCGGCACGGCTGCATGGCTGGCTACCACCATCTGATGCCTACGGCATAACACCTATTTACATAACATAACGGCCGCGATGAAAGGCTGAAAGCCTGACAGCCCACCAATCCCGCAGGGATTGCAGATGACAGGCCGGCACAACGTGCTGGTTAACATGGATTTCGCCCATCAATGCCAATCCCGCAGGGATTGTACGCCGCCAAACTGCGGGCTTCATCGCGGCGCAATGATGGTGTGGGGGACGTTAAACGGGGGTGGCGCTCGCCTTACGGCTCGCTCTACCCCCGCCTGTAGTCTGCCGTCCCCTCCGGGGACTTGGAGTTACCTATTCAGCAGCGCCATATTTCTATGACCTTCTGCTCATTCTCCATTTTAGAGTATCTGTACGGAGACTCTTTTCCCCAAGCCTGAGAAGATGCGGAAAAGTGTTGAAAGCTGAACGTCGATGTGCCCGTTTTCGACCTTTGAGATATAGGCCTTCTTCGTGCCGATCTTGTCCGCCAGCTGCTGCTGCGTAAGTCCGGCCTCCTTACGCTCCGCCTTGAGCACTTCCGCCAGACAGAACGCCTCGGCTTCTGCCTCGAAGCGCTCACGCTCAGCCGTCCCCCTTACGCCATATTTTGCATCAAGGAGTTCGTCGAAGGTCTTTACATTAGTAATGTGCTTTTTCATTTTGTTACCCGCTTATTTTATTTGGTTAAAGTATTCATGCATTATTCTCTTTGCCCTTGCAATTTCGTCCTTCGGTGTCTTTTGGCTTTTCTTCTGAAAGCCGTTGAACAAGACAACTAGGTTTCCATTGTCAAAACAGCAAAAAATCCTGTATATATTGCTCCCCATTTCCACGCGTATCTCATATAGTCCGCCAGCGTTCTCAATGAGACGAAGGAACTTTACAGGTATACGTTGCTGTGTAGCAATAACTTTCAGTATATAGTCGATCTTCATCTGAACTTTCTCGGTCTGTCCGTTATAGAAGTCCAGAAAGTAATCCTTGAAGATAATAATATCTCTTACCTTGTCCATAAACCATGTTTCGTGGCGCAAAGTTAACAAGTTTGATAACAAGTTCCAAACTTTTCCCCATTTTTGTTTGCGAGGCGGTGGTGCGTTTATAACATAAATGATTATTCAATTCATGTTAAATTCGTGTCAATCCGTTCGTTTTTCGTATTTTTTCGCAAAACACCCCAACACCCACACATAGACCCCGCCACAGTTTTTCTTTTCTACCTGTATAATCTGTAAGCAAACACAGAATTTTGGGTCGTTTTTTGCCGTTTTTGTGCAGAAAAAGTGTTAAAATTATGTTAAAAACGCGAAAACCCACCACTACTACCACACATCTACCACGCATAACCTACTAAAAATCAACGGCTGTGACAGATGTGGCAATTGTGGTAGTTTTTTTCAAAAATCTTAGTGCGCGCACGAGCGCGCGAGATGCGAGAAACTCGGCGCGAGATGCGAGAAACTCGGCTCGAGATGCGAGAAACTCGGCACGAAATAGGAGAAAAATCCATCGAAAGCGCTTCGCGATTCATCGTAAAGGCCCAAGGATTTTTTTCACGCAGATTACGCAGATTATTATTTCACACAAAACTCCGGGATAAAGGGTTTATGCGGCATAAGGTCAAGAATTACATCGGTATATTTCCGCAGAATTAAAAATGTGCTTATCTTTGCGCCAGTTTCAGGAAATGATTTTTTTTCAAATCCTGAAACCGACAACAACATAGGGTTCTATGTGTTTGTTGTTTCGCCGTTACAGGGGCTCACGCCCCTGCCTAACTTATGTCGTCCCTGCGGGACTCTGCCGCAATGAACTTAACGGTTATTGTTTATTGTTTTACGGTTATTGCAAAAAAATGATGCGCCGCGGGGCGCATCATTTTTTTATAGAGGATGTAGGGATGTTCGTTTAGAGGTTCACGCTGCCGAAGGTGAGTCCCGTCTCCCACTTCATATCCACGCTGATACCGAGGCTGAGCTGCGAGGAACGCAGGTCGGGAACGGTGTAGTATGCGTTCTGCAGGGACGTTGCGCCGATAACGAAGTCGGCGGTCGTCGTGTGATCCTGAATGAATACGCGAGGCACATCGATGGTCGAGCCGTTGGCCGCGTAGGGCGGCAGGGCGTGATAAGTATGTGTGCCGCCTGCATCCTTGTACTCGCTGCCCAGAGTGTAGCCAAGAGTAACGGAGGTGGGATCAAGCTCTCCGATGAGGTAGAACTTGCTTCCGTTGCGGATGAGGTTGTCCTTGCCCCAGAAATCCTTACCCGAGTTATTCACGAATTCCAGTGCCACATATACCTTGTCCTGATCTGTACTGTTGGCATAGTTTGATGAGTTATAGTTATCCCATACGAGCGTGTAGTTGGGGTTGGACTTCGCACCTGCTGCCGTATATGTGGGAATTGCACCTGCGCCGTCGTTGAGCGCCTTGTCGTAGAGGAGCTTGTCAAACTTCACGGAGTCTCTGTCACTCGTATCTGTAACGTCCTTGCGGAGGAAATTCCAGCCAACAACACCGGGCTGTCCGCCAACAATGACACCCGTGAGTTCAAATCTTGCCACATCATCAACGGTGAAGGTCTTGTTGGCTTCGGCGCTGTGGAAGTGCTGGTTGTTGTCCTGCAATACGTTCGCGCCATAGCGCACAGTCGTCTTCAGCAGAGCCGTACCATAGTTCACGTCGTGAGTCATTGCGACTGAGCGCGTTGTGGAAAGAACATGACCCGGTGACGTCCATTCCGATGTCCAAGAAGTCTCATTGTTCCACTTGGCAGTACCGTTGGGATATGTATCCGTGTTATGCTCCGTGTCGCTGACGCGAATAGGGCTGTTGGAGAAATAGCAGAGCTCAGCGGGATATACATAGTTCAGAGCAGTTATGTTAGCCGCACCGCCCATGCCTGAAGTATTGTACGTCTCAGCATATAAGAAGCGGTGGTCTTCCCAAGTTGTGGAAGCACCTGTTGTGGTTGTCGTACCAGCGAACGTCAGGTAAGTAGCTCCAACGGGAACGTCATAGTCCACGGGGAATTGTGACAAATCTCTCGACATGATGTTGTCAAAATGCTCATAGTACGGACTGGTGGAGTTATCTGTGGAACCCACAGTGCGTGTATGCGTAATCAGGCTTGCAGCAACAACAGGCATACTCTTCCATGTGCACGCATGAGTTGTCGCGTTGTAGTCGAAGTATTCAGTAATGTGGTTATATACCTGATTTCCTATTTCCTTTGCCTTAGCTTCGCCAATGGACGTGGGAATGGCGTCCTTAACGCTTTTGATGATTTGCGCCAGGTCGCCCACGTACAGAGCAACGGTTGCAGCGTCACCTGCACGAAGTTCGTTGGTGCTGATAGTTGTGAATGTCTCGTACGATGTAGCAAGGACTTCCTCCAGCGGAAGAAGAGTCTCGCCTTTTAGCTTCCGGTAGTAGTATTCCTGCCACGTGAGGCGACCGTCGAAGGTATCACCATTGTAAGACACCGTTGCGCTAGTATTGTTAAAGTTCTGAGTACCGTTGATACCCGTTAAGATGATTCGCGTAAGCACACCTGCAACAAGTTTCTGTTCTTCCTGGAACTGAGTCGTATAGACTGAATTGCTGAGACGGGGCATCAGGTCGAAGTGCGTGTCGTTAGCACCATTTACAAGGTTCCAATCGATTTTACCGAACTCGTTTTCTTGGGATATCCCAGAGCGCGGGCTTCCCTTCGCAGCCCTGCCGTAGAACACAAGAGCGTTGGTTCCCAGAGGCAGGCCGAGTTCAAAGATACGATGCGACTTACCTCTGCCATTTGTGTCAGCATAGTCTCCGTCAACGTAGGTATCACCGCTACTGAAAGATGTACCAAAGTCATACACCTTCAAACCCGACTGATCTTCACTCAGCCATGAGCCGTCGTTGGTAAGCTTGTATGTAAAAAGTTTCGTGTCAACAATGCCGCGGAACGTCTGGTCCGTCGTGGCCTGCGTGACAGCCGCGCTCTGGCGCGAGCCCGAATGTCCCGTGGAGACGTTGATAACGAGGTTTGCATAAACCTCCTTCGTCCCCGGGTCATAGTTCGGATTTGTTTCCGCCAAGTCGTCAGACGAGCAAGAAGCGAATCCCATACCTGCGATGGCTACGGCCATGCAGGCAATCGAAGTAACAAATTTTTTCATTTCGTTTTAAACTTTGATGGTTACAATTATTCAAATATATGGGTTCCCGCCCGGAACCGAAACTTTTTTGTTAGATTCGGTCGGGGGACTTTCGTTTAATTTTTCGGGGCAAAAGTACAACGTTTTTGTAAATTAGCAAGCAT
>ONWB01000089.1 GCA_900321445.1 uncultured Prevotellaceae bacterium | reverse complement strand
CATGGGAGCAAGCGCACAGGCAATCATCCAGAACAATAAGTTCTGGGACGGAGAGTACCTCTACACGGCACATGTGCAGAAGAAAGCAGGAGTAGTAGAGCTCAGGGGCATGAGCCTCGCTGGCGACCAGCGCACACTGACGCTCAAGAAAGGCAAGAAGTCGGGCGAATACACCCTGCAGCGCGACGGCGACGAGCCGCCCTACGGCTGCATGTGGGGAAGCCGCGTGCAGTACATCCGCAAGGGCAATACAAACTTCCTGGGCTTCTACGTCGAGGAGCACACCATCGGGCAGGCTCTCGTCCTCACAACGGAGAATCTCGTAACCTGCGCCACACGGCAGCAGCGTGCCGAGACGGTGCAGGACCCCATCTCCCTCGCCTCCGATATGCTCTTCAACCAGCACTACCTCTTCACCGTAGGGCCAGAGATTCAGCAGACCATCTCTAACTACCTACAAAGCCTGAGCAAGCGCAACATCGTCGAGCAGACGAACATGCAGATGCTCAGCTACGCCCTCAGCCTCGGACTCGGTGCCGACGGACTTGAGCCAGGCGAAATTGCCGCACAGGGAGGAAGCGCCCTCGACGACATCGTCAGCGTAAGCAACGAGCGCGAATTTCTCGAAGCCATCGGCAGCAACCGCACCATACGCATTGCCGACGGCACAACGCTGTTCATCACGAACATGCTCAACGACGAGGCTTTCTTCAACAAGGCTGGCCGCGCATGGCGCAATGACTACTACTCAGAGCGCAGTGGCACGCAGCAGCTCGTCGTCAGCTGCGAGCGCTTCGACGGACGGCAGCTCGAAATTGTCAACGTCCACAACCTCGTAATCAAGGGCGGCAAAAACTGCCACATCATCGTCAGCCCACGCTATGCCAACGTTCTCAACTTCTACAGCTGCAGCAACATCAAGATTGAGAACCTCACCCTCGGCCACACCGACGAAGGCCACTGCGAGGGCGGCGTCATCTATGCTGAAGGATGCAACGACATCCGCGTCAGCGACTGCGACCTCTACGGCTGCGGCACCTACGGCGTCGAGACCCATGGCGTCGATAACCTTCTCGTCGAGCGCACCATCATCCGCGACTGCTCCTACGGCATCATGACGCTGCTTGCCACGCAATACTGCACATTCCAAGACTGCGACTTCCTACGCTGCCGCGAGTATGGACTGCTCGAAACTGACGACGCATGCCGCTTCGTAACACTACGCAACTGCCGCTTCGCAGGCAACAAGGGCACAATCTTCTCCAATGCCAGCCCCATCACTCTCGTCGGATGCAAAATCTACCACGATGACGCCCTCGGCGACGGCGCCCACATGGTAGAATTCGAAGGCGACGACAACGCCTTCTACGACGAGTACATCGAGAACCCCTCCCCGCGTAATATCGGGCCGAGATAACAAGCGATACGCACAAACAGCACACACACATCCCCCGCACGGAATACCCTGCGGGGGATTGCTTTTACTCTATATACATCAACATCATAAATACGTTTCAACAACAAAAGCAGATGGTGGAAATATGCAACGCAATACTATATGTATAACGCCAGAATCTTGCACTTCTTGCACCCAGTACTGAAACTCAGATAGTTACGCTAAATAATCTTGCACCTAAGTTGCACCCATCCTGCACCCACGCTATGGTTTGGGTGCAAGATGGGTGCAGGATGGGGTGCAAGATTCTGAGGGCTAACTGCTTGATAATGAGTATCGGGTGCAAGAAGTGCAGGATTTTTCAGGTTTTTATATATAGAGTCAACCTAAATAAGTTTTAATGTCTGGCAGAGTCAACTATTTTTAGGCTTTAGACATATTGGTGGTCAACCTAAATCAGGAAACCACTTAGAATTGTGTAACAAAACGCCCAAATCTTCAATCGAAGTCCGAGTATTTTTCATCGAGATGCGAGAAAGATGGTTTTTCAAGCCTTCTGGAATGTTTTTTCAGCGTGGAGAATATGCTTTCGAGCGTTCTCGATTCCTCCAGGACGCCGGAAGATGATGCGTGAAACCTCATTGGGAGATGCTTTTGCCCTTATTCGAAATTTATATGGCTGATATTGGGCAACTTAAAAAAATTATTCCCTACTTTTGCATTCGAAAACTAACAGGATTTATATTTTTGTCTGAACTTTCGGAAACACTATTGGCGGCAACTGGTTCGGCCACTACATCGAACAGCAGATGCCCTTCGCTGGCATTGGCAACATGGAGTATGTCGATCATGAATTCGTGGCCGCACAACTTCAAGCGCAGCAGCAGGTTGGAAACAACAACTACATATTGCTACGCATAGCTGGCGGCCAGCAGGCAGACAGGTTGAAGGACATATTTGACCATCGTACCCTGTGGGGCATTCAGGCTTCTTACTACTACAATACCATATTCGGCCCACTTGGAGCCTCCATAGGATACAGCAACCATACCAAGAAGCCGTACATATTCCTCAACCTCGGATATGTATTTTGATAACGTCAGTATTCCGTCTTATCCTCTTTCTGTTCCCAGGCGACGAAGGTTTGTAGGGCTTCGTCGCGCAGGAGGGGGATGATGGGCGTCGCGCGGTCTTCGAGAGGCTTTTCGAGTTCCTTGTAGATGAAGTCGTCGTCGAAGCCTATGCGCCCTGCATCCTCACGCGTGTTGGCATAGTATATGCGGTCGAGGTGCGCCCAGTAGAGGGCTCCCAGGCACATGGGGCAGGGCTCGCAGGAGGTATATACGACGCATCCCGAGAGGTCGAAGGTGCCCAGGCGGCGGCATGCCTGGCGTATTGCGCTTACCTCGGCATGGGCTGTGGGGTCGCAGTCGAGGGTTACGCGATTGGAGCATGCAGCGACGACCTCGCCGTCTTTTACTATCACTGCGCCGAAGGGACCTCCGCCATTTTCTACGCTTTCCGTGGCGAGGCGTATGGCCTGACGCATGAATGCCTTGTCTTGTTCTGTTACCATTTTATCTGACTTTTTGACCATTGAACATTGAACATTGAACATTGAACATTGACCATTGAACATTGAACATTGAACATTAGCTCACCTTGCTTTTCATTCTCAATGGTCAATGGTTAATGGTCAATGGTTAACGGTTATTGTTTATTGTTTAATGTTTATTGTTCTAAACGAATTCCGCTCCGAGCTTCACCTGCGCCTCGTTGAAGAGGGCTTTGACGAGTGCAGGGTCGTCGTTGGGGCATACCACGATGACGCCATCGTTTGCCGCCACGAGGTAGCCGTCGAGGTTGCGCACAACGGCAGCCGTGCCGTCGGGGACGCATACGAGGGTGTTGTGGCACCCCTGCATCATTGTCCTGCCGTGGCCCACGACGACGTTGCCGTCGCCGTCCTTACGACTGGCTTCGTGAATCTCTGGCCAGCACCCCACGTCTGCCCATCCGAAATGGGCTTGCATGACGAACACGTTCTCGCACTTGTCGAGGATGAGGAGGTCGATGGAGCGGCGCGCGCTGATGGGATAGAATCGCCGCACGATTTCAATCTCGCGCTCGAGAGGGAGCGCTTTCCGTTCGCCCCCCGCATCGAGCGTCGCCCCGGCGCTCAGGTTTTCGTCGATGAGGGGCATCATGGTGCGCAACATCTCGCGTATGGTGCGCGCGTTCCATAGGAAGATGCCCGTGTTCCACAGGAACTCTCCACTCTCGACAAAGCGCTCGGCATAGTCGGCGTCGGGCTTCTCCATGAAGGAGCGCACGGTATAGAGCCCTGCCTGCACCTCGTCGCCCATCTGAACATAGCCATAGGCGCTGTTGGGGCGCGTTGCGCTGACGCCCATCGCTAAGAACACATCGTGGGTGCTCACGAACTGCAATGCCGTCTCAAGTTCACGGATGAAGCATTCTTCGTCAAGTATCAGCTGGTCGCAGGGCGAGATGAAGATGTTCGCCTCGGGGTCTATCATGCTGACATGATACGACACCCACGCCGTAGCAGGCGCAGTTGAGAGCTGTACGGGCTCCGCCAGGACATTCTCGTGCGGCACGTCGGGGAGCTGTTCGCTGACGAGCGGCAGATAGTCGGCATAGGTAGAGATGAATATGTTGGCAGGAGGTATGAAGCGAGCTATGCGCTCATACGTCTGCTGCAAGAGCGTTCGGCCAGTGCCGAAGAAGTCGATAAACTGTTTTGGTTTGCTGCGGCGGCTGCACGGCCATAGCCGCTTCCCTATTCCGCCTGCAAGTATTACGCAGTAGTCATGCGCATGTTTTGTCTCCATGAGATTGTCTTAAGGTCATTTGGCGCGGTAAAGATAGGCACACATTTCGAGACCTGCAAGCACTTCGGCGAGATTTTTTTCTTCCGAAACATCAACATTCGGCGAAAAGCACTAACTTTGCAGGCTGAAGTAGCCTATACAATATATTTACTCCAACGGAATATGCTTGAAATCAAAGACCTACACGCCGAGGTCGAAGGAAAACAGATACTTAAAGGCGTCAACCTGACAATCGCCGACGGACAGGTGCACGTACTGATGGGCCCCAATGGTTCGGGAAAGAGCACGCTCAGCAACGTACTCGTAGGAAACCCGAAATATAAGGTCACACAGGGCACCATCACAATGGACGGCAAGGACCTGCTGGCAATGTCGCCAGAGCAGCGTGCCAACGAGGGCATCTTCATGTCGTTCCAGAATCCTATAGAGATACCTGGCGTCTCGATGACGAACTTCCTACGTGCAGCACTCAACGCGAAGCGCAAGCACCAAGGGTTGCAGCCGCTCACGGGCACGGCATTCCTCGCCCTGCTTCGCGAAAAGCGCAAGCTTGTGGGACTCGATGCCCACTTCATGAGCCGCGGCGTGAACGAAGGTTTCAGCGGAGGCGAGCGCAAGAAGGGCGAGATTTTTCAGATGGCTGTGCTCGAACCCACATTCGCCATCCTCGACGAGACAGACTCGGGACTCGACGTCGATGCCCTGCGCATCGTGGCTGAGGGATTCAACATGCTGCGCAACGACCACACCTCGGCACTCGTCATCACCCACTACCAACGCATGCTCGACTATCTGAAGCCCGACTTCGTACATGTTCTCATGGACGGTCGCATCGTGCGCGACGGCGATGCCGCCCTCGGCTACGCCATCGAGGAGCGCGGTTTCGACTGGATAAAAGAAACGGAGGAATAACAGATGCCCTTCACATATACATATCCGCCATTCGTCAACACTCTCGACACGGACGATGCCGAGGCTGTAGGCGTGAAGCAGTTCGCCGACTTCCTGGAGGAACACGGCGCGGAGTTTGACGCACACAGCGCAGAAACGTTCGTCAAGGGACGTGAGGGCTTCACAAACAGCATCTGGCGCTATCGCGCACATCCCGAGGAGCTCTACAAATATACAGACATACGGCAGGCGCTGACTCCCGAGTACGGCATCAACATGCATAGAAGGCTGCTCGTCGAAGAGCCCAGCGACCACTATCGTCTCGGCATCGCAGGAATGAATGCGCACACCGTGTATGTCGTGAACGACGTCGTAGTGAACACGAACGCGCCACGCAAGCCTGGCGACAAGAGTCAGTACTACATCGGCTCCATCGCCGACGTGTGCGAAAGCTTCCGCAAAGGCGAGTCCTTCATGAAGCTGATGATGGAGAAGTACCTGTTCCGCAGCGGTGCCTTCCGCGACGACGACCCGCTGACTTGGCTGAACTCCATGATGGGACAGGACGGTATCTTCATCTACATCCCCGACAACGGAAAGTTCCCGATTCCCATACAAATCATCAACGTCAGCGACTCGCAGACACCGATGATGTCCAACCGCCGCATCGTCGTCCTCATGGGGCATCATGCCGAAGCCGACATCGTAATCTGCGACCACAGCATGGGCGAGACGAAATACCTGACGACACAGCAGGTGAACGTATTCCAATGCTACGGAAGCCGCCTCGGACTCAACAGCATCGAGGACACATCGCACCAAACTACCCGCTTCAGCAACTTCACAGTCTTTCAGGAGGAGGAATCGCGCCTGCAGGGAAGCATCGTAACGCTACGCTGCGGACTTAGCCGCAATACGGTGCGCGTACGGCAATGGGGAAACGGTGTGGAGACTAACATATCGGGCGCCGCCATTGCCGATGCCGAAGAACACGTGGACAACTACGTGCGCATCGAACATGGACGCGAGGAATGTACCAGCGACATGCTCTTCAAGTACGTCATGAGCGGACGTTCGAAGGGCATCTTCACAGGTATATCGTACGTTGAACGCGGCAGCGCGAAGATAGCGTCGCAGCAACAGCACCAGAGTCTCGTGCTCTCGCCTGATGCACGCGTACACTCGCAGCCCGTGCTTGAGATATATGCCGACGACGTGAAGTGCAGTCATGGTTCGACAATAGGAAAACTCGACGAAGCCGCACTGTTCTATATGCGACAGCGCGGAATACCCGAGGCGGAGGCACGTGGACTGCTGCAGCACGCCTTTGTCAACGACGTACTACAACGCATACAGCTCCAAGACCTGCGCGACAGGCTCTCGAGCCTTGTAGAAAAACGCTTCCGAGCCGGTAGCGCGCAATGCAACGACTGCCTCATCAAAGAACTCTGCCAATGAACCGCTCCGATTTCCCCATACTCAGCCGCACCGTATATGGCAAGCCTCTCGTATATCTCGACAATGCGGCAACGACGCAGAAGCCACAGTGCGTGATAGACGCCATCGCAGAGGAATACTGCTCCGTGAACGCCAACGTACACCGCGGTGTACACTTCCTCTCGACACAGGCGACAGAACTCCACGAGGCTGCACGCGAAAGGGTGCGCACCTTCATAAACGCAACTTCGACGACAGAAATCATCTTCACGCGAGGCACAACGGAGAGCCTGAACCTTATGGCCAGCAGCTATGGAGACGCGTTCCTTAAAGAAGGCGACGAGGTCATCGTCACGGAAATGGAACACCACTCCAACATCGTGCCCTGGCAAATGCTGCGCGAGCGCAAAGGCATCATCCTGAAAGCCGTGCCCATTGCCGACGACGGAAGTCTGGACCTCGAGAAACTGGAAACATTGTTCACTCCCCGCACACGCCTCCTCAGCGTTTGCCACGTGAGCAACGTGCTCGGCACAATGAACCCCATACGCCAGCTTGCCGACATCGCACACGCCCACAACGCCCACCTGCTCGTAGATGCTGCGCAGAGCGTACCACACTTCCCTGTGGACGTACAGGCTTTGGGCTGCGACTTCCTCGCCTTCAGCGGCCACAAGGTATATGGTCCCACAGGCATCGGCGTACTCTACGGCCGCGAGGCTCTGCTCGACATGATGCCGCCCTATCAAGGTGGCGGCGAGATGATTGCACGCGTAACATTCGAGAGGACGACATACGAACGCCTACCCTTCAAGTTTGAAGCTGGCACCCCCGACTACGTTGGCACACATGCACTTGCCGTAGCCCTCGACTACCTGTCGGCAATAGGCATGGAGCACATCCACGAGCACGAACAAGACCTCACGGCATACGCCATGCAAAGGCTCGCAGAGATTCCAGACCTCCAGCTTTATGGCACCACGCCAACGAAAGACGCCGTCTGCGCCTTCAACATCAACGGCATACATCACCTCGACCTCGGAACCCTGCTCGACCGCCTCGGTATAGCCATACGCACAGGACACCACTGCGCACAGCCGCTCATGGCGCGCTACGGCGTCGAGGGCATGTGCCGTGCAAGCTTCGCCCTCTACAATACACGCGAAGAAATAGACGCCCTCGTGGCTGCCATCCTGCGCGTCAGAAAAATGTTCGTATAGAATACAGTCGTTTTCTCGCCAAGGCATAGCCGAAACAAGTTTCGCTATGCTCTATTGGCTTAACGAAAGCGTTCTGATTGACGTTTCGGGAGTTCTTCAAAAAGCGAAGCGACAAGTCGGTTACTTCGACGAGAGAAACTTAAACAAATAGTATATAATAAAAATAGTCCAATAAGTATGCTTCTTACAACAACACCCACAATCGAAGGATATCCGATAAAGCAATACATCGGAGTCATAGGCTCAGAGGCCATCGTCGGCGCAAACGCCATGCGCGACTTCTCGGCAAGTATCAAGGACTTCTTCGGCGGCAGAGTAAGTGCCTACGAAGATGTGCTCCGCCAGGCAAAGGAGAGTGCCCTGCAGGAACTCACCAACAGAGCCGCACAGCTCGGAGCGAATGCCGTCGTCGGCATCGACCTCGATTACGAAACCGTTGGCGCCAACGGCTCCATGCTCATGGTGACCACAAGCGGCACAGCCGTCATCATTTAATCATTGAACATTAACCATTGACCATTGAACATTAGTTCTCCTTGTTCTTCATTCTCTATGGTCAATGGTCAATGGTTAATGGTTAATGTTCAATGGCGAAGAACCTTCAGTGAGCCTTGTAGTGCACGTCAGCCCTGAGGGACGAAGTTCCGAAGTGGCTGGGGCACGATTGGCAAGGCGAACTAATGGTCAATGGTCAATGGTTAACGGTCAATAAAAAAGTTCATGCTACTACCCTACCATACGGCAGGCTGCATAGAAGCCGGCTGCGACGAAGCTGGGCGAGGCTGTCTGGCTGGCAGCGTGTATGCCGCAGCCGTCATCCTGCCTCCCGACTACCGTAACGAAGCCCTCAACGACTCCAAGCAACTCTCCAAGCGCCAGCGCGATGCCCTGCGCGTGGAGATAGAGCGTGATGCCTTAAGCTGGGCTGTGGGAGTATGCACTGCCGAGGAGATAGACCGCATGAACATCCTGCGATGCTCAATCCTTGCCATGCATCGCGCCCTCGACGCCCTCACGCTGCGCCCCGAGCACATCATCGTCGATGGCAACCGCTTCCGCCCATACGGCGACACACCCTATGACACCATCGTCAAAGGCGATGGCAAGTACCTCTCCATAGCCGCAGCAAGCATTCTGGCAAAGACGCACCGCGACGAGTACATGCTGCGCCTCCACGAGGAGTTCCCCTACTACGGCTGGGACCGCAACGCGGGCTACCCCACCCTTGAGCACCGCCGTGCCATCATGGAGCACGGCATCACGCCCTACCATCGCCGCACTTTCAACCTCCTCGGCGCCTACGGAGGACTGTTTGCTGGGGAAGAGGAGGTGTGATGCAGAGGAAGAAGCACCTTAACACCTATAATAGTGGCCGGGCGAAACAAATTCGCTCGGCCAACTTTTTATAGCACATTGGCTTAAGGCTTGAATATGTTGCTACAGCCGCATTACTTGACAAGTACCATCTTAGGCCTTCAAGCGTTGTGGTGTGCAAATACCTGGAACCTATCCTACATTTCCTTTTCTATGATGTTTTCCTGCTTGAAATATGACTTCCAACCAGAATTTTTGTATGCTTTCCCGCTTCCAATCGGAACGTAGAGTTTGGCATCTGGACTGATGTTGGAGAAAACATCATAATAACCCAAGCTCGGCGGAGTTTTGGACTTGCACGTAACTTCTACCAAGCCTGAACATCCAGAGAACGCATAGTCTCCAATGCTCGTCACGGAGTTGGGGATGGTAACACTCGTCAGACCTGAGCAATTAGCGAACATATGATATCCTATACTTGTCAAGGAGTTGGGGATGGTGACGCTCGTCAGTCCTGTGCACCCAGAGAACGCGTAGCCTCCTATGCGCGTCACAGAGTTGGGGATTATTGTGTTCTTACATCCTGCAATAAGAGTATTGCTTGCTGTCTCAATAATGGCATTGCAATTATTACGGGAATCGTATTTAGTATTGCCCGCATCAACCTTAATGCCCGTCAAGCCTGAGCAATTATAGAATTTGCAACTCGTTGTATTTCTATTAATTTTGCTTTAAACGGTAGAATTTTCCAGCATTTTCCACTACACATTTTCCTTGCTTCCTTCAGATGGGGAACGCGATATAATCGCGTTTTCTCAAGACAAGGTGGCACATTCTTAATCATATATTAATTCCGTAGATTTTCTCCAACCAGTGATTAACCTCCTCCTGTCTTTCAAGGGATAATAGTTCATCTTCTTGTTCTTCTGCTAATATAGGCAGTCCGAAATGCTGAATGTATCTTTTCTCTAATGAGAAGAACCCTCCTCTATATGGTTTACTGGTCTTTGTAATGTAGTACCAAAATACATTAGATGATAATATCCTTCTCACGATTTCAAGTTTCCTAGGCGATTCTGCAAATATTGAGTAACCATCATAAAACAGCATAGATTTGTGGATACAGTGTACGAAGCAAGAAGTATCACAAATATGAGGAACTAACAAACGTTCTCCACATAGATTCAAAGCCTGTGATCGCCCGTATGCATACCATTGGGGATATGTCTTATGCCCATTATCCCGCTTTGCAAGTTCGTCTTTCTTGGATATTAGGTAATTATAGGCCAAGGGGTATTTTTTTTTAAATACTTCTTCACTTATGACCTTCTGTGATCCGTTTTCCAATCTATATGGAAAGATTATATATTCACACAGGTTTTTTATGTCGCTCTCTTTCCTAACGATATTGGCTTTAACTATTTTCCGACAAATGGCACGCTCAATAATGTGTACTGCACCATCTTTTTCGAAATAGATATATCTTCGGCCGGTACGTAGTGGTTTTATCAGATATATGTCATTGCGTAAAGTTGCTAAACCATTTTTGATAGCAACAACCTCCCCCAAAGGCTTACCTACAGACTCTATAGTTCTTATTTTTGATGATGTTTTTTTGTCTTTTAAAATCCAGCCTTTCTTGTTGTCGAGCGAGCTATAGAAAATATCTTCAAATAAGTCGTCTTTTAGTTCTAATAAACCATCACTTGTAGTTTCTTGATAGTGAATCAATCCCGTGGGATTGTCGCTTATAACACAAATGCAGGTGTAGGTAGAGCAGCCTTTGAACAATTGCTCTGCTCCAAAGTCAATAATAGTACTGTCGAGTCCTTTAGCTGACAGGTAGTTTCTAAAAGCACTGCCGTTCAGACTGCGATAGAAACTATTGACTGTGATATACCCAAGACTTCCGCCATGTTTCAGACTCTCCAAGCCTATTTGAAAGAATGGTAGATACAAATCAGACTTGCCGGTTTTTGATACAGCCCAGTTCTTTACATATTTTCTATTCTCTTCTGACATTTTGGAAGATGCCACATATGGTGGATTACCAATGACGACATCTATTCCTCCATGTTGTTGTACAATGGAAGATGTGATAAATGTGTTGCTCAATGTGTTCTGACAAAGTATGTTAAACATGCCGTCTTGAAGTTCCTCACCCTCTTGAAGTGCATATAATGACAATAGTATTTTTGTTCGCTCTATACTGTACTCTTTTATGTCGACACCGAGAATGTTTTCTCTGACAAAGTTACTGATGGAAAAATCTCTTGATTTCTCTTTGATAATTTTAATCAACGAGTAGAAAAAGCCTCCGCATCCACATGACAGGTCAGCATAGAGCATTGAACACCAAACCGTAGAATCATATTTTGAAAGGATTCTTTGTATAATAGCCTCACGTATATAATCGGGAGTATATACTGCCCCGTTGATTTCTTTGTCAGCTGGTGAAATAACGAACTCAAAAACTTCAACCAATTCTTCAATTCCATAATTACATGGAGACTGGTTGATAATTTTATTCAATTTATCAAGGACTTCATCATTTGCAGTTATCAAGTATCTGTATAAATAATTATTCCTATCAACATTTAGACGATGGTATCTCACGAAAGAGCTGACTATCAGATTATTGATATAGTCAGTTCTTTTATCTTCAATCTTCATGAAAAAAGAAAGAATATCTCTGTCTATACTGTCAGATACGGACATAGTGCTTCGTCAGACTTTGTAACTGATCCGTCAACCCACGGAATCTTTGACAGACTTTGATAATAGGGAGATAATATATGTTGGGCAGAAACGCGACACAACCCCATGAAATTGCCATCTTGGAGCAATTTATTGTATCCAGTTTGATTATAGTTGGCATATACTAACAGTATTCCTAGCAATACGTCTACAGGGTGGTGCATCAACCGGGGCACATCCATTGCCAGCACTTCCGTTCCTTCTATCAAACTGTCATTGAGGAAATGAACATGGTATAGCGGATGCATCTCTGATGGGTCGTCTTTAGAATCCATCTTATCTATATGAAAACCTGTCTGGAAAAACTTTTGGGCATCGTTCTGATTCTTCTCCAACACTTCCACTTTAAATCGCAGGCTCTTGATACAATCCTTCTTCTCCTTCCATTCTTTACCACTGCCTTCCATGCTTATGGATACAAACATTTTCAGGTTACCTGACAATCTCCCAGGCTTTAGGTGTTTGGGATTCTCTATGGGCATCTCCATGTCGTCAATCTGTACCGACCAGTCATCACCTTTACAGTTTGCACGTATAGACGAAGCAGCCTCTAACAGTTTATGAAGCCAAGCAACATCTCCCAAAGTTCTTCTCAAGAAGCCAACGGCCTTTTCCAAACTCGATGCCTGTGACAGAACAACACTATTGTACTTAATCTTTGCCATCAATCATCAAGTGCTGCTAAATCCTCGTTGTATCGTTCCTGTTCGGATGGAACAAGGCGAATGTCGCCCTTGTTTCCCGATTCTATAGTATCGAAAGACAAGAAACGCGGCTCCTGCCACGGCTTTAAGCCACCTTCTTCTTGAATCATGTAGCCGGTGGAAGAGTCTAACGGTTTTTTCGTTACCTCATCTATAGCCCAACAATAGGTACTTATATCCTTGTCTGAAGGCTCATATGCAACCAAATCTTTGGCTTCTTCAGAATAGGTCTTTAATGATGTTACTCGCTGAATTGTAGTCATGGATGCGGCATTTTTCCCCTTTGTTATCTGCACAAACACTTCTTGCGCCTTTTTACTCCAGTAACGTTCCGCTATCCGTCCAAACATGCCCCGATATTGAGCCACTCCCAAATACTTTGTCTTGAAATTATTCCAAGCAGTTCCAGATTTATCCATATCAACACCATAGCGGGCTGCCAATAATTCTTCTGATATCAATAGACCAGGATGGATGAATAAATCGTTCAACACAAAGGAAGCAAATTGACTCACATTAAAAACTGCAGGTTCTAAAAAAGGAGCAAAATAGGTTGAAGAAGTATCTATTGAATCGTTCTGAAGAAGTTCTGAAAGATTCTTTTCCTTACTCTGGTTCAACTCATCGTAGTCATCTGCTAAAACGGCTAATTTACGAGCAAATTCTTTCCAATCTAAACCACCACTACGCTCCAAGACCATATCAAAAAGGTCATGACTGGTAATGTCGGCCTTAAAGTTGGCACATTGCAGGTCATTAGACAGCAATACGATGGGTTTAGCCTCTTTATGATCTACAACCACATATGATGAGATCCATTGAGCAAGACTGGTAGCGGTAAACTTTGTGCTGTCATCACCACCGCCATTAAGCTTTAAATCCAGTATAAGTCCGTCTATATCGTTCCACTCGTTCCTCAGTTGCTGGGTCAATTTGTCAAACTCCTTAAACTTTGCAAGTGGGAACACATCCACATGAACCACATTGCTCTCATTGATGCCATCCGCTATCGACTTGATGGTATCAACCTCGTCATCTATGTAATAATATCTTTTCATCAGTTTGTGGGTATTGATATTTGAAATGTTGTTTTATAATCTTCGTAGGGATCAACCACGAGTATGTCCCCACTATAGCTTGTCACTATTTCCTTGATGATGGTTAGGCCCAGGCCAGTTCCTGAATAGTTATCATTGCCTCGTCCGACAGGAGAAGAGGTGGTGAAAAATGCATTAAAAACGTTTTCCCTATCTTCATCAGGAATACCTTTCCCTGAGTCTGAGAATTGCAAATACACCTTTCCATCGGACTTCCAGCATCTTATAAGAATTCTCCGGTCATCTTTATCCTTCATTGCCTTCTTGGCATTGGTGTATAGATTAAACAAAATTGACATCCATTCCGACGGATGCATCGGTACAGTTACTAGACCTTTTCCTTCATATAAGGGGTCTGACATAATGATGTGCGACCGCCGGAGGTCATTCTTAACACTCTGATAAAAGGCATTTACCTGTTCTTTGATATTGATAGGTTCAAGCTCACGGATTACATTGCGAGAAATTGTTCTGTCAAAATAGGCAGTATAAGAATTGAAGGCATTCAGTTTCTCCTCCATTTCATCAACCCTCTCCAGTAAAGCACCATTTCCTGCCAACCTGCTTCTCAGAATACTGATATCTGCCGAGAATGACGGTTCGAAACGTTTGATTTCATGAATGAACTCTCCTATCACAAGTCCTGTTCCTCCAAGAACGCGTAGCATGTTGTTCTCGTCTATTAGCTTCTGCGTTTCTTCCTTTTCTTCACTACGCGCATTGACAATGGTTTCAATAAGGGCGCTTGCCTGATTATAAAACTCACTTTCGTCTTTGGCATCCTCGCCTCTTGTTTCACCACTCTTCTTCTGTTCCACAATATTGCGGAGTTCCTCTATGGCAGTATCAATGCGAATAGATGAATTTTTTTTCTTCCAGTCTTTCTGACCTGCACTTCCCTTACGGCCACGAAGTTCTGCTATTTTCAGGACTGCGGAAGTAATGACGCGGAAAAGATAGTCGACGAGCTCGTCATATGCCTCATCCTGGATAAGACCCTCGCGACTTGAAGTCTCTTCAAAAATTTCCGCTCCTTCATTATCTATCTCCACGAGTCCAAAAAAACTGATATTCTGATGAGGTGCTACTATAGAGCGACGTCTTGCAGACTCGTCAAGTCCCAGCCAATCATCTCCTTTTTCACCATATGGAAGGACACGAAATCCTTTACGATATAGTCTGACACCACCCTGTTCCTCAGCTATTGCCTTAATATCATTGCGCTTTTGGCCTGACAATAGTGAAGCTTCGTAGATAAAATAATATATTCTGGCACGGACACCTCGCACGTATGCCATCTTAGATGATTCAACATCAGGGTCTTTTCCTATTAGCAACTCCTTATAATAGCCCAACTGATTGCTCTTCAATGTCCAATGTGCCTGACCATCATCATCCACATAAGTGTCAATGACAGCCAAGGCAAATTGTGTTATTTCAGACACTTCATCAACAATTTTATGGGCTTCATCTTTGACATCCCTGTAAAAATATGTTTTAAAGCCTGGGTCTTCGTCGCTACTGAATGGTTTAGATAGAGGATAGGGTTGTAAAAGGGTGGAAACATTACGGTATATCTTCTTCACATACCCGTCAGACCATCCTTCACGCAACTCTTCAATCTTTAGAAACGTACCCTGTTCTTTCTCCTTAGGCAGGGTTTCTATTTTACTTTCAATCGCATTCAAGTCTTTGTCTGATTCAAAGGCATCCCAACGAATCTCTACCTTGAGTGCTGTATCCGCATCTTTTGTCTGAGTAATGATTGTCAGATATTTGCCTAACCGTTGAGCAGCAAAACGCCCAATTCCCTTTCTACCTGCACGTATACGCTTGAAAAGTGGAGATACGGGATTGTGAATTTTATCAGCTGACGACAGACGCATAAAGCCGTCTATCAGCTGTTCACGCGTCATGCCAAGACCATTGTCATCAATTATAAGAGTACCTCCGGCCGACCAAGCATTTTGGAATATCACATCTACTTCCGTGGCATCTGCATCGTAAGCATTCTTTATAAGTTCAGCGACTGCTGTATCTCGTTTTCCTACCAACTCCTCACCCAGTCGGCTTATAATGCCTGCATCTACCGAAAAACGGACATTCTCACTATCGAACTTAGCAAGTTCATTCGTGAGTATCACCAATTGACCGTAGTCAACAGGGGTACAGGAAAGCAAATCTTGTATTTTGAGTTTGATCTGCTCCTCTGTCTGTAGATTTTTCTGAACGTTTGGCATATCCCAATGCTTATTTCAATTTGCAAAATTACAACTTATTCTTGAAATAACCACAGGAAATCACTAATTCATGCATAATTTAAGCACTTTTGTCTAAAGTCAGCCCTATTTATAACAAAAA
>ONWB01000053.1:2407-16050 GCA_900321445.1 uncultured Prevotellaceae bacterium | reverse complement strand
CGAAGTCGGTACCAAGATGGACGCGCAGCGTATAGCTCTGCCCGTCGGGAGAATTAAGAACCTCCGTCACACGTCCTACGAAAAAGCCCGGAGGAAATACCGCGCTATAGCCACTCGTCTCGACGACGTCGCCCTTCTTGACCTTAGCGTAGCGCGGAATATCGTCGAGCGTAGCATAGCGGTAGTCGTTGCCTTCCCACGTGAGCGAGCCGAAATAGTTTTCTCCGCGCACGCGGCAGCTCAGGTTCGACTTGTGGTTCGTCAGCGGGATAACAAGGGCGTGGTGCTGCTCGCAAAGATACACGATGCCCACGACGCCCTGCCCGTTGACGACGCCCTGCTCTGGCTGGACGCCGTCGGCAAGGCCTCGATTCAGCACGACATAGTTGTTCTGGCGCTGCGTCGAGTTGCTGACGACGAGGGCGGGGATCATCTTCAATTCGCGCAGCGTCTCCCGCATCAGCGAGTCTGCAAATCCCGAGGCGTCTGCCCCGCGCATCTTCGCAATGGACTCGCGTAAGCGGTCGTTCTGCTGCTGCAGAAGAATGTTGCGGCTCGTCAGGTCCTTGTTCACGTCGCGCAGGTTTATGAACGCCTCGCCTTCGGCATACAAGCCGTTTGCCTCTGCCGTCAGTCGCCCTGCAGCAGTAAGCCACACGCTTCCCTGATAGCTGTTGAAGCGAAAGAGAAGCACAAAGCTCACCACTTCGAGCAGGACGAAGAGGAGGAAGTAGTTGTAGCGTTGGAGGAATTCAATAAACGTGCGCATGTCCTATCACGAGGATCACTTCATCAGGCAGGTAAAGTTCTCGACGTTTTCGAGAGCTATGCCCGTACCCTTGGCAACGCAAAGGAGCGGGTCTTCTGCTACGATGAACTTAATGTTTATCTTGTCCTCAAGACGACGTGCAAGTCCGCGCAACATAGCACCACCGCCAGTCAGGTAGATGCCATTGTGGACTATGTCGGCATACAATCCGGGAGGCGTAGCTTCGAGGGCGTTGATGATGGCCTGCTCAATGTGGGCGATGCTCCTGTCGAGGCAGTGCGCAATCTCCTGGTAGCATACGGGCACCTCCATCGGCAACGATGTAATCTTGTTCGGGCCGTGGACAACGTAGTCGTCGGGCTCGTCCTCGCCGAGGTCTGTCAGCGCAGAACCCACGTTGATTTTGATGCTTTCTGCCATGCGCTCGTCCACCTTGATGTTGTGCTGGCGGCTCATGTACTGCTGGATGTCGTTCGTGAGCTCGTCGCCGGCCACGTTGATGGAGTTCTGCGTGACGATATCTCCGAGCGAGATGACGGCAATCTCCGTCGTTCCGCCACCTATGTCCACAATCATGTTTCCGTCGGGGGCATTAACGTCGATGCCGCATCCGATGGCGGCTGCCATGGGCTCGTAGATGAGGAGCACCTCGCGACCGCCGGCGCGCTCTGCGCTGTCGCGTACGGAGCGAAGGTCCACGTTTGTCGAGCCGCTTGGAACGCCAATGACCATGCGCATCTGCGGAGAGAATAGCCTGTGGCCTGGATTTACCATGTTGATAAGTCCGCGAATCATCTGCTCGCAGGCATTAAAGTCGGCGATGACGCCATCGCGCAGAGGGCGCTCGACCTGAATCTGCGGGGGAGTCTTTCCACCCATCAGCTTTGCCTTCATGCCGACAGCCAACGTCTTTCCTGAAAGTCGCTCGAGTGCGACGTAGGAAGGTTCGTTGACAACGATTTCGCCGTGTTGCAGGATAATAGTGTTGGCCGTTCCCAAGTCCATGGCCAGCTCCTGCTTGAAGGAGAAGAAGTTTCTGAAAAAATTCATATTGTATTATGATTATTTGTTGAACCAGTTGTGAATGGCTGTGTCGTAGCTGCTGCTGACGCCGAAGGCTCTCGTTGCAAGTTCGCGGCGCTCCTCGAGCGTACTCTTTGCGCCGTGTTCGCGGAGGATGCTCTTCAGGCGTGCGTAGTCGTCGCGCGACGGCACGATGACGACGTCGTGGAAGTTCTTTGCGGCAGCTCGTATCAGGCTTATCCCGCCTATGTCTATCTTTTCGATGATGTCCTGCTCGGATGCTCCCTCGCGCACGGTTTGCTCAAAGGGATAGAGGTCCACGACAACGAGGTCGATGGGTGCGATGGCGTACTTTGTCATCTCTGCCTGGTCCTCGGGATTGTCGCGTCGCGCGAGTATTCCTCCAAACACCTTTGGGTGGAGAGTCTTCACGCGTCCGCCGAGGATAGAGGGGTACGACGTAAGGTTCTCAACGCGCTGGCATGGAAGTCCGAGGCTTTCGATGTATGCCTGTGTCCCGCCTGTGGATAGGAGACGTACGCCCTGCTCATGGAGCATGGGGAGCAATTCGTCGAGTCCGTCCTTGTGGAATACGGAAATCAGGGCGCTACGAATAGGTTTAAGTCCTGTCATGTCTTGTTGGGTGTTGTTGATTATATTTTTGTTCATTCTTTTCTGAATATTGAGAAGTTGACGCTTCCGTAGGCACGATGCTCGAGGAACATTGGGTGCTCGGAGAAGTCGTTGCGCTCGCCGTGTTCGAGGACGAGTATCCCGCCGCTGCGAAGGAGCTGGCTTGAGAGTATGCGGTCGGGCAGTTCTGGCAGTTCCTCCAAGGCGTAAGGCGGGTCAGCGAAGACGAGGTCGGCCTGGGCGCTGCCGCGCTGGATGACGCGAAGTGCGTCGCCGACCATCAGGCGTGCATTGCGCTCCTCAAGCTTCTGCAGCACGCTGCGGATGAATGCGGCGTGCTGGCGGTCGAGCTCCACGCTGAGCACCTCCGAGCAGCCTCGCGACAGGAGTTCGAGCGTGATGCTGCCTGTGCCTGCGAAGAGGTCAACGGCGCGAAGGCCTTCGAAATCGACGTAGGAGCGCAGGACGTTGAAGATGTTCTCCTTCGCGAAGTCCGTCGTGGGGCGCGCCTTGAACGTGCGCGGCACTTGGAAATGGCGTCCCTTGTATTTCCCTGTGATTACTCGCATTCTTCGCTACATTCTTCTTGGTTCCTACATTACTGCGCACTGCATGTCGTAGGGCATTGCGCCCTTTTCGCCCATCGGCTCCACGCCAGGGCAGAACTGCCGCAGCGTGCGGAGCGTCTCGCGCACGGCAACGTCGTCGCCGCACACGCGCAGCTTGTCCACGGCAGGATTGAGGCCGACGGACTGCGAGAGGTTGAGGGCATAGTACGCGACGTCGCCGGGCTGATTTACGACGAACGTATTCACCGCCAGGAGGCTGTGCTCGTCGAAGATGGCGACGTCGGCAGCACTTTCGTGCAGGTGGATGATGCCGTGGCACCCTCCCACTGCGGGCATCATGCGCTCGCTCATATATTTCCTGAGGACGTGCGTGAGGCACGCCGTGAAGTGCACCTCGCCGAAGCTGTCCTCGAAGGCGCGGCAGGCGTCCTCGTCGGCACTATAGAGGAGCACGCAGTCGGCCTGCGGCAGCGTGTCGTAGAATATGCGCTCGCCGCCACGACGCGGCACGACGTAGTTCCACAATGGCTCGCACTGTTCTTCGTCGAAGTCGTCGAGCGGCACGGCGACGACGGGCGAACCCAGCATCACCTCGGTACGTTCGGCTGGCAGGGCAAGCAGGGGCTCCCTGTCGCAGGCTTCGCGCAGGTTTATGCCAAGCGAGCTGCTGCCCCTGACCTCCCACGGCGCAAACCTGGGCTCCTCGCCTTCCACGCCGCTGCGGTAGGCGAAGCTCATGATGTCGCCGGACATTCGCACGAAGCGCGTCTTTGTATGTCGGAGTGCGTTATCTTGCATTTTATCTCGTTGTCATTCTTTTGTTTCTCGCGCCTGCCTCTTCCTGTATGGCCAGACGACGTAGCGTCCGAACAGGGCTCCGAGCACGACGCCGCAGGTGTTGGCGCAGAAGTCTATCCAGTCGCCGCCACGATGTACGGTCGTGTACTCTTGCAGAAGCTCTATCACACCACTCATAAGCACGGGCATGACGATAAGCCAGAGGACGGCGTGCCGAAGGCGCAGGGCCTTGTGATGCCGCAGGTACTCCCACCACATGATGCCGCACGTCCCGAGGTACATGACGACGTGCGCAAGCTTGTCGATGCCCGGAACGCCGTCCATACTCGTCTGGGGCGGATGGCAGAAGCAGAGCACCCAAATCAGGGCAATGCACAGTAGCGAAAGGGGGTAGCGGCGTATTATCTGCATGGGTTTCGTATGGCCTTTCGGCGCTTTTGGGCTGCGAAAGTACAACTTCTCCGCGGAAATGTGCGCATGCGCGCGAGATTTTTTTCTGCGCAGAGATATTTTATCGTCATGAAAACCATCGGCAAACGCCCCGAATTTTATTCTGCATGCACCGAAGCCCCCATTTTCAACGGTTTTAATGCCTTGCTTCAGCATTCTCGCTCATAAACCACAGACGTGGGACGAATATCCCACAAGCGTGGGATATGGAAACCACAGACGTGGGATATTCATCTCACGCTTGTGGTTTATGAACTCCGAGGCTTCTCGCCGCAACCTTCTGCATCGAAAATTTTTCGATGTGCGTGGTGCGTGGACTTCTGATGCGAGGAGGAACAGCCCGCGCCGCTTCAACCGCAGGCGCCCTGTGGACTTCACGCACGAAAAACATACGTAAATAATAATAATGCGCATGCAGATTTTGTCAGCTCAAAACTTATTCCTACCTTCGCCGCGGAAAATACACTTTACCAAAACAAATCTTATACTTCAACAAACTTAACCTTATGAAAAAGAGACTATTACTCCTTTCCGGTGTAGTTGCTTTCTCACTTGCTGCCTCCGCGCAGTACCTGAAAGAGGACTACATCTCATGGGGCGGCTCGAGCGAAAACTTCGGCACAACGCTGCAGAAGTGGACTCCCGGCTCGCAGGTAAGTGAAGACGACAATTTCTTCATCTCGCGCGTCAAGCCCAAAGCTCGCTTCCGCAATGCCGCAACGCAGGTCATGGACACCCTCCAGGCGACCTACGACAAGAAGCTCATCTGCTGGCTCCCCATCAACAGCATCAACGAGACGGGCTGGAACCGCAACGCCCTGCCCGACGGACGCTTCGACAGCGAAGTGTTCTCCATGTGGAGCTACGTGACGCACTGGGGAAACTGGACGGCACAGTTCGGCCGCGTTCCCGCTGCGCTCCTCGACGTCGCACACAAGAACGGCGTTGCCGTCAGCGGCTGCGCATCCGTGCCTAACGCCGCCATCTCCACTGCATGGGCGAACTGCTTCCTGAACATGATTCGCGAAGGTGCTGACAAGACGTCGAAGTACCTCAGCTACTACGGTATCGACGGTCTGGGCTACAACTCCGAATGGACAGAGACAAGCGTTGCCGTGTCCGAGGAGCTCGCTCCGTTCCACGCCTCCCTCGTAAAGAAGATGCGCGAGACGAATCCGATATTCGAGAACATCTGGTACACAGGTACGAACGACATCGGCACCATCAACTGGGCCGGAGAGCTGGGTTCATGGAACAAGCTTACCTTCGGCGACAGCGAGAACATCAGCACGTCGCTCTTCCTGAACTACAACTGGAACAGCACATCATGGATTAAGGCGTCGCTAAACCTCGCCAAGCAGCTGGGCCGCGACCCGATGGACCTCTATGCAGGCTTCAACATGCAGGGTGGCAACCCCACAAGCTGGACGCTGCTCGGCAAGTCACGCTACAGCATCGGACTCTGGGGCGCACACAGCGCCAACATGTTCTACGAGAGCCGCCACGAGAAGGGCTCCGACCCCGCCGTGAAGCAGAACACATACCTGCAGCGCATCGAACGCTGGTTCACGGGCGGCACGCGTAACCCCGCAAATCTTCCCGGCTTCATCGACAGCGACAACTACAACGCCGACAACTTCAACTTCCACGGCATGGCGAAGATGATGTCCGCACGCAGCTCTCTCTGCTGGAACCTGAGCGAAGAGCCGTTCATCACGTACTTCAACCTCGGTAACGGTAAGTATTTCAACTGGCAGGGACGCCGCCAGCACGATGCCGAGTGGTACAACCTCGGCGTGCAGGACTACCTGCCGACATGGCGCTTCTGGTTTACAAGTTCGCTCCTCGGACATAAGGCTACGGACGTTCCCGCAACGGGCCTCGACGCAGCTTTCACATGGGACGATGCCTACATGGGCGGTTCCACGATGCACGTCTTCGGAACGACATCCAACGAATACCTGCAACTCTTCAAGACGAAGTTCGCCCTGCAGGAAGGCGACGTCATTACCTTCCGCTACAAACTCGCAAAGGGTAAGGCAAACGTTAACCTCGTGCTGACAGCCGAGGGCGCAGAAGGCTCTGCCATCAACGAGTCCGACTACAGCGTTCTCACGACGGCGCAGGAAGCCGACGAGGAAGACTGGATCACAAAGCAGTTCACCGTTCAGGGCGCACTCGCCGGCAAGACGCTGGCACTCGTTGCCCTCCATTTCAAGAACGCTGCTGACATGGACCTCTACTTCGGCGAGTTCTCAATCGTTCGCGGAACAAGCGCAACTCCCGCAATGCCTGAGGTTACAAGCGCAAAGGTGCTCGCATCACACCATCAGGGCGTCGATGGCAAGCTCATCTGGAACATGCCGAACCTGAAGGCTGCTGGCGAGCCCGTTTACAACACCGACGTTCAGACCGCCTTCTTCAAGATGTACGCGCAGCAGGAAGGACAGCAGCCCGTATTTATGGGAACGACCACAAGCTGGGCAGGTCTCGTGTTCTGCGCACCTATGGATTTCACCAACGGTAGCAACAATAAAGTTCGCTTCGGCGTCAGCGCCGTAAGCCTCGACCACAAGAGCGAGAGCGAAGTAGCTTGGAGCGAATACATGGAAACAGGCGTCTATACCTACAACGACGACATACAGATAAACAAGTACCTCATCACGCCGGGCGAAAGCTTCGTGATGTCGTATGTTGACCCCAACCACGAGCCTGCAACGTGGCGCCTCGTCTATGAGGACGAAACGACGGCATTCGAGGGCGAGGGACGCGAAGTTGTCGTTCCGCAACTTGAAAAGACAGGTGCTTACACACTGTATCTCACAGGCGTAACTCACAACGGCAACAATACGGAAGAGAGTACACGCACATTTGATGAATACATTAAGGTGTCTGATGCCAAGTTTGGTCGTCTGCCTGAAGTGCTCACACTTACCGCCAACGGCGAGGAGAGTCCCATTCAGGTCGAGAAGAACGTGCCCGTGACGATGGAATACACTGGTCGCTACTCCGACGGCGGCACCTCGCAAGCTGTTGACATGAAGGAAAAGAACTTCGGCTTCAGCGTCATGAATGCAGGTCTGACGGGCAAAGCCTCCTTCTCCCTGGCCTTCTGGCTCAAGGTCAACAACGTTCCAAGCGGAACGCAATTCTTCGCCGTTGCCGATAAGGCTGGCAACTGGCCCCTTACCGACTGGGGCTGGAACTGGAGTACGCTCGACAAGGCTGGTGCACTTGTGTTCACATACCGCAACTCTCCGCGCGCAGAGGCTCCACCTGCCTCCAAGTACGAATACCCCGCAGGCACGCTGCCTATCGGCATTTGGACACACGTTGCTATCGTCTTCGACCGCAAGTCCGATGGTACCGCACGTCACCAGCTCTACATCAACGGTAAGTTCCAGGAGCCCACTGTTTATCAAGACGGCTCTCAGACTACCGATAAGTATCTGCCCGTGCTCGACATGAACGGCACCGTTGGTAGCGATCCTTGGATGTGCATCGGCGGTCCCGCCAGCGGACGCGCTGGCATTGACGGCAGCATTGACAACTTCCAACTCTGGAAGAAGGCCATATCTGAGGAAGAAGTACAAAAATCCATGGGGGCTCTTGACCCCAACAATCTGCCTGCAGGTCTCTCCTGCTTCTGGAACTTCGAAACAAAGGCTGAAGAAGGCAAGGGATTTGTCGCTGTCGGCGAAACGCCAGGGCTTGAAACAGGTTCCTATGAACTCCTCAAGCTCGAAGGCGAAGGCCGCGCACAGCCCCATTATATTGAACAAGTCTATACCGCAGGCTGTGCCTCAGCACGGGATACAGCATATCCTGTATTGACAGAAGCAAACTGGAGCACATCTATGAAGGGTACCATCACAGACATTGAGGGTAACGGCGAGGCCGGTTCTGCCAAAGTCAGCTATAAGACGGACGGTCTCTACAACGTTACCGTTACGCTTTCGAACCCTCACGGCTCCGATTCCAAGACCTACAGCTACATCCAGATTGGCGACGGCACGGGCATTGCCGACGTAACGGCTGACGAACTCCGCGCCTACAGCGTTGGTGACGTTGTTTACCTCGAGTTTGCCGCTGCTGGCGACTACAACGTACAGGTTTACAACATTGCTGGTCAGCTCGTTGCCGCAAAAGCCGCAGAGCTCACATCCTCCGACCGCATGCAGGTACGCCTGCCCATGGTAGGAGCTTACGTGCTCCGCGTATTCCGCGACGGCAAGGAAGTAAAGGCTCTCAAGCTCCTCCGCGACTAAGAGATAGCTTATTAGACAATACAAACGAGCAGGCAAGCCCATACTTGTCTGCTCGTTTACTTTTGTACTCATCCCCCATATCTATTTGTTTGCACGTTTATTTGACTGCATGCCAGTTCGTCAGCTTGTCCACCATGCTACTTGCCCACTTATCCACTCATTTTCTTATTTTTTCACATTAAATTTCTCATTTTTAATTTTTCCTTGTATCTTTGCCGCCGCAAAAGTCAGGAGAGATGGCAGAGTGGTCGATTGCATCGGTCTTGAAAACCGACGTACTGAGAGGTACCGGGGGTTCGAATCCCTCTCTCTCCGCAAGAAAGAGCAACCATAAGGTTGCTCTTTTTGTGTCAAGGAGGGTTCTCACACCCGGTAGGGGGTTCTTGCGCTCCAGTAGGTGCTCAGGCGGCAAAGCCGGAGCGAATCCCTCTCTCTCCGCAAGAAAGAGCAACCTTATGGCTGCTCTTTTTGTGTCAGGAGGGTTCTGCACGGCAAAGAATGTTTGTGGTAGCACTTTTTTACGGAGCACTTTTTTACGTCTTCTTTCGCACAATTCCCAAAATATACGTATTTTTGTGGCGCTACAAGTTAACGCACATGGATAACGCATTGAAAATATACACGCTGACGTCGGCATTGCACGATGCAGAAAGCATCAGGCGCACGACGCAGTGCTTCTTGGACACCATCGGCATCGACTACGGTCTTTGCGACGACTTCGGCGACTTCGGAACGTCCGACCTCTGCCTTATCTTCGTGCGCACTGGCGGTACGGAGGGGCTCTTTCGCGAACTTCTGCCACGACTGACGCAGAAGAACGCAGGTCGCCCGTTCTACCTTTTGGCCTCCGAGACCAACAATTCCCTGGCAGCCTCTTTGGAGATTCTCTCCTTCCTGCGCCAACAGGGGCTCACTGGCGAAGTCGTCCACGGCAAGGCGGACTATGTGCGCAACCGCATTGAGCAGTTGCTTAGCGTCCAGAGGGCACGGCGCCGTCTGCACGGCATGCGTCTCGGCATCATTGGAGAACCATCCGACTGGCTCATCTCCAGTCAGGCAGACAGCGCCGCCATAATGCAGCACCTTGGCATATCACTCATCGACCTCCCCATAGACGAACTGGTGCGGCGCGCCAAATCTGTAGCAACCCCCGACGTTCCTTACAGCAGTGGGCGCGCTGAGATACAGGCTGCCCTGCCTGGGGCTATGAGCATCTATGAAGCACTGAAGGCCATGGCGACAGACAGCAACCTGCAAGGCCTCACGCTCCGATGCTTCGACCTGCTCACGTCGCTGCACAACACGGGGTGCATCGCCCTTGCGCGTCTCAATGCCGAGGGCATAACGTCGTCATGCGAAGGCGACGTGCCAGCCCTGCTCAGCATGGTTGTCGCCCGCGCCTTATTGGGCACGTCGGGCTTCCAAGCCAACCCTGCCCGCATCGACGTCGAAACGGGCGAAATACTCTTTGCACATTGCACAATCCCCTTCGACCTTGTGGACGACTACAGCCTCGACACGCACTTCGAATCGGGAATCGGCGTAGGCATCTGCGGCCACATGCCCGAGGGACCCGTCACCATCTTCAAGGTGTCTGGAGACCTCTCGCGCCACTTCGTATGCGAAGGCGAACTCACTGCCTCGCAGTCGGCACCAAACTATTGCCGTACGCAGCAGCTGATACGTCTCTGCAGCCCGCAACAGGCCTCGTGCTTCCTCACCAATCCCATCGGCAACCACCACATCATCATGCCCGGCCATCATCGCAGACTCATCGAAGCATTTATGCAAGACGTCCTTTCGGAAAAATAACCATATAAACACATAAAGCAAACAACCAAAATGAAAAAGTTTTCACTCATCGCGCTCCTTCTGCTGCTCACGACGGCAGCCATGCACGCCGACGAGCCGTTCCGTCAGCATCGCGCCAACCATTTCGCCACACTCGTGCCCGAGAAAGACGGCATCGTGTTCATAGGCAACAGTATCACGAACATGTTCGAATGGCGCGAAGGCTTTGGCAGCGCTTCCGTGCTGAACAGAGGCATATCCGGCGCATACTCCTATGAAGTGCTGGACAACCTGGAATCGTACATCGTAGGGCGCCCGAAGAAGGTGTTCATCATGATAGGCACCAACGACCTCGGCACCAACGGCATCAACTTCCCCGAGTACCCCACGGAACGTGTGCGCAAGATACTGAAGCGCATACGGAACGAGCTCCCCGAGGCAGAAGTGTACATGCAGAGCATACTTCCGAGCACCAGCGGACTGCGCACGGCAGATAACGTCAAGCGCACAAACCAGCTCTATCAGAGTCTGTGCGAGGAATACGGCGTTGAATACATCGACCTGTACTCGAAGCTCGTACAGTCTGGCTCCGACAACATGCCCGGCACCCACACCTACGACAACCTGCACCTTACAGCCATGGGCTACAGCGTATGGTGCAAGGCCATCGAGGACAAGGTGGGGCTCCCCTCGCAATTCCCCTCGAACACGCAAAACAAGAACAACGGGCTCTCGGGCTTCTACGGCATGCGCCTAACATATTTCGCACAGCTCCCCGTCGGTGCTGGCAATCCGCACGTCAAGAGCCGCGGCGCAGGATGGGGCTACCCGGGTCCCGACATCGCCACACTCCAGAAGTATGTCGGTGGCATGCTGAATGGGCGCACGACGAACGCGCAGCCTGCGAAGATATTCATCTATGCCGGCACGGCAGACCTCAACGCAGGCACCGACGTGAAGACCGCAGCCGCGAGCTACGCAGCCCTCGTCAAAGACATCAGGACGAAAGCGCCGCAGACACAGATATACATCGAGGCACTGCTGCCGAACTCCAACGCATCGACGACGACGTCGAAATACATCCCCTTCAACGACTCCCTGCAGGACATCGCGACACGTCTGGGAGCCACCTACATCGACACCTACACGCCGCTTGCCGATGCTGGCAAGGGCAAGTCCGAACTCTTCCAAGGCAACTACCTGAACGGACTCGGCTATGCCGCACTGGCAGAGGTGCTCGCACCCTACGTTGGCGACTGCCACCCCCTGACGGTGGAGCAGGCGCGGCGGAACCTCGCCCTGAACAACGCCCGCAACGCCGTGGGCGCAATGCTCTCGATGATCGACGACGTGAACTTCGGCAGCGGCGTGGGCTGCTACCCCGAGACAGCCCGCACCACGCTCGCACAAGCCGAGGCAGCGGCATACGCCGTGCTGGCAAAGGGCGCAGAGGCCACCGTGGAGGAACTCAACGCACAGGCGCAAGCCCTGCAGACAGCCCTCAACGCCGTCCTGCCCGCCATCGTCCTTCCCGAGGCGAGCACCGCAGAGGCAGAACACTGGTACACGCTATGCTCAACCCTGCGCGGCAACTACTATCTCCACTCCAGCGGCGCAGGCGCAGGGCTCGTAGGCGGAAGCGGCAACAACCACGCCAGCATGATGTGGAAGTTCCAGAGCCGCGGCGACGGCACCTACGACATCATCAACCGCGGCGACGGCTCCTACATCTCCCCCACCGCCACCTACAATACACAGCTGACGACCAGCGCCAGCCGCCCCGCAAGCGGATGGACGCTGCGGGGCTCCTCGACAGTGGGGATGTTCATCATCTCCAGCGGCACGGTGCAGCTGAACCAGACGAACCTCACGGGGCTGCCCATCTACAACTGGAGCTCAGGACGCGACGGCAACGACACCAAGGACGCAGGATGCCAGTTCACAATACGCGAGGTCGAGACCGACCCCGTGGACGACGTCTCCTACGACACCCCCGACCTCGTCACCTCCCTCGCCGACCTCACCACGGGGTGGTATCGCATCATGTGCTACTCCAACGCCCCCTTCTCCAGCTACTACGCGCAGGACGAGCTCCTCGGACGCTACGTCTATAACGGCGCAGAAGAATACCGCCAGAACGCCACGAACAGCTACCCCCTCTTCGTACAAGGCGAAGCGCAGGCACCCTCCGCCTCCGACGCCAGCTACTACATACGCATAGTACAGGGGACGGGCACAAACCTCTACGTGCAGTCCGCCAACGGCCACTACCTGAAAGCCAACTCCACAGCCTCGCGCGACGCAGCCGAGGCCACCGCCTTCAGCTACGACGCAGCGGCGAAAGCCTTCGCCATCGGCAACCACTGGGTCTGCTTCCCCTCCCTCAGCAACATCATGGGTAAGTCCAGCACCGCCGCCTTCGCCGCCAACCGCTACAAGGTGTATGCCGTCTCACTCGCCGACGCAGACCTCGACGCATGGCACGTCAACATCGACGGCGCCAGCGCAGCCGCCGAAGTGCGCGACGACGTACAGCTGCAGTGCAACAGCACCGCCGCCTCAGGCATCACCAGAGTATATAGCGGCGGCTACCTGTTCCTGAAGAAGGGCGCCACGCCCACAACCTCCGACTTCACCACCGCCACCATCAGCGGCCTACAAGCCACCATCACCATCGACGCCACGCGCAAGAGCATCGACGTACACTACGGGCTCCCCAACACCATAACCGAGGCGGCGCAGACAGCCACAACCCTACCACACTACGACCTACTCGGACGACCACAAAAGAAAAACACACACGGCATCACCGTCAGCAAAAACGGAGTGGAGATACGGTAAAAGTTGTGAGGTACTGCGCAACACTCATGGCGCTCAGCACTCATTATACGATCCGTTGACATCACCCTTATCAAATTATACACAAAATTGTACATCATTCCATTACATAGAAGACTCCTCGTTTCCGCAATTTTTAGCCTGCTCCTTGTTTCAAGCATCGAGGCACAATCTGTTTGGACAACCGTCGCAACCCCATTCGACGTAGATCGCTACACACAGAATAGCCACTCCTTCGCTGTTGGCGACACTGTGGAAGTATTCGCCTTTAAGAAAAAAAGTGGAAAGTTCCACTTTGCGCTGCAATCTGGCGACTATGTAGCAAACTTTGCGCTCGGCATTTACCCATTTACTTCTGAGCAGAAACAGCTAAAGAAGCTACCTGACGCACTTTGTGAAGACATTGCACGTGAGACTATGCGCCGCAAAGACGACATTTATAAGCGACATACAGCACTACGCAAGGGTGAAGCCATGCAAGGAAAGGTGCGCGGTGTAGTAGAG
>ONWB01000053.1:0-2400 GCA_900321445.1 uncultured Prevotellaceae bacterium | reverse complement strand
AGAGCACATATCTAAAAGATGTGGAGACGGGCAAGTCTATTCCCCTCAAACAAGGTGACACAGTTTGCGTCCTCGGCTATAAAGAAGAGGGACGTGAGGCATACTACGCTATATACTCGGACGAGTACGCAGGCTTTTGCACAGCAAGCGCCGTACTGAAACCACACATCAAGCGAGGCAAAACATACTACGCAGAGGGTCTTGACATGCAATATATGCCCTCAACAGATGATGCTGATGTACAAAAAGAGATAAAGCGAAGGAGAGTCAACATCCAACAACGCGAAGCCGAAAAGGCAGAACGACGTCATGCGTATATCATGCAAGGACGGGAGCGTGCGGTGCTGTCATATTCCTACTCTTCCCTCTCATGTCCAGACTATGACAGCTGTCCGTTTAATAGCAACGACACTGTATCTGTTGTTGGCTACTCGCTAAAAGATGACAAGAAGTTCTATGCTCTATTTTCAGACAAAGGGGCTGGCATCTTCTCTACATCAAAGTATTCAGACCCATTCAAACGACAATTTGACATGACGGGAATGCCCGCCGTGGACGCCCCTGAAGTACTTGCCGTTATATCACAAAAGAAGCAGACGGCAGACTCGCTGGCACAAGTAAGACTAAGGGAGTCGGAGGAACGCCTCATTTCGACCAAGAAAGCATTAATTGAAACACTACAGAAAATTGATCCTGTATTTGTAACGGTAGATTCATGGGAAACCGACTATGCGGGTGGCGTATCGATGAACATTAGTGTTACAAACGGCTCTCCAACACAAACCATCAAGTACATATCATTCCAAGGCTACTTCACGAATGCCGTCGGCGACAAGTGCTACAATGAAATTGGTGGGGGTACAACGTGGAAAACGCGCGGTATTGGACCTATAGGGCCGCGTCCCACATCGCTCGAAAACTTTGACGCACGAATTGACAACTGCCAAGGCAGCTATAGCTTCGACAACATACGTTTCTACTCAGAGATTGCACAATACATTCACGTCACGACCATCACCATTCAGTATATGAACGGAAAGACCATCACGCTTAGCGGCGAAAGACTGAAGAAGCATTTGAGCTACGAGTAAACATTCGACATCAGACACTATTACAAATGACCCCTTCTCGCCACGAAAGTAACGAGTAGGGGTTATTATCATTAAGTTGCAAAGGTCGCTATCTCAAGAACGGATCTTGACGTTTTTTCGACGCACGAAAAAGTATTTTCGCCCAAGGAGGTCACCCACAAGGTCCGTGCAAAAAATCTCGAGAAGCGCAGGAAGATTCTGCGGCAATAGTTGAGCCGCAGAATCCAAGCGACATACAAGTTTATGAAGCCTTATCTTATAGATTCCTGAACGATTTCTGAATACTTTTCCATTACAAAAATGACCTATAGGTCATTTTGCAGGCTGCGTGGGTCATTATGATAGAACAATTACCTCGCCCTGCCTTTTCGCCTCCCAGCCTACGCTGCACTTTGCGCAGCGGGCTGACAACGGCTGACGTTCGAACTTGTTCGCTTCGCTCGTCGAAGAAGGCTCGTTGACGTTTGCCCTGCGTTCATTTCCACTTGTCGCGCGTGATGGTGGCGACGGCCTTGCGTACTTCGGGAGTCATGGGGGCGATGTTGTGCGTGCGCTCATAGGCTTCGATGTCGGCAAGGGGCATGTGCCACATGCGCTGCGCCGAGTTCAGGGCGTTGAGTTCCTTGCGCTTCTGCTTGAACTCGTCCTTCGTCATGTAGGCGGTACCCGTGACTGTGGCCTCTACGATATAGGTCTCGCGTCCCTTTGAGGAGTCGTGCTCCCAGTGGTTCAGGGACATCACGTAGCCATTGCGCATCACCTCGCCTTCGTCGTCGAGGCGGAATACTTCAGTATAGCTGTAGGAGTAGTTGCGATCCTTG
Organism: uncultured Prevotellaceae bacterium; assembly: GCA_900321445.1. Taxonomy (GTDB): domain Bacteria; phylum Bacteroidota; class Bacteroidia; order Bacteroidales; family Bacteroidaceae; genus Alloprevotella. The sequence goes on along the minus strand of ONWB01000053.1, from coordinate 488 downwards.
CGGCGCTGAAGCTTACGTTCCTCGCCATCCACTTCGTTTGCATACATCTGGGCACGTGCGCCATCGAGCGTAATGGTACTGTAGCCTCCGTCGTGGACAAGCGTTCCCACCGTGTCGCGGGGGTTGACGATAAGCCAGCGGTTTGCGCCCTGCGGAACCTTATCGATGTAGTAGCGCTTTTTCCAACTGCCGCCTTCGAGGAGTGTTTCGCCTGGGATGTAGCGTACGCCGCCTTTTATCAGATTGTCGCTCCTGGCAACCCACCACGAAACGTCCTTGAGATTGAACAGCGCATAGCTATAGTCGCCGAACTTGATTATCTCCTTTTTCTTTTTGATGTCGTAGGCTGCGGGTAGTATGCCAGCGCGATAGCAACGCAGGGAGTCGTTGACGTATGCGTAGAAGCGGTAGTATATCTCGGTGTAGAAATACTCTCGGGGCTTGACCTCGGCCTCGGTGAAGTCGTATTCGCGCTCCTGCATCGTGAT
>ONWB01000054.1 GCA_900321445.1 uncultured Prevotellaceae bacterium | reverse complement strand
GATGGTCTTTACAATGTCTATGTTCCTGCGCTCGTTGTGGCCGCCCACGTTGTAGATGCTGCCGTCCTTGCCTTTGCGCACTACCAAGTCGATGGCCTTGCAATGGTCCTCGACGTAGAGCCAGTCGCGGACGTTCGTGCCCTCGCCATAGACGGGGAGTTTCTTGCCGTGCAGGACGTTGTTTATCATCAGCGGGATAAGTTTCTCGGGGAAGTGGTAGGGCCCGTAGTTGTTTGAGCATCGCGTGATGCTGACGGGCATGTGGTACGTGTCGCGGTACGCCATCACCACGAGGTCGGCACTCGTCTTCGAGGCACTGTAGGGACTATGCGGTTGCAGCGGCGTGTCTTCTGTGAAGAAGCCCGTCTCGCCCAACGAACCGTACACCTCGTCCGTCGATACTTGGTGGTAGCGCACGCCCTTTCGCCATGTCGGGTAGCCTTGCTCGTCCTTTCCCGTCACCCATGCGCGGCGGGCAGCGTCCAGCAGGTTCTGCGTGCCGAGGATGTTCGTCTGCAGGAACAACTGCGGGTTCTCGATGGAGCGGTCCACGTGGCTCTCGGCGGCAAAGTTCACGACCACATCGAACTGGTACTCGCCGAACAGTTTGTCGGCAAGTTCGCGGTCGCAGATGTTGCCCTTGACGAAGAAGCAGCGCTCGTTGTCGATGTCGCCGCTAATGGTACCCAAGTACCCTGCATACGTCAGCGCGTCGAGCACGACAATGCGCACGTCCTCCCTCTCCCTGAGCAGGTATTTTACGAAGTTGGAGCCTATGAAACCAGCGGCTCCAGTCACGAGATATGTTTTCACTCTTGTTAACGTTGATAAAATTTGGCGCAAATATAACACATGAAAGTTGAAAATAGAAAACGAATATCAGAAAAATTTTATTCAAAATGGTGTTGTTTATAAGGTGCGGAAAAATAAAGTTCATTTTTTCATCTAAAAAGGAACATTATTTTCAATAATTGCCTATCTTCGCAGCGGAAAAAGTAATTTTTTACGTCAAAATCAGTCAAAATAAAAAAAATGAAAAAGAAATTCGTATGCACCGTTTGTGGCTATGTCCACGAAGGTGATGCCGCTCCCGAGCGCTGCCCCGTATGCAATGTTCCCGCTTCCAAGTTCAAGGAGGTCAAGGAAGACGAACTCAACTTCGCCTCAGAGCACGTTATCGGCGTGGCTGCCGACTGCGATGAAGAGATGAAGAAAGACCTCAACGCACACTGGATGGGCGAATGTTCCGAAGCCGGCCAGTACCTCGCCATGGCGCGCCAGGCCGACCGCGAAGGCTATCCCGAGATTGCCGCCGCCTTCCGCCAGTATGCCTACGAAGAAGCCGACCACGCAAGCCGCTTCTGCGAACTTCTGGGCGAAAACGTATGGGACACAAAGACCAACCTCTACAAGCGCATGATTGCTGAGTCGGGAGCCTGCGAGGACAAAACCCGCATCGCAAAGCGCGCGAAGGAACTCGGCCTCGACGCCATCCACGACACTGTTCATGAGATGGCACGCGACGAAGCACGCCACGGACGCGGTTTCCAGGGTCTTTACAAGCGCTACTTCGGAGAGTAAACCTCTCTCTCAGAATCCATTTAAGGCTGTCTCAAAGGAGGCAGCCTTTTTTGTTGGCAGCAGGTTTATGTACTGAAATATGTAGTTGTACTCTTGCCTACTATTTTGATGTGTTGTTGAGGGGTTACCTATTCCTTGAAAAACGATGAAATGCTAAAAACACCCCAACACCCACCCAAACATCGCGACTTCCCTTTTCTGATAGGCATTCTGGACGGGTGGGTGTTTGCCAGACTCCCACCCATACACCCCACCAAACACCCACCCTGATACCCCACCATCTTGCCAATAACATTCTTGTCCGCAATCTTACTACTGACGCAACATTAAAACAGGTAATTGCGAATGATACAGCATTGAAATGGGTGGGTGTATAGGGGGGTATATGGGTGGGTGTATGGTGGGGTGTTGAGCTTCTGACCCACCCATCAACTCTTCCCTGTTCATCGGCGTTTCGGAAGATTTGGGTGGGTGTTGGGGTGTTTTTGCGAATTTCTATAAAAAAATAGAACGACAAATAACAGTATTTGTACGATTCAGAAAAATCGTGGTTTGTCGGTATCTATGAGAAAGATTCTCGCATCTTGATGAAACGAGAAGGCATTTCGATGGATTTTTCTGGGCTTACGATGATTTTTTAAGCACTCACGATTATTTCTACTCGCAAAAAGTTGAAAATCGTAACTAACACAAATGTTTTTTACTTCTTTGTGATCCAGAATAGCTGAAAATCAGCCTCCGAAGAAGAAATAACTGAAGAGCACGGCGGCTATCATGCCTGCGAGGTCGGCAGAAAGTCCGCAGACGACGGAGTGGCGGTATTTCTTGATGCCCACGGAGCCAAAGTAGATGGCGAGGATGTAGAAGGTTGTGTCTGTAGAGCCTTGGAGTACGCTTGCAAGGTGCCCTACGAAGGAGTCGGGGCCGAAGGACGTGAAACATTCTAGCATCATGCCGCGCGCTCCGGGGCCGCTGAGGGGCTTCATGAGTGCCACTGGCAGTGCGCCTACGAAGTCGGCATTGGTGCCGCAGACGTCGCTCACAAACCAACTGACGCCGTTCTGCAACATGCTGAGGGCCCCACTCGCCTTAAAGACGCCGACGGCAGCGAGAATGGCTACGCAGTACGGAATGAGGCTTACGGCGACATGGAAGCCGCCCTTTGCACCCTCGATGAAGGAGTTATAGACGTTCAGGCGCTTGCGGAAACCGCTAAACAGGAATATGAAGATGGCACCAAGAATCAGAACGCTCGTCAGTACGCGGCAGAAGCCCTGCATCTGAGCCTCCGACATACCTATTATGGTGGTGAACAACGCTGCCACGAGCAGGGCGATGATGCCAAAGAGGATGAGTATGTTCTTCTGCAGGAGGTTTACCTTCTGGTATGCTGAGACGACAAGCAGGCCGACGATTGTGGAGCAGAAGGTTGTGAGGAGCAGGGGGATGAATACGTCCGTTGGGTCAGCGGCACCAGCCTTTGCACGATACGCCATGATGGACACGGGGATGATGGTCAGTCCGCTGGTGTTGAGCGTCAGGAACATAATCATTGAATTGCTGGCCGAAGCCTTGTCTTTGTTGATGCTCTGCAGTTCTTGCATGGCCTTCAAGCCTACTGGCGTTGCGGCATTGTCGAGGCCAAGCATGTTGGCGGATATGTTCATGAAGATTGAGCCCAGGGCAGGATGGTTCTTGGGGATTTCGGGGAACAGTTTCGTGAGTACGGGACTCAGCAGGCGCGACAGGCGTGCTACGAGGCCGCTGTCCTCGCCAACCTTGAGTATTCCCATCCATAGTGTCAGCGTGCCAGTGAGGCCTATGGTGAGTTCGAATGCCGTCATCGACATTTCGAATGTGGAATCCATCATCGCGGGGAGCGTTTCCGTGTCACCTTCAAAAATCAGCCGCAACACGCCCACCAGCATGCCTATGCCGAACAGGGCAAGCCATACATAGTTTAGAGCCATAGTCTCTTTCTTCTCTTTCTTCTCTTTATTTAGTCGTTATATCGTTTCAGGATGTCGCCGTAGGCATCGATGCGGCGGTCGCGGAGGAATGGCCACCAGCGGCGCACCTGCTCGGAGCGTTGGAGGTCGATGTCGGCAAGGAGTATCTCCTCGCTGTCGGACGATGCCTGTGCAAGCATCTCGCCCTGAGGACCGCACACGAAACTGCTGCCCCAGAACTGTATTCCTCGCGTCTGTCCGCTGGGGTCGGGCTCGTGCCCTACCCTGTTGCAGGCGATGAGGGGGAGGCCGTTTGCCACAGCATGTCCGCGCTGGACGGTTATCCACGCCTCGCGCTGGCGCGCCTGTTCTGCGGGGGTGTCGCTGCTCTCGAAACCTATTGCGGTGGGATAGATGAGCACGTCGGCACCTGCTAAGGCCATCAGTCGTGCGCCCTCGGGATACCATTGGTCCCAACATACCTGCACGCCTAAGCGTCCGAGGCTCGTGGGGATGGGCTTGAAGCCCGTGTCGCCAGGTGTGAAATAGAACTTTTCGTAGTATGCGGGGTCGTCGGGGATGTGGTTCTTGCGCTGTATGCCCGCCACGCTGCCATCAGTGTCGAGGACGACGGCAGTGTTGTGGTAGAGTCCTGCGGCGCGCCGCTCGAAGAGCGAGGCTACGACGACGACTCCCAGTTCGCGTGCGAGTCTGCCGAGGCGTTCGGTGGTGGGACCAGGGATGGGCTCTGCGAGGTTGAAGTTATCGACCTCCTCGACCTGACAGAAGTATAATGAGTTGTGAAGTTCCTGCAAGACAATCAGTGCGGCACCTGCCGTAGCCGCCTTGCGGATGTGTTCCTCCAGTCGCGAAATGTTCTTGCCCACGTCTGGGGTGCATGATAATTGTATGAGGGCTATCTTCATTTGTTTCCTTGTTTCGGGGTGCAAAAGTAATGTTTTCTGCCTTAACTTACGCTCATTCGCCACTTATTTCTATAAACGCATGCTCGGAGCGGGCGTATTCTACAAGTCTGCCGAAGATGGCGTCTTGCGCGAGTAGCGCGGCGTCGCCTACAACGAACAACTGCTTGCGGGCTCTGGTGAGTGCTACGTTCAGTTTCCTGTCGATGGTCTCTCCCTCGTCGTGGAAGTTTTCTGCCGTAAGGAAGTCGAGTCCCGCCTGTGTGCTGGCAGTGAAGCCATATACGATGACGTCGCGCTCGGAACCCTGGTAGCGTTCTACGGTGTCGATGGTGACGTCGAGGTCTGCTCCGATATACTTCCTAACGAGCGTAATCTGACTCCTGTACGGAACGATGACACCCACGGAGTTGGCGTTCGTATATGCAGCACGAACGATTGCTGCAATAGTCTTTGCCTCCGCAGTGTTACAGTTGTTGCCAGTGGTGTCGTCAGCGCCTTTTCGTACGTTGAAAAAGGCAAAGCGTCGCGATTTGACTATATTGCTTATCGCGCTTATATTTAGACATTTGTCGGGTGTTTGTTCAATTCTTACACCAAACTCTTCGAGTTGGTGCGGAAGCCCTGCAGACACAAGTTTGCCTGAGTAGAAAAACCTGTTTGCGAAGTCCGCAACCAGGGGGTGCATGCGTCCTTGGCGCGTCATCTCGAAGATACATTCGGGACGCACCTTGCGGAGCCATACGATGAGACGCTGGAAGAGGGAATGGCGACAATCTTCGAGCCCCATCTCCTGCAGCATGGGTTCTTCGACAGCGGAGTCTGCCCTGTCCTGCACGACTACTGCGGGAAGTTGCTTGTGGTCGCCAATGAGTACGAAGCGGCGAATGCACGACGCGCCGTTTTTCGTGGCTGCGAAGAGCGGGAGTATTTGTGGTTCGAGAATCTGCGACGCTTCATCTACAATGCACAAGTCGAAGCGGCGCATACGCAGGAAGTCGGCATTGCGACCAAGGGTGGTAGTCGTGGCAACCACCACGCGGGCAGAGTCGATGAGGGCGATGAGATCGTTGCGACTCTTGCACGTCTTAGCGCGGGAAGACAGGAGCCTGTCAGCATATTTCGCGTCGCAGGACGTGCTGCGCCCTATGCGCAGGAAGTCTATTCCAGCGGCATCGAGTTTTGAACAAATCTCATCGACTGCGCGATTCGTGTAGGCTGTGAGCAGGACGGAACTACCTGTGTCGAGGAGTTCCTCCTGTAGTATGTTGAGCATGCCAAACGACGTCTTGCCCGTGCCTGGGGGACCAACGACAAGATATACGTCCTCAGCCCTGCACGCACCATCTACTAAATCCTGAAACTGCCCATACGCGCCCCTTGCCGTCTTCTGCACATTGAAGCGGGGCTTGCGTTGCCCAAACCATAACGCCCTTCGATCAAGGGGCGACGAGAGTATTGAAAACAAGCCGCGATACTGGCTTCTCGACGTGTCGATGCTATCGTGCTCGACTGCATAGCAGGCGTCTGAGGGGAAGGCCATGCCGCAACTCTGTGGCGACGTCAGGCATACGACGATGGTATCTACTTGAAGGCTTTCGATGAATCCTCGGAAAAGTATGGATTGGCGTGCATCTGGCACGTCGCCATCCTGCAAGGCGTAAACGATGACGGCGTCGCCCTCCCTGAAATTGCACTCGCCAGCGACATTCTCATCCTCGGGGTGCAGGAGAAGACGGCTATAGTTCGCTTCCGCATCGTCCTTCTCGACATGCAGCGGCCAAAGGAGGCTGCCCTCGGCGAGGCGCTCCTCGACAGTCCTCCGCCATAGCAGTGCCTGTCCTGTTGCCTGCACTCCTCCGCCTCCCATGCGTACCAGCATCTGTTCGCGAGCGACAAAGCGGAACATGCGGAAGAAATACGACTGCTCAAGAGGTGTTGCATGCTGGATGGTACTGAGGACATTGTCAATCCCTGGACGCTTCCACGTGAGCCAAAAGCGTTCTGAGAGAGAAGGGTTTTGGCGCAAGTCGTCGGCAGTAGTATTCAAAAACAGACGTTGGGCGAAATCCTTCTTCGTGGCCAGTTGCATCTCGTTGGCGACGATGAGGTTACGCATGCGTATAGCCTTGGCGAGGAGTTTGTCGTTGAAAGACTCTGGCATCATGCCGTCCGCAAACTTCGAATATAGCAGATAACTCGACACGTCGCTGGGCTCCTCGCCTACTGCATAGTGCAGAATTGCAAGGTAGAGGAGCATCTGGATATAGTGGGGCTCGCGGGCAATTCCGTTGAATCCCCTCTGCCCAGACTTTTGTTCCATCAGCACCTTCATGTCTGCCTGCAACAAGTCCATACGTCCCTGCAGTCCAAGCATTTCTACGAAGAACGATGGTTCGAGAATGCACTTTTCTGGATGGAAGTCGGGGTTGCTGACTGCTGTCGTGGCGATGAGTTTGCGGATGTTATCCCTCTGATATTCTGCCTGCTGGTGGAAGGTGCTCAATGAATCTGTGCACGTGGCAAAGTCAATGGCATAACTCTCGAAAAAATCTCTTATGCTTTCCACATAAGGGCGCGGCGAATGGGGAAAGTGCAGTGCTTCGTCAAGAAGTTGCGAGGCAAAATTGCCTAATAGTATCGGAAAACTTGAACTGCTACCATCGGAGAGTCTTGAAAGAAGAAATTGCAATGGCGAGCCTGTGTCGAAACATGCTGCAACAGACGAAATATCAAGCAGGTAGTCGGGCTCGAGGATGATTAAGCCTGCAGACACGTCCCCTTCTTCAAGTTTATAGTCAAGAAGGTTTATCTGGCTGCCAACGTGTAGGTGGTTGAGGAGGTATTCTTGCGAGTACGCCTCGTCGTTATCGGCGTTTCGTAGTTTCAGGACAGCCTTCGCCGTACTGTCGTCATTGGTTTCTACGACAATCTGCCCAGCGTTCAGTTCCAAGACCTTACAGCGCAGATACGGAAGCGGACGAAAGTGGTGCAAGTCTGACACTATCTGTAGAAAAAGCGGAAAAGGCGCCATGTCCCACGTCCGCCAAGGCGACGATAGGCATAGCACCATGTTATGGTACTGCAAAGTTCCTGAGCCTCGACGAGCAGGGCGTCTGCCTCCGCATTTCGTCCTTCTATGCTCAGTTCGGCTGCTATAACGGCTTCGCGGCAAGCAAGTGCGCGGCGTAGCGACTTCGACTCAGACGCAAGTTGGCGAACAGCCTCTAAGGAAGGACGCAACGACTCGTAGGTGGCAGCCCACGACAGACCTGTAAGGCTCTCAGAATGTTGGTGGATATGATGATATGGCCCTCCCTTAAGCCAAGCCATCTTTGGAGTGCGCATGAGAATACGCACACCTAGTTCCCAATCGTTCCACTTAGGCAGATTTTCGTTCCATCCTCCTATGTTTATCAGAAAGTTGCGCTCTATTATCATGCCCTGCGTCGTCAGCATGGAACATAGAATCTGGTCGCGTGCATTCGACGACTCCACAACCTTGCGAACTTCACGCTTGCCATCGGGCCAGCAAAGCACAGTACGTCCGCATACCAACTGCAGGTCTGGACGATGTTTCAACAACTCGTCAGCCTCAGTGAGGAACATTGGCGAAATCTCGTCGTCAGAATCAAAGAAGTACACATAGTCGGCCTTGGCTTCTCGCAGTCCGAGGTTGCGTGCTCGCGACGCCCCTTCGACAGGTTCCGTAAGTAGTCGCACGCTAAACGGCGAGTCGGCATGCATCATTGCAAAGTCACGACATAGCGCAGACGACACATCTGTAGAACCGTTATCCACCAACAAGAGTTCGAAATCCATAAACGTCTGGTTGGCAATGGACTCGAGTGTGCGCGACAACCACGAGGCGCGATTCCTGTAGGGGATAACGATGCTGAAGCGCATAGAGGCTTAGATGTGTCCGTTCTCAATAAAGCGAATGCCTGCTATCATGTCGCGATAGAACTGCATGCGACGCGACATTGAATGTTCGCCCTTCAGCGTGAGGCAGTATTTGGTGGCTCTTAGAGTTGCACCAAGAGGACCATGGAGGTAGCACAATACAGCACCCTTTGCCCTGCGCGCAGCAGCAAAGGTCAGGAAGCGCTTGCCTGTCGTGTTGGGGTCTGTCTCCACAACGGTCTCAGGGATGAATATAATCTTCTTGCCACCAAGGAATGCGTCGTGAAGGAATATCTCCTCCTCGCCGCATGCCAAGTACTTGGAACCCAGCCCGAAGCGTTCGTCGAACATGGGAAGCGAGGCAGAACGGTGGAAGGCTATCTCGACAGACGAGATGTGCGTGCCTCTGGGGCGCTCTACATACCTCCATGGTTCCGTAGCATAGCGCTTCAGGAAGTGTCCTTCGCGGTCAATGGCGCGGAAGCAGATGATGTCGGCCTTTGGGTAGCGGCGGAAGGTGGTGAGTATCTTGTCGAAATACTCAGGCTTGTACGTCGAGTCGTCGTCGGCAAGGAGAAGTATGTCGCCAGTAGCATGCTTGAGAGCATTGTTTCTGTTTACTGAAATGCCGCGCCCCGAAAGCGTGAACACCTCCACGTCGTCGCGCTTTTCGAGTTCTTGAGGCATTTCAATGTTTACGGTACCTGTTTGCTGCCACGAAACGAGATACTTTACGTCGTCGCGCTTGGGAAGAAGCATCCCTGGAACCCTGCGGATTCCTTCGTTGATTGTACAGATTAGAAGTTGTAGTGTCATAGTTATAGTTAGGCTTATTTTGTTTTTCTCATGAAATGGATACCCTCAAACATGTGGCGCAGTATAGGCCAAAAATGGCAATAGCCAGAGCGTGCTGAACGCAGGGCAAACCTTATGCATGTCATCCATGCACGCCCTCCCTGCTTGTAGTACATAATGGCACCATAACTGCGTTGTACGCCAGCGTCAACGTATATGAGGTTTTTCTTCAGAAGCGTAGAGGTTTCAACAATTTTTATAGGGAAGTATTTCATGCGTAGCCCACAACGCTTTGCATCTTCCATCCATATCTCCTCCTCGCCGCAGGTCAGGAACTTTGTGCCAAGTCCGAAGCGCTCGTCGAAACGTATGGAGCGCTGTATCGTCTCCCTGCGGCACACCATCTCTATCGCACTGACGATGTAGGACTTTGGCATGCCTGTAATCAGCATTTCCTCTTCAGGATAATCCTTCAGCGGCTTGCCCGTATATGTGCTTGCGCGGAAGAATGCTACGTCCAGACTCTCGTCGTTGGAGAAGATGTCCAGAATCTTGTCGATGGCTTCTGGTGAAAAGCGCGAGTCGTCGTCGGCAAACATAACGAGCGTTGATGTTGCCTTTTCGAGTGCAAGGTTTCTGTTTGCGCTGAGCCCCTGCCCCTGATACTTATACAGGCTGACATCTGCTCTATCGTTGATAAACGAGGGTACGAGCTCCAGGTAGCGCTCGTCGGTATATTGGTAGGAGACGATATAGCGCACTCCCTCTCGGGGTTCCATAAGTATGTCTCCGAGTCGTACAATTCCCTTGTTGAGAGTACAGATGAGGATGTCGAGTGTCATCATATTTGTATTGTTGTTTTCTGTTGCCTATGTTATTTTCCCGCACATTCGTTCACGATGCGCGCTATTTCACTAATGTCGTCAAGTGTCAAGTGGCTACCTATTGGCAGGCTTAGTTCATGCGATGCAACGTATTCAGCCACAGGCATGCTTTCGTGCCCATGTTCCGCAACGTATGCTGGTTGGCGATGCAGCGGCAGAGGATAGTGGCGCAGTGTTTCTACACCACGCCTTGAGAGACTCTCCTGAACCTCCACAGGCGAGTCCACCATCACAGGATATACGTGATAGACGTCGACTTCAGAAAGTATGCAGCCATAAGGTCGTTGCACATGTTCAGAAGCCAATACATTATTATAAATATATACCTGCTCCCGACGAAGCTTGTTCTCCAGATCCAAATGAGGGAGTTTCACTCTCAGAACAGCGGCTTGTATCTCATCCATGCGCGAGTTGAGCCCCTTGAAAGCGTGAACATACTTCTCCGCAGCGCCATAGTTCGCCAAGGCTTTTATTCTTTCTGCTAACTCAGCATCGTTGGTACATACGGCACCTGCATCGCCAAGGGCACCAAGGTTTTTGCCTGGATAGAAACTGAACGCGGCAGCATTGCCCCAATGTCCAGCACGCTTCCCATCAGGACTTTCAGCACCATGTGCCTGTGCCGCATCTTCCAAAATGCAGAGTCCATGGTGGGCAGCAAGTTCGCAGATGGCATTCATGTCGCAAAGCCTGCCGTAGAGGTGTACTGGAAGCAGGCAGCGCGTGCGTGCTGAAATGCGACGTTCCGCATCTGCTGCATCCATCAGATACGTGTCTGTTCTTATGTCGCAGAATATGGGTTTCAAGCCAGCCCGCTCAACAGCAAGGGCCGTGGCAAAGAAAGTCATGGCAGGAACAATGACCTCGTCGCCATCGTCCCAACCATACTTCATGCGCATAGCAATCAATGAAAGCGTAAGTGCATCAAGGCCGTTGGCTACACCAATGCAATTCTCCACGTCCTGATAGCGGGCAAAGTCGCACTGGAATCTTTCAACATTTTCACCTCTGAGGTACTGACCAGACTCCACAACACTACGAACCGCCTCAGATAGTTGCGGTTCAAATTGTGCGTTTATTTTCTTCAGGTCCAGATACTTCATAAGGC
>ONWB01000019.1 GCA_900321445.1 uncultured Prevotellaceae bacterium | reverse complement strand
TGCAGTATAAGCTCTCGACGCAGGGCGACAAAGACTGGGTGAATGTATGTTCCTACTATCCGAACACGGATGAAGGACGGAAGTACATGGCACTGGCATCTGGCGAGAAAAAACTGATGGAAAGCGATGGCTTCATCGATGCCAACTTCTATGGAGAAAAAGATCCCGTGGAGCAGTACTACGACATCCGCGCCGTATCCTTCTGTCGTCATGGCGGCGGCTACCTTACTTCGCCGTCGAACATCTTGACAGGTATCAAGGATACGCGCCGTCCACAGCCATTTGGAACTCCACAGCCCACAAACGGCATCTTAGGCATTGGCGACGACATCAAGATAGCCTTCTCCGAGCAGATAGCCTACAACTATCTGTCTCCTGTCAATAACTTCGAAGTGCTGGGTCTTACGAACCAGAGCAGCCTCTCGCTGAGCACATCCCTGCAATTCGATGGAAATGGATTGGCATCCTCTATGGCCGAGCGCGACCTCTCTGCTAAAGACTTCACCTTCGACCTAATGATAAAACCCGAAAGGGCAGGCAATGATATGTATGTGTTGTCCCACGGCATGGATTCCATAAACTTGCGGTTGGGCGTTACACCCGACTGGCACCTGGCAGCATTTGTCGGCAGAGAAGTGGTGAAAAGTGATGAGGCTGTGGACTTCTCCGACATTCGTCACGTGGCATATGTCTTTGATGCATTTGAGGAGAAACTGGAAACTCGCATCACGTTCTATAATGATGATAGGCCTATTGGTCAATATACACTAAAAGGACTTTATGAAGGACACCAGCCGCTCTACATTGGTTCCGAATTCAAGGGCGAAATGCTGGAGGCTCGTCTCTGGAACAGGGCGATGACAAGTGGAGAACTAAAGTCCTATGCCAATAAACGACTGACGGGCTACGAACTGGGACTACTGGATTACTATCCCATGAGCGAAGGACGTGGAGAATATGTATATGACAAGGCTCCAGGCAGCAACGACCTATATCTGATTGGTGCTACGTGGAAGGTGCCTGACGGCATCAGTCTGAAACTGGACGGAACGGAAGGCATACGCATGAATCCCCAGTGCTTCAATCGCGAAGACTATGAAGACTACACGTTGATGTTCTGGTTCCGCTCCAACGACGGGGATGCTACACTGATATCAAATGGCGAAGCCAAAGAAGAAGCGGGTGCGAAGGACCATTTCAACATAGGTATTGAGGATGGAAAACTCTTCTTCCGTTCAGGCGGTAGTCAGATTACCACAAGCGACATGTACAATGATGGTGCATGGCATCATGTAGCCGTAACGGTGAACCGCGCTCGCAACGTGGGCAACTTCTTCGTAGATCAGACGCTGAAGCAGACCTTTGCCGTGGATACCTTAGGAGGCATCGGGGGAAACAATCTCTACCTCGGAGCAACTTATGATTCCAGCCAATCAGCCCAGACAAAAGTACTGAATGGTAACATTGACGAAATCTCCATGTACGAGATGTCCTTGCCTGCGAATGTGCTTAAGATCATCGCTAATCAGGCTCCGAACGGAAGCGAACTTGGTCTGCTGGCGTATCTGCCCTTCTCGCAAACGGAGAAGCAGTACGATAACTCCCAACGCCTCATGCCTACTGGTATAAGTACCAAGAAGTATAAGGACAATCATGGTGAAATCGTGGAAAGTCACCGTGACACTATAATAGCGCAAAATATAATAGACCTGCACTACGATCGCAACAGCTACGCGCCGATGGCAAATAGCGGAAAGTTGGAAAATATCAAGTACAGCTATGTGGCTGACGGGAAGGACCTATACATAAGTTTGGACGTTCCCGACTACCAGATTGAGAAAACAAATGTATATATAACCGTAAAGGAGGTTTCCGACTTACAAGGTAATTTGATGGCTTCGCCCGTTGCCATGAACCTCTATGTCTATCGCAATCCGCTGCGCTGGAACGTAAAACGCAAACAAGTGGATATGATGTATGGCGAGGAAACCACCATAAACCTCAACATTGAGAACATGAGTGGGCAGAGCCAGGATTATACTATCAAGGGACTGCCTCTGTGGATTACAGCTTCGCAAACCAGCGGAAAGATTGGCGCGCTGGATGAAGATCCTATCACGTTGACTATTTCGCCCTATATCAATATCGGCAATTTTGAGGAGATTATATACATCGTAGGCGAGAATGGCATCTCCGAACCCCTCCCGCTGAGCATCCGTGTTCGCGGCAAGGCTCCCGAATGGGATGTGGACGACAACCTGAAGGGCGGTAACATGGCTATGCATATTGTAGCTCGCGTAATGATTGATGGAGGAATCGCTCACGATGCCGATGACGTGCTGAGAGCTGTGGGTGAAAATCACCGCACGCTGGGTGTAGCCCACTTGAATCAGGGCGGCACAGAAAACGGACTCGCCTACCTGACGGTATATAATACTGCCAATGGTAAACCCATGGAGTTCGAATTCTATGATGCCTCTACAGGACGCATCTATGTTGTGGAGAAACAGAACATGGATTATGCCGACATGTTCTTTATGCCAGATACAATTCTATTCTACGCCGACTCAATAATGGGTACGGCTAGCGATCCTGTAGTGCTGTACGCCCGCAGGAAGGAGGTGCAGAACGTGAAGCTGGAGAAAGGATGGAACTGGGCGTCAACCTATCTGCAACCCGAAGAGGGTACAGTGAGTGATATGATGAATAGTATTGGTACATGGGAAGTCGGCGAAGGACTGGAACTGATGGAAGCCGATGGTCGTCACTATCTGATAACCTACAAGTCTGTGTACGATAACACCATCCATGCGAACCGCTACTACTGGGATAATGGGGATAAGCCCTTCCAACTCAATCCCGCCAGCATGTACCGCATATTCACCAAGAGTCCGAAGAACCTTTACATTACAGGTGAGAACGTATCGTACTCTGGCATCAGACTGCACCAGGGTTGGAACCGCATTGGCTACCTGTCGCCGCTGAATCTGCCGCTGGGCAATGCTTTGTCCGACTATACGGATGTTGCATCCGCCGGCGACATTATCAAGAGCCAGAACGAGTTTGCCGTGCTCAGCATAGACGCTCAAGGCAACCGCACATGGAAGGGAACCTTGTCGTTCCTGCGTACAGGTGAAGGATATATGCTGAAGCGTCAGGCCGCTACGGATTACACATTCTTCTATCCCTCCTACGGATCGGGTACGATATACAATTCTGTAAATCACGCCCAGGCTCCACTATTCTGCAACACGACGGGCAGTTCAATGAACGTAATCGCTCGCGTGGAGGGCATAGAAGTGGAAGATGGCGACCAGCTGGTGGCATTCTGCGGTGCTGAAACACGCGGTGTTGCTGTACCCGACGAAGAGGGACTCTACTTCCTGAGCGTGGCAAGCGGCAAAGAGGACGTGGGGTTTGCCATCGTGCGAGAAGGAGAAATCATAGCCACAACGCCACATCAGATGCCATACGTGGACAACGACGTGCAAGGAACTCTTGACAATCCTACCGTCATCAGCTTTGTATCAGTAGATACATTGGGCGAAGGTTGGTACGACTTGCAAGGACGCCCCGTCAGTCGAACTTTGTCCAACCGCCAGATGCCTCCAGGTGTTTACATCCATAACGGACAACGAGTACTTATCAAATAATCTCTAAAGCAATGGTTAGAAGTATCATAAAGACAATAGCAGGTATGGCCATCGTGGCTGCGCTGCTGTTCGTCGTTTCGTGTAGTGACGACGACAAGAACGATTTTAGCCAATACTTAAAAAAAGGAAAGGATGAGCGTCCTTCGTGGAAAATCCCCGACGACATGTATAAAAACTTTGAGTTTACCATGTCTGTGCAGGTGATACCTCAAGACGAACTGTTGCCTTATTTCAGTGACGACGACCTTATGTGTGCCACAATAGGCGGTGAGGTGCGTGCAATATCCAACTTACAGCGCACGGGTGGCGAGCCTTACTTTCCGCTACTAATAGCAGGGGACAGTGGCAGCGCTCACGTCAGCATCAGTTACTATTGCAGCCGACTAAAACGGATTTACTCCATTGAGGATTGGATGCCCTTTACGCCTGGCATGTCGCCTATGCAGGACGGCAAGCCGTATGTTCTTAACTTTTTCCCCATAGAAAAATGAAGCATTTCCTATCTCTCGCTGTGATTCTCTGCACTTTGTCGATGGCGAAGGCTCAGAATCGGATAATTAGTAATGAAACGGAATTGCGGGAATTTGCTGCTGACGTGAACAAAGGAAACAACTATGAAGGCTGTATCGTTTGTCTGGCTGCCGACATTATCCTGCCCACACCTAATCCGGGTGAAGGGAACTGGACTCCTATTGGAACGGCCACAAACCCTTTCAACGGCACCTTCGATGGCTTGGGGCATTGGATAAGCAATCTGACGGTGAACATTGGTGGTAGCACTACGGGTAATGTTGCGGGCTTGTTCGGATGCATCGGCAGCGAGGCTACGGTCATGCGCGTTGGCGTGGCAAGCGGGGATATATACATCAACTCAAAAGAGGGCGGCGATTACGTGAGTTGCTTTGTGGGCGGAATCGTGGGACTGAACCACGGCCGCATCGAACAATGTGCGAACTTTGCCGCCGTTACGGGGAACTGGAACATGGCGCACGTGGGAGGCATAGCGGGAGCAAGCGGGAACGTAGGCGGCGGCGCTACCACTGCCTCCATCCGCGACTGCTACAATCGTGGCAGCGTGTTCAGCACGTCGCAGGACAATGGCACGTACTTCCTGGGCGGCATCGTTGGCGATACGGATGGTGCGGTGGAGCGCGTGTATTCCAGTGGAGCACCGTCTGTCAGCAATCCGCAGTCGGGTTCGGTGAACAAGGGTGGCGTCTGCGGCTATGCGTCTGTGTCTGCGGTGGTGGCGAATGCGTATTCTACGGAGTCGGTGCTCACGGGGTTCGCCCTCGACAGGTGTCTGAATACGGCTGGCGACTATAGCGTATGGACATTTGCCGACGGCTCGCTACCAGAGTTGGTGTGCTTCGGAAGCCCAACGACGATGGTCGTACTTGACGACGATGCTGACAATGCGGCGGTGCTGTCGGAGGGGAATGGACAAACGGCTTGCGTCGCGCTGAACGGCCGCACTCTCTGGAAGGATGGCGCATGGAACACGCTATGCCTGCCGTTTTCGCTGAGCGAGGCACAGCTGGCTGCAAGTCCGCTCGCTGGTGCTACGCTGATGGAATTTGACGCCACGGGACACTACGTGCGCCTCGGCAGCCAGTGGATAGCGACGGAGGACGGAAGTGCTCCGCAGTCGGGCGTCGATGCTGAGAATAATACTCTTTACCTTTTCTTCAAGGAGGCTACGAGCATTACGGCTGGCAAACCTTATATCATCAAGTGGACAGAGGGCTCGGACGTCGTGAATCCCGTATTCCAGAGCGTTATCATCAGCAACACGGCGAACAATGTGAGCAGTGCGGACGGAAAGATTACCTTCACGGGTACCTTCTCGACCGAAAATATACCTTCGGAGGACAGGGGCAGGCTCTTTCTCGGCAGCGCCAACAGCCTCTACCACCCCGATGCCGCGATGACGATAAATGCCTGTCGCGCATACTTTCAATTAAACGGCATCACGCTCGGAGACCCCGACGACCCGCAATCGGGAATACGCGCCTTCGTCCTAAACATCGGCGACGACACCACTGGAATCCAGTCAATGCTTAATGGTCAATCGTCAATGTTCAATGTTCAAAGTCCAACAATATTCGACCTTCAAGGCCGTCGCGTCAATGTTCAATGTTCAATGTTCAATGCTCAATGTCCAGTGGTCATCTACAACGGACGTAAACTGTTGAAATAATACTGAGGCGTACCTACGCCGTAAAAAACTGCCACATCCGCCACGTTTGCCGCACTCTTTGATTGTCAAAGCATTAGTGTGGTAGTATTGGTGGCGGTTGTGGCAGTTTGTTGTATATTTCCCTTTAGTCTCGGTTTGAAAGGAATATCATCACATAATACACGAGGGTGGCGAGTGAGCCCAGTGCTGCCGACACGTATGTATATGCGGCACTACGCAGGGCGCTCACAGCCATCGGGTGATCCTGCATCGATGTGATGCCTGCCTCTTGGAGCCAGCGCGTGGCGCGGCGTGAAGCGTCGATTTCCACAGGCAGCGTGACGAAGCTGAAGATGGTTGTTACGGCGAAAAGCGCGATGCCTACGAGCAACAGGGTGGGGAAGACGTTGATGAGCAACATTCCTGCCAGCAGTATCCACTGCACCCACTTCGATGCGAAGCTCACGGCGGGCACAAGTGCGCTGCGCAACTGCAGCGGTGCGTAGGCGTGGGCATGCTGAACGGCGTGTCCACATTCGTGTGCAGCAACGGCAGCGGCGGCGATGGAGTTGCTGGCGAATACTCCCTCGCTCAGGTTCACCGTCTTGTTGGTGGGATTGTAGTGGTCGGTGAGCTGTCCCGAGGTAGATATGACCTTGACGTCGTATAGTCCGTTGTCGCGAAGCATTTTCTCCGCAACCTCGGCACCGGTCATGTTGCTTGCGATGCGCACCTTCGAGTATTTCTCAAACTTTCTCGTCAGGTTCATCTGAACGAGCCAGCTTCCTATGGCTATAAGCCCGAATAAAATCCATGCAATCATAATAGTTTCTTTATTTTATTGTTATTCTGACAGTTCGGGGCACTCATGCCTCCGAGCATCCGTACTTGAAGCAAACATCGTGCCAAGCCTACAGCAAAGGAATGACGAGCAAGAGTGTCAACTGCGCTACGAGGATTCGCATGAACATTGCAAGCGGATAGACTGTCGTGTAGCCGATGGCGGGAGCGTCGTTGCCTGCAGTCTGTGTGGAGAATGCCAAGGCTGGCGGGTCGGTGTAGGTTCCCGCAATGAGTCCCATGAGCGTAAAGTAGTTTAGTTTTAGCTTCCAGCGGCCTATGATTCCACCAATAATGATTGGCACAACGGTGATGACGAAGCCCATCCACACGTAGTGGTAGCCGCCGTTCACGACAGTGTCCCAGAATGTCGCACCAGCCTGAATGCCCACACCCGCAAGGAAGAGCGCAAGACCGATCTCGCGTACCATCAGGTTGGCACTCGTCGTCGTATAGGATGTGATGCCGACCTTGTAGCCGAAAGCACCGATAAGGATTGCCACCACCAGCGGGCCGCCTGCGAGGCCGAGCTTCACGGGAACTTCCACACCAGGGATGGGGATGGGAATCTGACCTACGAGCACACCGATGAGGATTCCGAGGAATACCATGCCGACATTGGGATGCTCGAGGTGCTTTACCTGGTCGCCGACGAGCTTTCTCACACGATTTACGTTCTCCTCGGTGCCCGTCATGAGCAGTCGGTCACCCATCTGGAGGCGGAAGCCTCGACTGGCAAACATCGTCACGCCATTACGAGTCACACGAGTCACGTTGACGTTGAAGAGTGTAGAGAAATGAAGGTCGTTGAAGGTCTTGCCGTTCACCTCGGGATTTGTGACGACAAGGCGGCGGCTCACGTACTTCTCCTCCTTGTTGATTTCCTCGCGCCAGCTTTCGTTGATGCGCTCGCCGATGAGGGAGATGACGGGCTCCATGTCCGACTCGGCGCATACGAGTAGCAGTTTCATGCCATCCTCGAGCACAGTGTCGCCATTCGGGATGAACATCTCCTCATTTACCTTGCAGCGCGAGCATACGAAGTCACGCTTCAGGAATGTGTTGAGTTCCTTCAGGGTTCTCCCCACGATACCCTTGTTCGTCACGCGCATATATATATGATGTGGTATCGCTGCGGGGTCTGCATCCTGCTCTTTCTCTATCTGCTCAGTCTCGTGCTGAAGGCTAATCTTGCAGAGGTAGCGCAGGAGGATTGTAGCACCTATGATGCCCACTACGCCGAGCGGGTATGCGCAGGCATAGCCGTTGCCCAAGGCGGGAAGCGCTTCGAGACCTTCGAAGTGTTCGCCCAAGCTTGGCAGCACACTGTTGGCTGCGCCAAGACCAGGAGTGTTGGTGACGGCACCATACATGACGCCAACCATCATCGCAAGGTTGTAGCTGTTCTCAGCATGGGTGAGGCTGGAGTTGTAGTACCACAGGAAGAAAAGTCCAAGCATGACGGCCACGTTGAGAAGCACCATGCACACGGAAAGGACATTCATACCCACGCCGCCCTTCTTGAACGTGGCGAAGAAGCCTGGTCCCACCTGCAGACCGATGCAATAGACGAAGAGTATAAGGCCAAGTTCCTTGACAAAGTTGATAATCTTGTTCTGCGCAAGCATCGAGGCCATGAACTCAGGGTCTTGGGAATGCGGGATGACGACGAGTGTGTTGTAAAGGTGCCCTACGAGGATGCCTACAAAGAGCACGAACGTCACGCCGAGGGCGATGCCGCCCATTTTTATCCTTCCCAACTTGACGCCAGCCCAAATGACGAGGGCAAAGGCCATGGCGAGGTACGCCGGCCCTGCGGGATTGTTGATGATGTTAACAAGCCATTCCATATCGTTTAGTGTTTTTAATTATATACAAGTGGCTTCGCCTGACTATAGCGCTTTCGCAATTTCGCGGCCGTACTTGCGGCACGTTTCGAGCGCTTCCGCATCGGGCACCCACAGCGTGCGATGGCCTTCGGGAACTACGATTTCAAGTCCTGAGGCTTGCAAGTGATCGGTTATCAGCTTTACGCCCTCGCCGCTCCATCCGTAGGAGCCAAAGGCGGCGGCTTTCTTGCCCTTGAACTTCAAGCCGTGTATCATCTCCAGCAAGCCGCTGATGGCGTAGGAGATGCCGTTGTTGATAGTGGGAGAGCCCACGAGGATGAGCTTCGAGCGGAACATCTCGGTGAGGATGTCGTTCTTGTCGTCGCGGGCTGCATTCATGAGTTTCACGTTCAGCGTAGGCAACTCGTCGCGCAGGCCCTCGGCGATGGCTTCTGCCATGAGTCGCGTGGACTGCCACATGGTGTCGTAGGCGATTGTCGCCTGGTTCTCCTGATATGCCGCCGACCATTGCTGGTATTTCTGGATTATCAGCTCGGGACGCTGTTTCCAGATGACGCCGTGGCTGGGACAAATCATCTTTAGGGGCAGTTTCATATCGAGAATCTGCTGAACTTTCTTCGCCACCATTGCACTAAAGGGGCAGAGGATGTTGGTATAGTACTTCTCGGCCTCGTAGAGCATGGCTTCTGCATCGGCAACGTCCTCGTCGAAGAGGCTTTCGGAGGCGAAGTGCTGGCCGAATCCGTCGTTGGAGAACAGTATCTCCTCGCCAGAAAGATAAGAGAACATCGTGTCGGGCCAGTGGAGCATCGGGGCCTCGATGAACGTGAGTTCCGTCTCGCCCAGCGAGAGCTTGTCGCCAGTCTTGACGTTCACGAAGTTCCAGTCCTCGTGATAATGTCCGCGTAGGATGGCTTCGCCCTTCTTCGTGCAGTAGATGGGCGTTCCGGGTATCTCGCGCAACAGTTCGCGAAGGGCTCCGCTGTGGTCCACCTCGTTGTGCTGCATCACGATGTAGTCAATCTCTGTCAAATCTATTGTTTCCTTCAACCTGCTGACGAACTCGCGGTCGTAGGGATGCCACACTGTGTCGATAAGTGCCGTCTTTGCGTCGCGCACCAAGTAGGCGTTGTAGCTGGAGCCGCGTCGCGTGGACAGTTCATCACCATGAAAACTCTTCAATTCCCAGTCCGTCTTACCGACCCAAAGGACCTTATCTGTGATTTTCTTTGACATAAAATGCGTTTTAGTGTATTTTTCGGGCACAAAAGTAGTGATAATTTAAATTTTTGCCCTATCTTCGCCCTCGAAATAGTATCATCTCCTTAAATAAAACCTTAAAAACAAACGAAAATGGACAATCAGATTCCCGGAACTCCCGTTCCTCCCCAGACTCCCGCCCAGCCGGCTCCCGTTGCTCCGCAACCCGCACCTGCTCCTCAGCCTGCACCCGCAGCTCCTCAGGCATCAGGTTATGACCCTCAGGACGTACAGCAAAACAAGCTGATGGCGATACTCGCTTACTTCGGCATCCTCGTGATTGTGCCTATCCTGGCAGCCAAGGACTCGAAGTTTGCTAAGTTCCACGCAAACCAGGGCCTCGTACTCTGCATTTGCAGCATCGTTCTCTACGTGGCACTTTCGCTGCTCTCCTTTGTATTCTACAAGTTCCTTGGATTCTTAGGCATTCTCATCTCACTTCTGAGCGTCGTTGTCTATATCGGAATCTTCGTTCTCGCAGTCCTTGGCATCGTTAACGCTGCAAAGGGCGAGGCTAAGGAACTCCCGCTCATCGGTAAGTACCAGATCCTGAAGTAAACATCCCTTTCCTTTTAATGGAAACCGCACAAAGCAGGGGCGAATGTCGCTCCTGCTTTATTGTTGTGTTGCTGCAAGCAGGCCTCTTTGTCGCATCTCGTTCATAAACCACGCTTGTGGGATGAATAAACCACAAGCGTGGGATATGGAAACCACAGACGTGGGATATTCGTCCCACAAGCGTGGTTTATGAACAAGAAGGCTTTTCGAAGGATAGGATACCGCACCGCGCATGAAACAAAAAGGCGCAAAATGTGGCATTTTGTCCTATTTGTTTGTATTTTTGCGCTTCGAAACAGCCACATCACAGCATTATGAGAAAAATAGCCTTGCCGCTTCTGCTCCTTTTCAGCATGCCGGCATTCTGCCAGACCGACGTCGAGCTCGACGAAGCCATTGTTACAGGTTCGCGAGAGCTTTCGCAAGCCACCGACGACGTGCCTCTCAGCATCAGCACGGTATCTCGCGACGAGCTTACTGCGACATTCCGCTCATCAGCCCTGCCTACGCTGACGGAACGTGTGCCCGGACTTTTCACTACGAGCCGCGGCGTCCTCGGCTACGGCGTTAACATGGGCGCCGGAAGCCTGAAGGTGCGCGGCATCGGCGGCATGGCATCCCTCCTTGTACTTATAGACGGACAGCCGCAGTACGCAGGACTCATGGGACACCCCATTCCGGATGCTTATCAGACGCTTCTGGCAGAACGAATCGACGTAGTAAGAGGGCCTGCTTCTCTGCTCTACGGATCAAACGCATTGGGCGGCGTTGTAAATATCGTCACGCGGAATGTTCGTCAGGACGGACTTCGAGGAAACCTCTCCCTACAAGGTGGCAGCTATGGTACGATGGAAACGGCTGCGAATGTGCAGCTGCGCAAAGGGAGATGGCAGGCGACGGCGGGCTACAACTTCGGACGCACAGACGGACACCGCCCAAGCAGCGCCTTTCTGCAACACTCTGGATTCCTGAAGGCGGGCTACCGCATCAACGAAAACTGGAGGACGGAGGCAGATGCCAACATCACTTTCTTCAAGGCGCAGAATCCTGGACAAGTGTCGGCGCCACTCATCGACGGAAGGCAGAAGATTCTGCGCGGAGTGGCTTCGCTATCTCTGCTTAACCACTACAGGAAGGCCGACGGAGCCTTGCGCCTCTATTACAACTGGGGGCATCATCACATAAACGACGGCTATAACACAGGAGGCAAGCCGCGCGATGTGCGCTACATCCACGACGACCTCGTTTGCGGCGCTTCTCTTTTCGAAACTCTGCGGTTTTATCGGGGAAATCACACAACTTTTGGCATCGACTACAAACACTTCGGCGGCGAAGCCTACAACCGCAACATACATACGGGGGAGCACATTGCTCTCACGGGCACAAATGGCACGGAATTTACGGAGGACGAGGTTGCCGGATACGTGGACTTTCGCCAGGAATTGCTGAGTTGGCTGACGCTCGAAGCCGGCTTGCGCTACGATTACCATAGCGTGGCTGGCGGAGAATGGGTGCCGCAGGGTGGACTCGCCTTTCGCCTGCCGGCAGACGCCACGCTCAGAGCTGTCGTCAGCAAGGGCTTTCGCAATCCTACCATTCGCGAAATGTATATGTTCCCAGCAAAGAACGACGAACTGCAGCCAGAGCGTCTCATGAACTACGAGCTTTCCTATCGCATGCCGCTCCTTGATGGCAGGATGCACCTCGGAGCCAACGTCTTCTACCTGAAAGCGGAAAACATCATCACGCAGATTCGCGAAGAAGGACGCCCTCACAACGTAAACACGGGCCGTCTGGAGAACAGCGGCTTCGAGTTGGAAGCCGACTACAGCCCTTGCAACGAATTGCGCCTCGACGCCAACTATTCCTTCCTCCACATGTCAACGCCGCAGGAGGGCGCGCCTGAGCATAAAGCGTATTTCGGTATCACCTGGCAGAAGCAAAAATTCGCGGTTTCACCGAGTATTTTGTACCTTGCAGGGCTCCATACGCAGATTGCCGACGAAAACACCGAACACGCCATGCTCCTAAACATGACAGCCTCCTACAGGCCAACGCGAAACATCTGCATCTTTGCACGCGGCGAGAATCTCCTCGCTCAGAAGTACGAGGTTGTAAAGGGATTCCCCATGCCGCGAGCTACGTTCATGGCTGGCGTGGAATTGAGCCTATAGCATTATTCAAATATCCTAAAAACTCCATAAACACACCTTATTGTGAAACATAAACACACCTTATTGTGAAAAAAACTGCACTCGTTCTTTTAACTTTGGCCATGGCAACTATTGCGTCAGCGCAAAGCAAGGTCTATTTTACAAGTGAAATCTCGCCCGAAAGCCTTGTGCGCATCTACAAGGCGCTCGGCGTGAAGGCTTCGGGGCGCGTAGCCGTGAAGATATCCACCGGCGAGGGCGGCAACAAGCACTACCTGAAGCCCGAGCTCATCGGAAATCTCGTCGATGAGGTAAATGGAACCATCGTGGAGTGCTGCACAGCCTACGGCGGCACACGCCAAGACCCCGCAAAGCATTGGGAAACAATTCGCGAACACGGCTTCTCGCAGCGTTTTGCCGTTGATCTCATGGACGAATTTGGCGAAATACGCATTCCCACGCAGGACAAAAAACATCTGACCTACGACATCGTGGGCGAACACCTTGCGAACTACACCTTCATGATTAACCTCGCACACTTCAAGGGGCACGCGATGGGCGGCTTTGGCGGTGTGCTGAAGAATGCAAGCATCGGCGTAGCCTCCACAGCAGGAAAAGCCTACATTCACTCAGTAGGAATTACCGACGACCCTGTAGAATGTTGGAAACACACAGCCGACCAGGACGGTTTCCTCGAGTCGATGGCGGCTGCGGCGCAGGCCGTACACAACTACTTTGGCGAGGGGAACATCATCTACATAAACGTGATGAACAACCTCAGCGTCGATTGCGACTGCGATGGGACTCCCGACGCTCCGCGCATGAAGGACGTCGGCATCCTTGCATCCACCGACCCCGTGGCGCTTGACAAGGCATGCCTCGACCTCGTTTTCAACCACAAGGCCTCTGAGGGTGACGACGAGAAGCCGCTCATCGAGCGCATCAACCGCCAGCACGGCACCTACATCGTGGATTATGCCGAGCAGATTGGTCTGGGAACGCGGAGTTACCGCCTCGTCAGGCTCGACTGATTTCTTAAAGAAACGTGCAACATTCACAATATAGCAACAGCCGGACGATGCAAAGTCGCCCGGCTGCTGTTTTTCAAGGGGGGGGAGTTGAGCTGGTACGTTTGGTACTAAGACCGTGTTTGCGGCGTCTTAGTCTGTTTTTCTTTCAAACTTCCAGACGTATTCGCGCTCGTTGCTGTAGTCCACTTCGGGTATTCCGTCGTTGTTGAGGTCGTAAACCGCCCAATAGAGGCCCGAACCCCATGTCTCAATGGGGATATTGCTCGCACGGACGGCATAGCAGCCGTTGTAACCAAGGAAGAGAACCTTGTCCTGCCAGCTGTCTCCCGATGCTGACCCCACGCTCAAGTGCCCGAATCCGGGGGCATAGCGGTCTCCATCGTATGCCGCGCATCCGAAGCCTGATGGCGAAGCCTTGTCTCCAGAGCCTGCCCCTTCGAAGGTTATGCGCCATGCAGGCAGCCGGTAGGGAGGAGCGGGTTCTGCATTTTTCTCAACATTCTGAACGGAGAATATGCACGAGTCCGTAAATGTCTCCGTGAGGTAGCCGTCTGCGCGCAGGTAGTAGCGTTTTGTATTCTTCCCTTTTGAAGCTTCGCCGCCTGCCTCGGTATAGATGGCATAGTGTCCGGATGTGACGGCATTGAGTGCGGCAGTGTATTCCGGATTCGGCTCCTTCATCATGGCGAGAGCTTCTGTAGGGTCGAAGTCCCCTGCCTCCTCAAGCATAAAGAGGTTTCTGTCGCAATACGAGCCGTTGATTGTGCCGAAGTCCGTAACCATCAGCCCGTATTTTTCACTTACGTTCAACGAACAAACCGTTTTACAGTTCTTGAAGTCTATCGCGAAGCAGCTGTCGGCCTCCATGTGTATGTCCAGGGCACAGTCCTTGTTTACCAGTGGGACATCTGTTTCCGAAAGGGCTACCTCGAAAAAGCGCTTGTCGGCCACACTGTACAGATAGTACGAACCCTCGCACTTAATAATGGCGAAAGTTGATGCCTCCTCACACCTTCTTTCAGCGGCATTCTCCCATGTTATTGACAGCAGCCTGTTTTTCACGCCGAGCGAGCCCATCCTCCCGTTTCGTGTGTGGATGCGGTATTGCTTTGTGCTGCTGATCTGGCCGAGGTCCGTAACGAACACAGGCTTTTCAGTCTTGGATAAGAAGAGGTATCCGCCCGTGCCCGCAAGAAGAAGCACGGGTATCAGTATGGCAAGCCACCAGACCCATTTGCGCTTAGAGTCTTTGCGCACAGGCTCTTCCCTTTTCTCCAGAATATCCGAAGTCCCTTGCTGCGCCTCCAAGGGTGCCTCCGATACATCTGGTACAGGGCTGTCGGCTGTCTTCGCCTCAAAATCGTCGTAGCCCATATATCCCAGGAAACGCGCCAGGATGTTGAGAGTAACCTTGCGCGGCGTCACGCCATCCATGTATCCCCAGATGCGCATCAGCGTCGAGGAACTTATGTGCTCCGTTATGCGTTTTTCTATCTGCCCCGACAGCCACTTGAAGTCTGACGGCGCAGACAATTTGCGCTGTACGTCTTTCTCTATGGCCTCAATTAGTTTGTCGTATTTCATCCTTTTTTCAAGATAGTGTACTTTTCCGCTGACAAATATACCACATCAGGGGAGAATACCCACAAAAAAGACGTTAAAAAGTTCCCACAAACAAAAGAAGTCCTGTTTGAAATTAAATGAAACCGGATGAAACAGACTTTCGGCCACAACTCCGCATTAAAGAGGATAATAAAGAAATCAGATGTATTTGCAAGAGTGGAAGGTTGTCGGTACTTTTGCACATGAAAATAATGCTTTTAGTGGACAACGACACAAATAACAGGTAATGAAAACGAAAAACAAGCCAGAGTTCATCGTGATGCTGACCCATAATGACAGGACGGTCGAAAACGCGAAGCAAATCTTTGACATGTGCCGGGACACTGCCGCAAAATGCTGGGGCTTCAAAGAGCATCCTCTGCCACTCGAGGAGATGAAGGCCTTGTACACCAAAATGAAAGCCCAGGGCAAGACCACCTTCCTTGAGGTTGTGGCCTATACAGAGGAAGAAGGCCTTGCCGGAGCCCAAATGGCCGTAAAGTGCAACTGCGACGTGCTGATGGGAACTAAGTACTTCGACACAGTCAACGAGTTCTGCAAAAGTCACAACCTGAAGTATATGCCCTTTGTGGGAAACATCACGGGGCGACCGTCAATCCTTTCCGGAGACATTGAACAGATGATAGACGAAGCCAAGGACTATCTGAAGAAAGGAGTCTATGGGATAGACCTGCTCGCCTACCGCTATCAGGGAGACGCAAGCCTGCTTGTCCGGCAATTCGTACGTGAGGTACCCGCACCGGTGTGCATCGCAGGAAGCGTCAACAGCCTTGAACGGCTTGACGAATTGAAGGCAGCAGCACCATGGGCGTTCACCATAGGCGGCGCACTCTTTGAGAACAAGTTTGGCGAGACCATCGCCGAGCAAGTCGACTTTGTTTGCGAATACATAAGCAGATAACCACCCTATGCTGGAAAAGTTCTATCCATACGAATACGTAGAGGAT
>ONWB01000096.1 GCA_900321445.1 uncultured Prevotellaceae bacterium | reverse complement strand
CATAGACGAAGAGGCGGCTACCGCCAACGAGACAGCCCATGCCTACAAGCAACCAGCATACGCACCACAGCAAACTGCGCGGGGCTACGGCAGGCTTGTCGTCCTTTGCCGTCTCTGCACGACTGCTGCGAGCAAGGCGCAGGGCACGGAACATATATACGGTAAAGACTACGATGAGGAGGACGGCATCGAGGCGCGAAAGTTCGCCATCGAAACTCATGGCCGCCAACATTGATACAGCCACAACGCTGAAGGGCAAGTCGCCGTACAGAGTGCTGCGCTCTATAAGTATAGGCGTCGTGAGCGAAGCCAAGCCGACGATGAGGAGGGCGTTGAAGATGTTGCTGCCCACGACGTTACCCATGGCTATGTCTGCACTTCCCTCGAGGGCACTGACAAAGCTTACAAAGAATTCAGGCATCGAGGTGCCAAAACCAACGATAGTAAGTCCTATGACTATTTCTGGCACACGATAGCGACGCGCCAAAGCACCAGCTCCATCAGTGAAGCGGTCAGCACCCCATCCTATTGCAACGAGTCCAAGAATGACAATAAGGATACTCATTTTATTTGACGATTTGACAATTTACGATTTGACAATTTACGATTTGACAATTTACGATTTGACGAGATTTCTTTCTAGTGACAAACTCTTTAATCTGACGATTCGACAATTTACTATTTGACGAGATTTCTTTCTAGTGACGAGTGACGAGTGACAAGCCCAATATACCAACAGCGGCGATGAAGCTCGTCACTTGTAACTTGTAACTCATAAACCATTCTCAATGGCCAATTTTATCATTGTTCCCTCTACTGTAACTTTCCCATAATAGGCGAGATGTTGGAGGATTTCGAGATATTCTTCCGAGTTCGACCCTGGTGGGCGCAGTTCAAATAGACAGTGTCTGCGACCATCGGCGAGCACGTTCAGTATGTGTTGTTGAATCTTATCTTTTTCTTCCTGTGTCTTTTGTTTTTTGCGCTTGCGACCCATGCACACGTCGCAGATACCGCAGTCCTTTTCCTTTTCTCCAAAATAGTGGAGCATGTACGCACTCCTGCACTTATCGTCCTGCGACATATATCCGACTACGGCATCAATGCGGCGCTGGAGGTCGTCGCGCCTGTCCTCATAAACGTTCTTGGCGATAACGATGTCCTCGCCCATCTCCCGGGGACGTGCCAGCGAGAACATGGGGATGGCGCGCCTGGGTATGTATTTGATAATACGCTCTCGCGACAGCACCTGCAGTTTTTCGTAAACCTCCGTTTCCTCAAGTCCCGTTTCGTCGCCGATAGCCTTCTCGTCTATCTTTACATAGTTTGAGAACATTCCCTCGTACGTTCGCAGCATAGCACGTATGACGGACTCCTCGCGAGGTGTAATGTGATTAAGCGTATATAGTTCGTTGCGTGTCACGAGGAAACCCACTCGCGAGTAGTTTTCCTCGCTGTCCTCATAGCGAACGTAGCCCGCCTGTTCAAGTATGCGTATCGCACTTATGGCTACTGTGGGAAAGTAGTGGAACGTGTGGCAGAACCTGTTGATGTCGAACTCATGCCGCTCCCCCTCGCCACAACCTATGGCTATTTCGTAGTAGTAGCACAGACTGTCGTATATATCACACACGTATTTGCGGTCTGGGAAGGTCGATGCTATTCGCCGCTGGAGCATCTGCGCACTTCTGGGATTGCTGATGAGTACGGCATAGGCCCTCCTACCATCGCGTCCTGCGCGTCCTGCTTCCTGAAAGTATTCCTCCAAGCTGCTTGGTGGGTCTGCGTGTATGACGAGTCGCACATCAGCTTTGTCTATACCCATGCCGAAAGCGTTTGTCGCCACCATGACACGCACCTCGCCGCTTTGCCATCGTTCCTGTCGCTCTGCGCGGTCGCGAGCCGTAAGTCCGGCATGGTAAAAGAGAGCACTGAAGCCTCGCCGCTCAAGTTCTTCAGAGATGCTGCGTGCTCCCTCGCGCGATCGCGTATATACTATTGCCGAGCCCTGCACACTGTTAAGGATGTGTGCCACCTCGTCCATTGAATTTGTATTGCGTCGCACGACGTAGGAGAGGTTGTCGCGCTGAAACGACATACGGAATACGTGGAAGGGACGCTTGTCCGCGCCATCGGAACTCTGCAGTTGGCGTTGTATGTCTTCGACGACGGGCGGCGTAGCCGTAGCTGTCAGGGCGAGGAAGGGTGCGTCAGGGAACATCGTGCGCAGATGCGAAATCTCCAAATACGATGGACGGAAGTCGTGCCCCCATTGCGAGATACAGTGCGCCTCGTCAATGGTGACGAAGCTCACGTTCAAGCGACGTAGTTTTTCGCGGAAAGTCTGTGAGCTTAGGCGTTCTGGCGACACGTATAGGAATTTCGTGCCTCCGAGTATGCAGTTGTCAAGGTGGCGCACAATCTCATCGTGCGTCTGCCCAGAATATACTGCCGATGCAGGGATGCCGCGCTTTAGCAATCCATCTACTTGGTCGCGCATCAGCGCAATCAGGGGAGTAACTACAATACAGATACCCTCCTGTGCAATCGCGGGCACTTGGAAGGTCAGGCTCTTGCCACCTCCCGTAGGCATGAGGCCGAGCGTGTCCTGCCCTGCCAGTATGCTTCTGATTATGTCAAGCTGTATGCTCCTAAAGCTATCATAGCCCCAATACTCGCGAAGTATCGCATAGAGTTGCTCGTCGTCGACAGTCGAAGTCCTACCTTGCACGCCTTATCCTCCCTAAATAGAATATTGTTTATTCGCTGGGCTTTATGCCAATGATTTGGAGCTGCACTTCGCCACGCTTGTGCGTATTTTCCTCCACAGAGTAGCAAATGTCGAATGCGCGTCGCGTCTTTATAAGCCGCGCTTGTGAACTTTGGCCGAATGCTATTCCGTTCATGACGGTATTGCTCTTGTTGTCAACGAGTTCGAGCTTGATGTGCTCCTGTCCCCTTCCTACAACCTTGCTCGTGCCATAGTCGTAAACCCTGCGCGTGCAGAACACAGGTCGCTCGTTCTCGGGGCCGAATGGCGAGAAGCGGTTCAGCTGCTTGTAGAAATCCATGTTTACGTCCGAGAAGTCGAGGAAAGCGTCGATTTGCTGCGTAGCCTCCGTCTGTTCATCGAGGATGTGTTCTTCGACATATTTCTCAAAGCGGCGCGTAAACTCCTCCACATGCTCCACCTTCATCGAGAGGCCTGCGGCATAGGTATGTCCGCCAAAGTTCTCCAGCAAGTCCTCGCAAGACTGAACAGCCTTATATACGTCGAATCCGCTTACGCTGCGCGCAGAGCCTGTCGCCATGCCTTCATTTTCTGTCAGCACGACAACAGGACGATAGTATTGCTCCGTAAGCCTACTCGCCACAATGCCGATGACGCCCTTGTGCCACTTCGGATTATAGCAAACGACGGCACGCTTGTGTTCCAAGTCGGGCATGTTGCGCACACGCTCGATGGCGTCCTCCGTCATCTTCTTGTCAAGGTCTTTGCGCGCTTCGTTATAGATGTTTATGCGTTCTGCCATCTCTATGGCCGTAGCGTAGTCCTTCTCCACCAACAACATGACAGCCTCGCCGCCGTTCTGCACGCGCCCTGAGGCATTCAGCCTCGGCCCTATGCGGAAGATGATGTCGTTGAGCGTAACCTCCCTTTCGCCCATTCCGCACACCTCGATGATGGCCTGCAGTCCTGTCGAGGGATTCGTGTTCAGTTGCCTGAGTCCATGCCACGCCAATATGCGGTTCTCGCCCATTATGGGTACAATATCGGCGGCTATGCTGACAGCGCAGAGGTCGAGGAGCTCTACAAGGCGGTTGAACTCAATGCCGTTGCTGATGGCAAAAGCCTGCATGAGCTTGAATCCCACGCCGCATCCCGACAGGTGCTCGTAGGGATAGTTATTGTCGCGACGCTTCGGGTTCAGTATGGCAACGGCGTCTGGAAGCACTTCGTCAGGCACGTGGTGGTCGCAGATGATGAAGTCTATACCCTGGCTCTTTGCATAGTCCACCTCCTCGACGGCCTTTATGCCGCAGTCGAGCACAATGATGAGCCTAACGCCTGTTTGGCGAGCGTAGTCGATGCCCTTATGCGAGATGCCATACCCCTCCTCGTAGCGGTCGGGGATGTAGGTGTCGATGTTGGAATAATACTGCGAAAGGAACTTATACACGAGTGCCACGGCGGTACATCCGTCCACATCGTAGTCGCCATAGACGAGGATTCTCTCCTTGTGGGCAAGGGCGCGATTCAGCCTGTCCACAGCGCACTGCATATCGTCCATGAGGAAGGGGTCGTGGAGGTCGGAGAGCTGCGGACGGAAGAAGCGCCGCACCTCGCTCCCCGTCGTGAGTCCTCTTTCTATGAGCAACTTCGCCAAGGCAGGGTGCAAGGCAGGTGTCATGTTGGTCTCCTCTACAAGGCGTGCCGCAGCTGCCGCCTGGAGGGGAGTAGGTTCATCGTATATCCACTTATATTCCACGTCTTTTTCCAGTTTTGAGCCGCTAAAGTACAAAAAAAAGACAATGTAGAAACCCTCGGAGTGTGAAAAAAACGTAATATGCACTATTTTTCTCCGCTTTTCGTATTATCTTCGCGGCAGAAAAAGTTTTTATCATCATGAAGCGTATCATTTTCTTACTCTCGCTCGTCCTGTTCCCATTGCTTTCCATGGGTCAGGACTTCGTCAACCTAACACCAAAGCCCTACTCCCAGAAAAGCGGCATCAAAGGCGAGCTCACCCTGCCCGCAAGTATTCAAATCTCCATCAACAGCCTTCCCGACAGCATACGTGTTGAGGCGGATCGCTTTGCCGCAGCCTTCGGCGACGAGGCAGGATGCAGCGTTTCCGTTGTCAGCGATGCCCCTGGCGCACTCCTCCAGCTTAGCTGCGACGAAAGTTGCAAGGATGAAGAGTATCGTCTGGAAGTGGGCGAAAGCGGTATCTCGCTGACAGCGCGTACCACAGCAGGATTCTTCTATGGTTTCCAAACACTGCGGAAGATTCTCACGCCAGAAGGCAAGCTTCCCTATGTGAGCCTGCGCGACTATCCACGCTTCACCTATCGCGGATTCATGCTCGACGTTTCGCGACATTTCTTCTCCACCACTGAGGTGAAGAAGCTCATCGACCTCATGGCTCGCTACAAGCTCAACCGCTTCCACTGGCACCTCAGCGACGACCAGGGATGGCGCGTGGAGATAAAGAAATATCCTAAGCTTACGACTATAGGTGCGACGGCAGCAAACTGCTACGTTACAGACATGCAGTATGGTCCCTATTGGACAAACCGCCAGTATGGTCCCTATTTCTATACGCAGAACGAGATTCGCGACGTCGTGGCATACGCCAGCGAGCGCCACGTTGAGATTATCCCCGAAATTGACATGCCTGGGCACTTTGTGGCCGCCTTGTGCGCATATCCCGAGTACAGCTGTACGCCGAATGCCAGTCGCAGCGTGTGGACAAGCGGAGGCATCAGCTCCGACGTCCTAAACGTAGGAAACCCAGAAGCCGTGCAGTTCTGCAAGGACATCCTCGCCGAACTCGCCGACCTTTTCCCCTATGAGCAGATACACATCGGCGGCGACGAATGTCCCACGAGCGCATGGGAGAACAATGCCCTCTGTCAGGCTCGCTACAAGGAGCTCGGCCTCAGCAGCTATCGCCAACTCCAGAGCCACTTCATCAAGGAACTCTCCGACTTCTTGCTGACGAAAGGCAAGAAGACCAGCGTGTGGAACGAGGCTATCACAGCATCAGGCGCCGACACGGAACTCATGAAGGCGGCAGGCGTGACAGTATATTGCTGGACGGGTCCCGATGCTGCCGCCAAGAAAGCAGCAAACCTCGGACTCAATAATATATATACGCCTTGGGGACCCTACTACATAAACCGCAAGCAAAGTACCCTGCCTGGCGAACCCAGCGGCGCTGGCGACGGCACCGACAACCTTCGCAAGACGTACAACACGGTTCCCGTGCCATCCGACATCTCCTCCGCACTGTCGAAGTTCTACACTGGCGTGCAGGGCACGTTCTGGTGCGAGCACGTTGCCGACACGGCATACCTCGAGTACCTCGCTCTTCCGCGTCTGTTCGCCATTGCTGAAGCTGGATGGACGCAGCAGGGCGCGAAGAACTACGACGACTTCGTCAATCGCGTTACGGCAGACACCTTCCTCCTCAACCGCCTCGGCTTCAACTATTGCCGCCACGACATGAACATCGCTGAGCCCGAGCAGCCCAAGGTTATGCCGCAAAAGGGCGCATACTACCGCATCGTTACGCGCGCCACAGACAGCGACCGCTCTGGACGCTGCATCGAACTCCTGACGGCATCGTCGCCACTCACTACAACATACTCCGCGAAGGGGGCGGCAGCAAACGTGCTCTGGACAAACACCCAAGCAAAAGAGGGCGACGCAAACTACGACTACCAGTTTTGGACATTCGAGGAAAGCCCCTCGCAGCCTGGTCGCTACGCCCTTGTCTGCAAGGCACTACCTGATGGTTCCGTGAACCCCACGCCTACGGCGCAAAGCAACACAGGACGCTGGAAGTACGACAGCGCGAAGAAGAACTACAACTTCCTCCTCGGCGAGGCAGGATATGGACAGGACGGCAACAACTACTACTATACAATGCGTTCCGACAAGCTCAGCGGGTGGTACATCAACGCCTCCATGCCTGGACAGGGACTCGCAGCAAACCTCTGGACGGAGCCGCTCTCAGGCAACGGCGGACTATGGACTTTCGTGGGCGCATCCTCTGGCACCCCCGACGTCGTCATGCCTGCGCTGATTCTTGAGGAGGGGAAGACCTACCGCATACGCAACAGCGTAAAGGGTTTCGAGGACATATACCTTGCCGACACCAAGGAGGACGCATACCTGCGCTGGACAACCAGTGCCGACGACGATAGCGCCCTGTGGCTCGTCGCCACGGCAGAGCTCAAGAGCGACGGCACACAGGCGGTACGCCTGCAGAACGTGCAGACGCAGCGCTACATCTACAGCAACGGCACCAAGGGCAGCGGGCAACTGGGATGGCCTGTGCGCATGGCAACGGCGCGCAACACCCTCAGCATAGGCTATAATGTCGATACCGACGACTACTCCATCAGCCTGAACAAGCGCAACTTCTTCCCCATCATGAGGGACGGAACAGAACTCCCCGGCATCGTCAGCAGCGGAACAACCATCAGCGGCGCCGAGCAGCCCGCACGTCCGCAGGGCTCAGCATGGACATTCGAAGTGGCGCAGGCCGACGGCATCGGCAGCACTCCGCTCGAAAACCTCCCCAGAGAGGGGAGATACGGTGGAGCATCTTACGACCTTCAGGGCCGCGAACTTACGGCAGAGCCGCAACATGGCGTGTTCATAAAAGGCGGGAAGAAAGTGGCGAAGTAATATCGCAGAATGCCTACACAAAGCTTTTGCAGAACGAAAGTTTTATGATACCTTTGGGCGCAGAATTAGAGTTTACTTCTGGAACAATAGAATAAAACACAATAACCATGAAACGCATATCTTCTATTATAGCAATGTTCGCGCTGTGCGTTGGGAGTGCATTGGCGCAGAAATATCATCCTTTCGTGGAAGAGGGTAAGGAGTGGATCGTGCTGCGCGGAGATATGGGTGATACCTATCGAATATATACGATGAAAGGTGACACTGTAATTAATGGTACGACGTGGAAAAAGAGTGGATTTCGTGATTACAGATGGTGGGATTATCGTGAGTTTTCGTCTTTTTCCGGTTTCTTTCGCGAAGAAGATGGGAAGGTATATTATCTGCCAGTTTATGACAGCATACAGTGTTATTTGTATGACTATGATTTAAA
>ONWB01000055.1 GCA_900321445.1 uncultured Prevotellaceae bacterium | reverse complement strand
TTCACCTCGATCAACCATGTTTGCTACAACGAAGCTTGTGGTAAACGTGGCGGCGGCAGTAAGAATCCAGATAAGAATGACAAATAAGCGTCGCCCCCTTGTGGTGGGTTTGCTGTCGGAGCGCCGCAGCATACTGTTTACGACGGCATACAGGGGCATAGCCACAACCGTCAGCGCCATCAGCGCAAGTGCCAGCAACCACCATCTAAGTGTCGGCTCTGCTTCAAGCAGGAGGTGGAATTTTTCGTAGTGTGAATTATTCTCGAAGGGCATAAACCCTCCCATAATAAGGTGGAACAGTGCTATTACTACGCCGAAGAGCATTGCACCTAAGAAGAATATCGCCAGAACCTTGAAGCATAGCACGAAGAATCGCAGTATTCCCATTATGCAGCCTGTCGCCTGCGACCTATTCTGCGGATTCTGGATGAAAGCCTTCGCCTTTTCCGTGCCGCGCATGATTTCCTCGTTCAGTGTCTGCGTGTTCACGGGTCGTCCGTACATCATCAGACGGTCCTCTGCGGTCTTTGCTTCTGGAATAAGAGCCCAAAGTACCAAATATACAATGGCCAAACCTGACCACGTTACAAAGCACAGAATAAGGAATATGATGCGCCAGGGCAGGGGGTCGGAACCACCGAAGTAGTGTGTGAGTCCAGACAGTACGCCGCCAAGCATTTTGTCCTCGGGGTCGCGGAAGAACCTTTTTTCCGCGTTCTTTTGCGACGATGGTGGCGGTGGCGGGATTTGTGTCCCGTTGCCGCTGGCTGTGGTGGCGGTTTCGTCTGCCTCGTCCATCTGTTCGGGATTGCCGATGCGCTTGATGATTTCTTCAATATGCTCAATGGTGACAGCTTCGACGCCGGCAGCCTTTTTCTCTGCCAGAATCTCGGCAACTCTGCACTCTATGTCCTCAGCAATCTCCTCGCCGCCTTCCCTGCGCGAGAAGAACGACTTCATGTTGTTGAGGTATTTCTCCAGCAATTCGCAAGCATCCTCGTCGATGTTGTAGAGCGAGCCGAAAAGGTTGATGGTTATGTTCTTTTTCATTGTTGTTGGTTTTTTGCGTTACATGTTGTTTTCAATTCTTTCAGATGCTGTGCGTTTGACTTTTGCTACTGAGGCGGAAAGCTGCCTCCAAGCTTCGTCCAGTTCGCTTAGTGCCGCCTCGCCTTCGGAGGTAAGCACGAAGTATTTTCGCGGCGGTCCCATCTTCGACTCTTGCCAACGGTGAGTCAGCAGTCCTTCTCGGCGCAGGCGCGAGAGGATGGGGTAGAGTGTGCCTTCCACTACAAGCATGTTCGCTGCCTTTAGGAGGCTGAGGATGTCTGTAGCGTAAAGCTCGCCGCCGTGCAGGAGTTGCATGATGCAGTACTCCATCAGTCCCTTTCGCATTTGCGACTTTACGTTTTCAATGTCCATTTTGTGCTTGTTCGCTTTTTAGGTGGGTTAATAATCTGCGTTTTTAGCGACTTTTGTGTCGTCGGAATCCATGTAATTCCTGTTTCTGGGTGCAAAAATATGGTTTTCCAAGCTACTTTGCAATACAAAGTACTATAAAAATGCAAAATACCTACGATTTTTTTCAACACACATCTTTATATTTTGTATTTTCGATGCGTTTTTGTACTTTCGCCCGCGCTATTAGACAGGTAAAATGGGAAACGTCAAGAAGCAGAATGTCTCCGAGCGCTTGCTTTCGTTGCTGCGCGATGGTCGCGAGCTGTCGCCGCGTCAGCAGTTGACGCTTGTGTATCATTTGTCGCTGCCTGCCATGTTGGCGCAGATAGCAACGGTGACGATGTTCTTCATCGATGCGGCAATGGTGGGGCATCTTGGGGCGAACGAGGCAGCAAGCATAGGCAT
This sequence comes from uncultured Prevotellaceae bacterium, assembly GCA_900321445.1. GTDB lineage: Bacteria > Bacteroidota > Bacteroidia > Bacteroidales > Bacteroidaceae > Alloprevotella. The sequence goes on along the minus strand of ONWB01000055.1, from coordinate 12,412 downwards.
TGTTGAGACTACGTTATGGCTTTTTGGCGGTTTGACAGGCGCCCTCGCCACTGGTTTCTATGTCCAGGTGGCGCATCGCATTGGTGCGAAGGAGGATGCCGCTGCGCGCAGTGTTTTGAAGGAGGGTTTCACGACGTGTCTCGCCTTCGCCTCTACGCTTGCCCTTGCGGGTGTTGTTGTTAGTAGGTGGTTGCCGGTTTGGCTGGGCGGCGGCCCTGAGATTCAGGCTGATGCCAGCACCTATTTCCTGCTCTTCTCCGTTTTTGCTCCCTTCATGATAATGAACCAGTTTGGTGCCGGCGTACTCAGGTGTGCAGGCGACATAAAGACGCCCAGTATTATGGAGGCGGGGCTGTGCGTCCTCGACGTTGTATTGAATTTCCTACTCATATTCCCCACTCGCGAGGTTTGCATCGGCGGTATTACCCTGACAATGCCTGGCGCAGGCTTGGGCGTGGCGGGCGCAGCCCTTGGTACAGGCTTTGCTTTTGTCGTCGTAGTGTGTACGATGCTATGGATAATAGCCCGCCGTCAAGGACCGCTGCGCATTCTCGGCGAGCGCTGGAACGGATGGCGTACGTTTGTCCCTCGGCTTGCTACGGTGAGGCGCGCACTTGGTATTGGTACGCCCATTGGGCTTCAGCACATGCTGATGAGTTGCGCGCAGATTTTCATCACAGTCATCGTGGCTCCTCTGGGTGCCTTTGCGATAGCGGCAAACTCATTCGCCATCACTGCTGAGAGCATCTGCTACATGCCCGGCTATGGCATCAGCGACGCTGCGACCACGCTCGTCGGGCAGAGCGTTGGTGCTCGTAGATGGTATATGGCGCGTCGCTTGGCAGGCGTCAGTGTGATGATGGCAATGCTCATCATGGGCATTATGGGCGTTGTGCTATACTTTGGCGCTGACAGCATCATGGGCATAATGTCGCCGCAGCAGGAAATCATCGACCTCGGCGCTTCGGCTCTGCGCATTGAAGCGTTTGCCGAGCCCATGTTTGGCTGCGCCATAGTATGCTACGGAGCGTTTGTGGGTGCAGGTACGACAACCGTTCCCGCACTGATGAACCTTGCTTCCATGTGGGGAGTGCGCATAACGTTGGCACTCCTGCTCGTGGGCAGTATGGGCTTGGACGGCGTTTGGACGGCGATGGCTGTGGAGCTTACCTTCAGGGGCGTCATCTTCCTCATACGCCTGCACTCCCACAGCTGGCTGCCGAAGCAGGAGAGAAAAACCGCTGGAAGCTCTGAGTCCTCTGAGTCCTCTGAGTCCTCCGAGTCCTCCGAGTCCTCTGAGACCTCCCAAAACTCCGACAATAAACTATCAACATAAGAATGAAAAAACTAATTAAGAACGAAAAGTTCGGTGGCGAGGTTCTATGGCAAATACCCTTGGTGGCACGTTGACGGCAGCCATATCAGCAAGTGCTATTTTGCCGTAGGCTCGCGCTCGGCGATATGGTACAGCGACAATATGCTGATGGAGGACTGCACCATCGATGGTCCCAAGTTCTTTCGCGAGATGCACAACCTCGAACTTCGCAACGTAAGCATTACTGATGCCGACGAGACTTTTTGGCGCGTATATGGCTTGAAACTCAGGAATGTGAAGCTCCACGAAGGTACGTACCCCTTCATGTTCTGCGAGGATATCGACATCGATGGCCTTGAGAGCGACTCGAAGTATGTTTTCCAGTACGTCAAGAATGCCGTCGTTCGCAACGCCCACATCGTAACGAAGGACTCCTTCTGGGAGACGGAGAACGTAACAGTATTCGACAGCGTCTTGGACGGCGAATACCTCGGCTGGCATTCGAAGAACCTGCGCCTCGTGCGTTGCCACATTGCTGGCGAGCAGCCCCTGTGCTATTGTCGCAACCTTGTGCTCGAGGACTGCACCTTCGATGCCGCCTGCGACCGCATCTTCGAGGATTCTGAGGTGAACGCCAGCATCATTGGCGCCGTTACGGAGATAAAAAATCCGCTTTCTGGGCGCATAGTGTGTGGCAAGGTCGGCCGCATAACCTACGACGAATTTGCAAAAAACACTGACAAATGCGAGATAATACAGACCGAAAGGTAGCAGAAATGCACTATATCGCGGCGAAAACTTTGTGAAATGAAATAAAAGGCATATTTTTGCAGACAAAGTCAGACAAAATCAGACAAAATATAGAAAACAAACAATGAATATATTCGAACTTAGCGAACAGGAACTGGGGCGCCGACAAGCCCTCGACGAGTTGCGCCGCATGGGTATCGACCCGTACCCAGCGGCAGAATATCCTACCAATGCATTCTCTACCGACATAAGGGCTGAATTTTCCGACGACGCGGAAGCGCCGCGTCAGGTGTGCATAGCTGGCCGCATGATGAGCCGCCGCATTATGGGCAAGGCGAGCTTTGCCGAGATTCAGGACTCGAAGGGAAGGATTCAGGTGTATGTCACGCGCGACGATATTTGTCCCGACGAGAACAAGGACCTCTACAACGTAGTTTTCAAGAAGCTCCTCGACCTCGGCGACTTCATCGGCGTTAAGGGCTTTGTGTTCCGCACGCAAACGGGCGAAATCAGCGTCCATGCGCAGGAGATAACGCTCCTCAGCAAGAGCCTGAAGCCGCTGCCCGTCGTGAAGGAGAAGGAGGGCGAGGTGTTCGACGGCTTCTCCGACCCCGAGCTGCGCTATCGCCAGCGCTACGTTGACCTCATCGTCAACCCGCAGGTGAAGGACACGTTCCACAAGCGCGCCATAGTGCTGCGCACCCTGCGCGAGGCCCTCGACGAGGCGGGATATACCGAGGTAGAAACGCCCATATTGCAGAACATACCCGGCGGTGCAAGTGCGCGCCCGTTTGTTACGCACTTCAACGCCCTCGGCGAGGACATGTATATGCGCATCGCCACGGAGCTCTACCTGAAGCGCCTCGTCGTAGGCGGCTTCGAAGGCGTTTACGAAATCGGCAAGAACTTCCGCAACGAGGGTATGGACAAGAACCACAACCCCGAGTTCACGTGCATGGAGCTGTACGTCCAGTACAAGGACTACAAGTGGATGATGTCATTCACGGAGCAGCTCCTGGAGCGCATCTGCATAGCCGTCAACGGCAAGCCCGAGGCGGAAATCGACGGCAACGTCATCAGTTTCAAGGCTCCATACCGCCGCCTGCCCATCCTTGAGGCTATCAAGGAGAAGACGGGCTTCGACTGCGAGGGCAAGACGGAGGAGGAAATCCGCGCCTTCTGCCTCTCGAAGGAGATGGACGTGGACGAGACCATGGGCAAGGGCAAGCTCATCGACGAACTCTTCGGCGAATTCTGCGAGGGCAGTTTCATACAGCCCACGTTCATCATCGACTACCCCGTCGAGATGTCGCCGCTGACGAAGATGCACCGCTCGAAGCCAGGGCTGACGGAGCGTTTCGAACTCATGGTGAACGGAAAGGAGCTTGCCAACGCATACTCCGAGCTCAACGACCCCATCGACCAGGAGGAACGCTTCGTGGACCAGATGCGACTCGCTGCCAAGGGCGACGACGAAGCCATGCTCATCGACCAGGACTTCCTGCGCGCCCTGCAGTACGGCATGCCGCCAACGAGTGGCATAGGCATAGGCATCGACCGCCTCGTAATGCTCATGACGGGAAATCCCTTCATCCAGGAGGTACTCTTCTTCCCACAGATGAAGCCCGAAGCCCGCGTGCCGCGCGACAAGGCGGAGGCTTACACAGCCGTCGGCATCCCCGAGGAGCTCGTGCCTGTATTGCAGAAGGTGGGGTACTACCTCGTCAAGGACCTCGCGGACGTGAATCCGCAGAAGGTGCAGCAGCAAATAGGCGAGCTTGCCAAGAAATACAAAAACATCGTTGAGATTCAGCGGCCTTCTCTTGAGGAGATAGCCTCTTGGCAGGAGAAGCTCGCACAGCAATAACGCCCTCATTCCCCCCTCCACTCCAAACATGTTAGGAAAAGTAGCGATATTCGGAAGCGGCAGCTGGGCTACGGCCATAGCGAAAATCGTGCTCGAAGCCTTCAAGGCGAAGGGCGGCGCTGCTTTGGGGCTGCCTGAAGGGACGAGCGCCGACCCCCTCGTGTGGTATATGCGCCGCCAGGATGCCATCGACGACTTCCTGCGCCTGGAGCACAACCCGTCGTATCTTTCCAGCGTACATTTCGACACGTCGCGGATAGTGTTTACGAGCGACATCAACGAAGCCGTGAGGCAGGCTAGCACACTCATCTTCGCCACCCCGTCGCCATACCTGAAGAACCATCTCAGGAAGCTGCGCGTCAATCTGGCGGACAAGTTCATCGTCACCGCCATCAAGGGTATCATCCCCGAGGAGGAGCTCGTCGTCAGCGAATTCTTCCGACAGGTTTACAACGTCCCCGACAGCAACCTCGCAGTAATCGGCGGGCCGAGCCATGCCGAGGAGGTGGCGCTGGGACGCCTGACGTACCTGACCATAGGCTCCACGAACAGGGAAACAGCCAAGGAGTTTGCCGCGTTGCTGGCGTCGCCGTACGTAAAGACGCGCACGTCCGACGATATCGTGGGCATCGAGTATGCCTCGGTGCTGAAGAACGTCTATTCCATCGCCGCGGGCATCTGCTTCGGACTGAAGTATGGCGACAACTTCCAGAGCGTGCTCATGTCGAATGCCGTCCAGGAGATGAACCGCTTCCTGAAGGCCGTCTATCCCATCGACCGCAACGTCTATGAGACGGCGTATCTCGGCGACTTGCTCGTGACGGGATATTCGAACTTCTCGCGCAACCGTGTCTTTGGTACGATGATTGGGCGCGGCTACAGCGTCAAGAGTGCGCAGATGGAGATGGAGATGATTGCCGAGGGCTACTATGGCACGGCTACGATGAAGCGCCTGAACCGCCACTTCCACGTAAACATGCCCATTCTCGATGCCGTCTATAACATCCTCTACGAACGCATAGAGCCGAAAGTGGAGATACAGCTCCTGACGGAGAGCTTTAGGTAGAAAACAACAACATTAAAACCATAAACGACAATGAAAAAGCTTTTTGTAGCGCTGCTCGTATGCTGCGCAAGTATTAGTGCCAACGCACAGTTCACGGAAGGAACGAAGTACATCGGCACATCGCTCACCAACCTCGGCCTTTCCTACAACACGAAGTCCGACTTCCGCTTTGGCGTAAGCGCGGAGGCTGGCTACTTCTTCGCCGACAACTGGATGGCGAAGGCGTATGCCGGCTACGACCACGCGAAGCACATGGATAACTTCAACTTCGGTGCCGGCGTGCGATATCATATCCTGCAGAACGGCCTGTTCCTCGGCGCCGGTGTCGAGTACGCGCACTTCACTCCCGATGCCAACGACTTCCTCATCCCGGTAGAGATTGGCTACACGTTCTACCTGAACCACTACCTCGCGGTCGAGCCCGCCGTCTATTACAAGATGTCCACGAACGACTTCAGCGACGGCAGCACCGTAGGACTGAAGATCGGCCTGGGTTTCTACTTCTGATTCGCAATTCGAGATGCAGATTTCTGAACTCGGTGAGTTTGGACTCATCGACCACTTGACGCATGGCATCACGCCCCAGAACGCCTCGACGAAGCTGGGCGTGGGCGACGACTGCGCCGTATTGTCATACCCCGACCGACGGGTGCTGGTGACCTCCGACATGCTCATGGAGGGCATCCACTTCGACCTTGTATATACGCCCCTCAAGCACCTCGGCTACAAGGCGGCGCAGGTGAACTTCTCGGACATCTACGCCATGAACGGCACGCCGCGCCAGCTCGTCGTGTCGATAGCCGTCGGCAAGCGCTTCCAGGTGGAGCACCTCGAGGACTTGTACGCCGGGCTGCGCCTTGCATGCGAGGAGCGCGGCGTGGACATCGTCGGCGGCGACACGTGCAGCTCCATGACGGGCCTCGCCATAAGCATAACGTGCATCGGCGACGCAGCCCCCGAGGATGTGGTGCTGCGTAGTGGTGCGCAGCTCAACGACCTCGTATGCGTAAGCGGAAACCTCGGTGCCGCATACATGGGGCTACAGCTCATGGAGCGCGAGAAGCGCGTCTTCGAGAGCCGCCCCGCTACGGACGTCGAGGCCGCGCAGCCCGACTTCGCAGGCCACGAGTATCTGCTCGAACGACTGCTGAAGCCCGAGGCACGCTACGACATCGTCGAGCAGCTGCGCGAGGCTGGCATACGCCCGACGGCGATGATGGACGTGAGCGACGGACTCTCCTCCGAGCTCCTACACATCTGCAAGGCCTCCGGATGCGGATGCCGCGTGTACGAGGAGCGCATACCCCTCGACTACCAGACGGCACTCTGTGCTGAGGAGTTCAACATGAACGTGACAACGTGCGCACTGAATGGCGGCGAGGACTACGAGCTGCTCTTCACCGTTCCCCTCACGGACCACGACCGCGTGGCGCAGCTGAAGGACGTGAAAGTCATCGGAGCCATCACCAAGCCCGAACTCGGCTCCGTCCTCGTGACGCGCGACGGGCAGGAGTTCCCCCTGAAAGCCCAGGGCTTCACGGCTTTCTAAAAGCAACATCCCCTTTCCCGACCCCCTCGGATAAGGCATAAATACTGAGCAGATAGCTCGGGGCAGCGCCCTGGGCTATCTGCTTGTTTTGCCCCCTGCGGAGCATGTTCGCGGCACCCTCCGACCTCCCCGAGCCGCACCTCTTTCAAAAAACCTCGGCTTCGCAACCCTGCCCGAGGTTTTCCTCTACCCTGCCCGAGGTTTTCCTCTACCTTGATAGAGGTTTTCCTCTACCTTGCCCGAGGTTTTCCTCTACCTTGACAGAGGTTTTCCTCTACCTTGTCCGAGGATTTCCTCTACCTTGCCCGAGGTTTTCCTCGGCTCGAAACGCCAAGCCGAGGAATTTTGTCAAAAAAAGAGAAAGTATCAAGGGGGAAATCCTCAGCGGGAACGTGCGGGAGGAGGAGCTGGAGCCTGCGGGAGGCTCAGCGGGAACGTGCGGGAGGCAGCAGGAGGCGGAGCATAAGCATCGTCAGGGCGCCGCTTACGAGGAGGAGCTCGTAGCCGAAAGAATAGCCGAAAAGCTGGGGAGAATAGATGTCGAGCAGGGCGCATGCGACGGGCACGACGAGGCATACCACAGGCACCCACCCGTCGCGCACGGGGCGCCGCGTCGTCATGCCGAAGGCGTACAGGCCGAGCAGCGGGCCGTAGGTGTACGACGCCATGCGGTAGATAGTGTCTATCATGTTCGGCGTGCCCGCAATGCGTATTATCATCATGCAGAGGAACACGCCCGCGAGCATGGCAATGTGCGTGATGCGGCGCAGCCTCTCTGCGCGCTGCCTGGGCATCCCGCGCTCCTCGATTCTGAGGATGTCGATGCAGAAGCTCGTCGTCAGGGCCGTCAGCGCAGAGTCGGCGGACGAGAGCGCGGCAGCCGCAATGCCTATCGTGAAAGGCACCACCACCCACCTCCCCAAGGCACCCTCGGCAACGAGCTTGGGGAGCAGGGCGTCGGGATGCCCCTCGAGGGACAGGCCCCGCGCGGCGAGGAGCGCGTAGAGGAGTATGCCCAGGGCGAGGAGCAGGGCGTTGACGGGCAGGAACGCCAGCCCATAGCTGCACATGTTCTTCTGCGCGTCGCGAAGCGTGCGGCAGGAGAGGTTCTTCTGCATCATGTCCTGGTCGAGGCCCGTCATGACGACGACGATGAACACGCCGCTGAGAAACTGCCTCCAGAATGCCTGCTTGCTGCCCACGTCCCATTCGAAAACGCGGCTCATCGGACTCTCCACAATCATGCCCCAAGCCCCCACGAGGTCCGTCCCGAGCGCATCGATGGCAGCCCACAGTATGCCCACCATCGCAAGCACGAGGCACACCGTCTGCAAGGCGTCCGTCCGCACTATCGTACTCAGCCCGCGTGCGCGCGTGTATAAATATATAATAATGAGCACGGCGACGGAGAGCACAACCTCCGCATTCCGGAAATGCGCAAACTGCGCGATTACAAACACCGACAGGTACAACCGCGCCGAGGCCCCCGTAAGCTTCGACAGGAAGAAGAACAGCGCACCAGTGCGCCGCGTCCTCATGCCGAAGCGCTCGCCCAGGTATGCGTAGATGCTCGTGAGCCGCAGGCGGTAGTACAAGGGCAGCAGCACGAAAGCCACGACAAGGTAGCCCGCTACGAAGCCCATGCACATCTGCAAGTACGTCATGCCCGTAGATGCCACCCATCCCGGCACGCTCACCAGCGAGACGCCGCTGATGCTTGCACCCACCATCCCCAAAGCCACCATCGCCCACGGAGCCTTGCGCTCGGCGCGGAAAAATGCGTCGTTGTCCTTCGCGCTACGATTGCAGAAGGACACGATGCCGAGTATGAGCAAGTAAGCCGCCAGCGTGGCGAGCATGAGTATCGTCATGGTGTGCAAGGGGTGCATAAGAAGCGACCATTGTCTTCCACATGTCGAAGAACAATGGTCGCGTTATAGTCTTAGAAAAAGGTTTGTTCAAACCATATTACCAACTACCACTGCCAGCTGCAAATAGAGCACCGCCGAGGAGGAGCACATAGATGACATAGATAAGGTAAACTATACCACCGAGGATAGCACCAACGATAGCCCATGTCTTTGCGCTCTTAGCTGCGGCCTGTGCTTCAGCATACTGACCAGCTGCATAGAGACCGTCAACCTTCGTTGAGTAAACGATAGAAACAATACCCGTGATAAGGCAGCAGCAAATAGTGGTGAGGATTGCCCATACGAGGTAGTTGTCGGGCTTAGCAGGAGCACCAGCTGCGGGCTGAGCGGGCTGCTGATATGCAGGCTGCTGATATGCGGGCTGCTGGTATGCAGGCTGTGGCTGCTGGTATGCGGGCTGAGCGGGCTGCTGATATGCAGGCTGTGCAGGCTGCTGATATGCAGGCTGTGCGGGAGCAGCTGCGGGCTGTGCAGCGAAGAGCGGCTGAAGCTCAGCTACCTGACCTGCGGCTGTCCATTCTGCCATTCCGTTTGCCCAAACGAGAGTCTGTGCCGTAACGCCCTTTGAGGGAAGAAGATTGCCATCAAGGGGACCCTGCTGCTGGTTGGCAGCATCGAGATAGTAATAGCTGTTCATAGTGATGAGTTTAGATGTTATAGAATTGTTGTTGAATATTCTGCACGTTTTCGCCACAAAATTAACAAATTTTCATAACCTGCAACAAGAAGAGGGCTTTTTTTTCGCATTTATGTCCGAAATCGCACGAAAATCGCACGAAAATCGCGCAAATTCCTCCCTCCTGCGTACCTAAAAGCCAGCCTTATGCACGCCTAAATGCCCAGTATGTTGCGCACAACCCACCATACGCAGTATATGATGATGTATGCCCAAAGCGTGTAGCGGCTGTGGGTGAAGCGCTGCCATCGCTCTCGTCTCTCGCCGCGAAACACTAAGTCGCTGAGGATGACGGCAAAGAGGTAGGGCAGGGCGAGGATGAGGAAGAAGTTGTAGCGCGCGGCATCGGCGAAGTTCCCATGCAGGAACGCATGCAGGGCGCGCTGGAAGCCGCAACCTGGGCAGTCAGTACCCGTGGCAAGTTTCCAGAAGCACTTCGGCGCAAGCTGGCTCTCCAGCGGATTCGTAAAGAATAGGAATACCACAACCGCCACGCCCACGGCAATCACGATGCCGTAGCGCAGACGCCTATTCTTTTTCGCGACTACACCTTCTCCCTCCGTCTGGTTGGGCGGAGGGAGAGGAGGGGCAGACGCGCGTTTCATCTGACTCGTTGACAATTTGTTATTAAATAGTTCTCAGTCGCTCAGAAAGCCTCCCCCCGTGTGTGGGGGAGGCTGGAGCGGGTTTCTATTATTCCTTTCTCGGCACCTGCTTCAGCGTCTCGAGCACGAAGCGCCAGTAGCGGTCCACGCTGGGGATGTAGCAACGCTCGTTGGGAGTGTGCGGGCTGCGGAGTGTGGGGCCGAAGCTTATCAAGTCCATCTTGGGATACTTGGCACCAATGACGCCACATTCCAGGCCAGCGTGAATCACTTCCACCTTAGGCTCGTTGCCGAATAGCTGGCTATATACGCTTCTTATCAGCTTGACGATTTCGCTCTCGGGGTTCGGCTGCCATGCAGGATATGCGTGGTCGTAGTCCACCTTCATGCCCGCCATCGTGAGTGCGCTCTCGACGGTCTCGCAGCAGCAGGCACGCATGCTGTCGCGACTACTGCGCACAAGGATGGTGAAGGCAGCCTTGCCGCCTCCGATGCTTACGACACCAAGGTTCGAGCTCGTCTCGACGATGTTCGGCACCTCGGGTATCATGCGCATAACGCCGTTGTGGCAGGCGCAGATGGCGTTCACGAGGTTGTCGGCAATCTCTGCGGGCACCTGCATCGCGGGCAGGGCCACGCCGCTTACTTCTACGTCCAGGCCGGGGTCCGTGGCAGCGTACTCATTCTTGAACACGTTAGTCCAGTCGGGGATAGCCTCTTCCTTGAAGGCCTCGGCATGTTCTGCGGGGAAGCAGAGCACCACTTCAGCGTGGTTGCAGATGGCGTTGCGCATGTTGCCGCCCTCCCAGCAGCAGAGGCGTGCTTCGTAGTTTGCTATGGCGTCCTGCACGAGTCGTCCCATCAGCTTGTTCGCGTTGGCGCGTCCTTCGTTGATTTCCAGTCCACTGTGGCCTCCGAGCAGTCCCTTGATAGTCACCTTCAGGGCAACGTCGTCCTTGTCGGTAGCCTCTTCCTTGTATTCCAGTTCGGCGTTCTGGTTCACGCCGCCAGCAGAACCGATAATCATCTCGCCCTCCGTCTCGTTGTCGAGGTTCAGGAGTATTTCGCCCTTCAGCAGGTCGGCAGTCATGTGTTCCACGCCGTACATCGTCGTCTCCTCGTCGGCAGTGATGAAGCCCTCCAGCGGACCGTGGGGAATAGTGTCGTCCTCGAAGATGCCCATGATAGTAGCCACAGCCATGCCGTCGTCGCTACCCAGCGTGGTACCCTTCGCCTTCACCCAGTCGCCGTCGATGTACGTCTCGATGGGGTCGGTCTCGAAGTTGTGCGCACTCTCCTTCGTCTTCTGCGGCACCATGTCCATGTGTCCCTGCAGCGTGACCACTTTGCGGTCCTCGTAGCCAGGCGTGGCGGGCTTGTGCATCAGTATGTTGCCAGCCTCGTCCTTACAAGCCTCGATGTTGTGTTCTGCCGCCCAGTCGAGGAGGAATTTCTGTACTTTTTCAAGATGTCCGCTTGGGCGCGGCACCTGTGTCAGCAGGTCGAAGTTCTTCCATACGGCCTGCGGTTGTAGGTTTTTGATTTCGCTCATATTGTTGGATTTAGGTTTTCAGGATATTATGAGTTCTCCGAGTCCTCTGAGTCCTCCGAGTCCTCTGATTTCTCCGAGAAACTCTCAACTTTCAACTTTACACTGACTATAAACTATAAACTTTTAACTCTCTTCCTCCTCCCCAGGTCTGCCCATCCCCATGCGCCGAGCAGGACGACCAGTCCCGTCTGTATGGTGTGGACGACGAGGGCGAAGAGTATCGCCTGCTGCTCCGTGATGAGGGTAGGGTAGAGGAGCACGAGCATCGTCTTCACGGCGAAGTGCCAAGGGCCGGCACCATTCGGCGTGGGGACGAGGACCGCAAAACTGCCCACGCAGAACACCAGGAAGGCATTCATCGGCGACACGACAGCCGTGAAGTCGAAGGAGAAGAACGCCACGTAGAAGTGCAGGAAGTAGCACACCCATATTAGCAGGCTATACAGCAGGTACAGCCATAGCGAGCGCACATGGCGCAGGCTCAGGATGCCGTCGCGGAGTTGCCGCAGCAGGTCGCCGCCGCGGCGTATGTATCTCTTAATGAGGTATATCCCCGCCGCTGCCGCCATCACGAGGCACAGCAACGTGACAAGATACCCCGTCGTTGTGAAGCGCGAGAAAATGCCGTGCAAGTCCGTACCCGTCGTGGCGAGGAAGTCCATGAACACAGGAATCTGCGTCATGAACGCCAGCGTCGTCAGCACGACAATCATCAGCGAGTCCACGATGCGCTCCGTCACCACCGTGCCGAGCCCCTTCGCAAACGGCACACCGTCGCTGCGCTGCAGGCTTCCGCATCGCATCACCTCGCCCACACGCGGCACCACGAGGCTCGCGGCGTAGGATATGAAGATAGCGTCCTCCGTCGTCGAACGCCGCGGATGCTCGTCCAAGGGGTCGAGGGCAAGGCGCCAGCGCCAGGCGCGTACCTGTTGCGCCAGCACGCCAAACACCAGGCTGAACAGCATCCAGCCCCAGTGCATCTCAGTGCCGACGATTTGCAAGAAGCCCTGCCAGTCGGTGCCTCGGTACATCCACCACAAGATAGCGCCACCCAACACAAAAGGCAGCACCACCTTAGCCACACTGCTGATTATAGTT
>ONWB01000057.1 GCA_900321445.1 uncultured Prevotellaceae bacterium | reverse complement strand
CACCAGTGGCTCGTCCTTGACATTGTCAACGTATGCCTCCACCTTGTCGGCACGTCCGGCGGCAATAGCCTTGCGCAGTCCGTCCTCGGTGGGGTAGGTGTTACCCTCTTTCTCGTTGAGCAGGGTGAGCACCACCATGTTAGTGTCGGTGGGCGACACCAGCTCTTTCATGTACTCGTTGATGGCTTCCAGAGGAATGGCTGGAATAATCTGCTTGAGCATCATATACTCATCGTCGAGCGATGGGATAGGTGTCTTGTCGAGGAAGTTGCGCACATACTCATTGACAAACTGGCTGCTGTAGCGCTTGTCTTTGTTGCTGTAGATCTTGTCGAGCGAGCTCAGGTAGTTGGCCTTCGAGCGCTCATACTCTGTAGCGGTGAAGCCGAACTCAGCGGCACGACGGCCCTCGCGCAGCAGCACCTGCAGTGTCTCTTCCAGTCGGCCGTCCTTGGGAATGGCGCTCAAGGCAAATGCCTGAACAGTCTTCGAGAGCAGGTAGTGGCTATAGCCTACGCCTGCGCCGAGGAATGGGCAGTCGGGCTTCTGCGAGAGTTCCTCGAGACGCTCGTCGATGACGGATGTCATGAGGTTTACGAGGTAGTTCTGCATGAGGTATGCCATCGAACCGCGTTCCTCACGCGACATCGTCTCAGTCTTGAACATAGCGAGAATTACAGAGTTCTGCTGCTCCTTGTCCTTATCGACTACGTAGATGGGCGCGTCGTTGTCGGGCACGGGATAAAGCTCGTAGGGAGCCTCGTTCTCGGGGTTGGGGATTTCGGAGAAGATGTTCTTCACCTTTGCTTCAACCTGGTCAACGTCGATGTCGCCGACAACGATGATGGCCTGAAGGTTCGGACGGTACCATTTCTTGTAGTACGAGCGGAGTTCTTCGGGTGAGAAGTTGTCCACGACGCTCATCAGTCCGATAGGCATGCGCTTACCGTAGCGGCTGCCCGGGTAGAGCGTTTCGAGGTTGCGGTTGAAGATGCGCTGCGAGGCAGAGCTGCGCAGGCGCCACTCCTCGTGGATCACACCACGCTCCTTCTGGATTTCCTCTTCTTCGAGGTCGAGGTATCCAGACCAGTCGTGGAGGATGAGCAGACAGCTGTCGATGTTGCTCTCGCTGACGGGCACGTTGTCGATGTTGTAAACGGTCTCGTCAGTTGAGGTGTAGGCGTTAAGGTTCTGGCCGAATTTCACACCGATCTTCTCGCAATAGCTGATGAGGCTGTTGCCCTTGAAGTTCTGTGAGCCGTTGAAAGCCATGTGCTCAAGGAAGTGAGCAAGGCCGCGCTGGCTTTCCTCCTCCTGAACTGAGCCCACCTTCTGCGCAATGTAGAAGAATGCCTGTTTCTCGGGGAGTGCGTTGTGACGGATGTAGTACGTCAGTCCGTTGGGCAGGACGCCGAGGCGCACTTCAGGGTCAACCGGCAGCGGCTGGTTGAATTGTGCTGAAACCGGCGCAATCATTGCCAGTCCTAACAGCACGAGTAGAAGTTTTACCTTTTTCATAGGATTTTGTGTTGTTATTAGATTGATTTGATTTGGTTGTTGTTATTCGCAGAGCGTATGAACGCGCAAAAATACGTATTGTTTTTTAGATAAGACGCAAGCAAGGGCGCAAAAACTACACTTTTTCTGATTTTTTTAGAAACAATGTGTAATTTTGCGGCGAAGAAAGAACTCAAACACACATATATAATATATGATTCGCAAATTTGATTTCCTGGTGATAGGCTCTGGCGTTGCCGGCATGAGCTATGCGCTGCAGGCCGCTGCGAGCGGAAAGGGTAGGGTGGCACTCGTGTGCAAGACATCCATTGAGGAGGCTAATACGGCAAAGGCGCAGGGCGGCGTGGCAAGCGTGACGAACCTGAAACTCGACAACTTCGAAAAGCATATCGAGGACACGATGATTGCTGGCGACTACATCAGCGACCCCGCAGCCGTGCGACAGGTCGTCGAGAACGCACCTGCAGGCATCGAGCGCCTCGTGCGATGGGGCGTGAACTTCGACAAGAATGAACAAGGTGAGTTCGACCTACATCGCGAAGGCGGACATTCAGAATTCCGCATCCTTCATCACGCCGACGACACGGGCTTCGAGATTCAGCGTGGGCTCATTCAGGCTGTGCGCCGCCACAAGCGCATCACCGTCCTCGAGAACCACTTCGCCATCGAGATTATCACGCAGCACCACTTGGGCGTAGAAGTCACGCGGCGCACTCCCGACATCGAGTGCTACGGCGCCTATGTCCTCGACCCCGACACGAAGAAGGTGGACACCATACTCTCCAAGGTGACCGTGCTCGCCACGGGTGGCGTGGGTGCCGTATATGCCTCGACGACGAACCCCGAAATAGCTACCGGCGACGGCATCGCAATGGCGTACCGCGCAAAGGCAACGGTGCAGGACATGGAGTTCGTGCAGTTCCATCCTACAGCCCTCTACCACCAAGGCGAAACGCATCCCGCCTACCTGATTACCGAGGCCATGCGTGGATATGGCGGTATCCTGCGTCTGCCTACTGGCGAGGAGTTCATGCAGAAGTACGACAAGCGCCTCTCGCTGGCTCCGCGTGACATCGTCGCACGTGCCATCGACCGCGAAATGAAGATTCACGGCCTCGACCACGTATGCCTCGACGTGCGCCACAAGGATGCCGAGGAGACGAAGAAGCACTTCCCCAATATATATAAGAAATGCCTCTCCATCGGTATCGACATAACGAAGGAGATGATTCCCGTCGTGCCCTGTCAGCACTATTTCTGCGGAGGTATTAAGGTGGACCTCAACGGATGTTCCAGCATTCATCGCCTCTATGCCATTGGCGAGTGCTCCTGCACGGGGCTTCACGGCGGCAACCGCCTGGCTTCCAACTCGCTCATCGAGGCCGTCGTGTATGCCGAGAAAGCCGCGACGCACAGCCTTGAGCACATCGCCGAATATGCGTTCAACGACAAGGTTCCCGAATGGAACGACGAGGGTACGATGACGAACGAGGAGAAGGTGCTCATCGCGCAGGACGTGCGCGAAGTAGGGCAGATCATGTCCAACTATGTAGGTATCGTGCGCAGCGATTTGCGCTTGCACCGCGCGTGGACGCGACTCGACCTCCTCTACGAAGAGACGGAGGAGCTCTTCAAGCGCGTCAAGGCCACGCCCGACATTTGCGAGCTCCGAAACATGATCAACGTAGGCTACCTCATCACTCGGCAGGCCTTGGAACGCAAGGAGAGCCGTGGCCTCCACTACACCATCGACTATCCCCGCCACGCCTACGACCAACGATAAAACGAGATGCCGTACTCACCTCGAGTACGGCATCTCGTTTTTTCCGCAACTGCGTCTTACTCCAGCACGTATGCGTCGCAAGCGTAGCGGCCGCGGGAGACGAGGAGACTGTCGCCGCCGGGATAGACGGATATGACGGCGGACTTCCATTCGGGGATGTCGTAGCTCTCGCCCGTCTCGCGGTTGCGTACGGTGCGCTTTGCGTATAGCGTCAGGATGCCCTTGCCGCGCTTCTGTACGAGGGCGGTGGTGCTCAGCGAGTCCGTCTGGAAGTACATGGGCTCGCGGAACTCGTACTCGGCGACGGCGAAGGTGTGGAGCGTGTCGCCCGCGAGCAGCGTGTCGCGGAAGGTGATGTAGCCGCCCGTGGACGCCTGACGATAGGTGCGGTTCATCAGCGGCACGGGATTGGTGTCGTACGTCGGAAGGTCAACGCCTACGTGTCCCTTGCTGAGTTTCGCTATTTCGTCAGCCGTCATCCAGCGTCCCTCGCCGTTGTGTACGGCTATCCAGTCGTCCGTCAGCACGCTCGCAAGCCAGAATTCAGACGCCTGCTCCAGCGTCCATCCGTCCATGATGGGCTGATCGCCGCCGTTGATGTGCGGACGTCCGAGGCCACAGGAGGTGAGGAGTAGGGCTGACAGGAAGAAAATGGATAATGTAAGGCGTTGGCGCATAAATCTGTGTGGTTGAAGATGTGAGAATACGTGGAACAGACTTTAGAAGCGCGCTGCCACTTGCAGGTCGATGGTGTTCTGATAGTGGTCGGCGGAGGCGCGGTCGCTGATGAAGTTGTAGCCAGCCTGGAGCAGGAAGTTTTTGCCCATCCAGTAGTTTGCCGTCACTCCGAACACTTGGCGCAGGGAGTTCCACTCTTTGTTGTCGCGGTAGCAGTCCCACTTTCCGTAAATCTTGAGGCCTTTTGTGACGGGCACGCCGACTGTTGCGTACCATGCGTCGCTGCGGTTGGGCTTCGTGACGTCCGTCACTACGCCGCCAACGCTGCTGTAATACTCTGCGCGGCATACCCAGTCGGCCTCGTAGTCAACGCCCGTTCCCCAGCGCACGCGCTTAACCTGACGCTGATGCTTGGCGTTCTCGGCGTTGTAGTTCTCGTTTGTATAGCGTCCGTCCCAGCCAAAGGCACCTATGCGCAGGTTCTTCACAGGACTCACCCATATTCCACCGATGAGGTCTTTGTGATGGTCTTTGTCGGAGTGGTTTATGCCCTGTCCGTTGAAAAGGCCTACTTGATAGTGGAGCCATTTGTGTCCGTCGGCAGCGGGGAAGAAGTCGCCCTGCAACTGTATGCCCACGTCGCGTCCGCCCGTGGCATGCGCGCCGCAGCGGTCATTGAAGAGGAACTTCGTCGTGGCCTGCGAGTATGCGCCGTGTCCCACCGTCAGTGGAGCCATCGGGTTTTCGAAGCCAAAACTGCGCTTGAACTCACCAAGCTTTACGCGCAGTTCGTCGAATTTCTGCCATTCTATGAACGCGTCAATCACGCGCGGCCCCTTGTCAACGCCAGGTTGGCCGTTCACCTCCATCTGCAGGCGGTAGTAGAAGTCCTGGAACGCATATCCGTTCAAATAGAGGCGGATGAGGCGGAGGTTGAAGTTGGTGTGCGTGTCGGCACCCTTTGTGTCGTTCGCCGTAAACTGCCCGATGATATAACCGCCAAACTTCACGGTCGGGTCGAACTTCTGTGCCAAAGTAGCAAGGCTGAACGCCGGCTTCGCTTCAGCCGGTGTCATGGATGCCAAGGAGTCTGCCGGCACAGCAGGCTCGTTCAAAATGGGTTCGTCTGCGAAAGCCGCACTCGCCGCGAGGAAGAATGAGGCGAAAAAGAGGATTTTTTTCATGTTGAAATTGCTTTTATGATTGTTGTTTGTGGGCAAAAGTACGTAATAATGAGTAAAACGGGAAACTTCGTACTTTATTTTTATGCAAGACGTGCAATAAAAGCCGCTTTCGTGCGTTATAATAGCGATATGATAGTAAAAACTGTGAACCGGCAGCACGAAGGCCAGACGGTAAAGTGCTGCTTGCGTCCGTGGCAGCGAGCAGTAAAACGCAGCCTGGATGTTTTGTGTGCTGTGGCCGGCATTTTGTTGGCATGGCCGTTTATGCTTATTATTGCTATTGCCCTGATGATGCAGGGTAAGGGCAGCGTTATATATGCTCAAGAACGTATAGGTTTGGGCGGCAAGCCCTTTTACATTCTGAAGTTTCGCACGATGGTGCCCGATGCCGAGCCCGATGGTAAGCCCAAACTGCAACAGGAGGGCGACGCGCGACTGACACCTGTGGGACGCTTCCTGCGTCGGCATCACCTCGACGAATTGCCGCAGTTGTGGAACGTGTTGAGAGGCGACATGTCGCTCGTGGGATACCGCCCTGAGCGACAGTACTTCATCGACCAGATTATGGAGCGCGACCCGCGCTATGCCGACCTTTTCCAAATGCGGCCAGGAGTTACATCGGAAGCAACGGTGTACAACGGCTATACCGATACAATGGAGAAAATGCTGGAACGACTGAATATGGACCTTCATTATTTGGAGACGGCTTCGCTGCGCAAGGATTTCAGCATCATCTTTCACACTTTTAGCGCAGTAATCTGACGTAAACTACATTCGAAAACAAATAAAAACTATAAAAGATTCGTACGCGCGCACGCATAAGGCGCGCATAATGGAACCATGAAGAAGACATCTTACCTTATCCTCCTGCTCCTCCTGCTTTTGCCTGTAGGAGCGTTTGCGCAGTCAACGATGAGCGACAGCCAAATAATGGAGTTCATAATTCGCGAAAACGAGAAGGGAACGTCCAGAGAGGAAATCATGACAAGACTCGTCGAGCGTGGCGTTACCGTGGACAGGGTTCGCAAGATTCGCCGCAACTACGAGCGACAGCAGCAGGGAACGCAACCTGGCGCAAGGGATATCTCGGGCTACAACCGCCAGCGACAGGACCGTATGCGTCAGCAGAACGGACAAAAACGCCGCGAGATGGAAGAACGTGCACAGAGAGCCGACGAAAGCCCATACCGCCGTCGTCGCCTTGAGAATCAGAGAGACGAGGAACCCGAACTGACAGAACGCCAGCGCCGCCTACAGCACGAACGTCAGATGGAGGACATGGAGGATGAACTCGACTTTGTGCTACCTGATACGCTCGAGATGTACGACGAGATTATGGGCACAGGTAAGCGCCGCGTCAAGAAGGAAAAGGAAGTGTTCGGCCGCAACATCTTTAGCAACCGTCGCCTTACCTTCGAGAGCGACATGAACATAGCCACTCCCGCTGACTACCGCCTCGGAGCAGGCGACGTCGTATATGTTGACGTATGGGGAGCTTCGCAGAAGAACTATGAGGCAACAGTGTCGCCCGATGGTACCATCGACCTCGAGGGCTATGGACCTGTCAGCGTTGCAGGCATGAGTGTAGAACAGGCAAACCGCCATCTGCGTGCAACGCTCGGATCACGCTATCAGAGCAGCAATATCCGTCTTACGGTGGGACAGACGAAGACCATCACTGTGAACGTGATGGGTGAGGTGCGCAATCCTGGAACCTTCACGCTTTCAGCATTCTCAACCGTCTTTCATGCCCTCTACATGGCGGGTGGAACTAATGACATCGGTACTCTGCGAAACATCAAGATATATCGCAACAATCACCAGATTTCTACAGTCGATATCTACGACTACATTCTTAACGGGCAGATGACGGGTAATGTGCGCCTTGCTTCTGGCGACGTCATCGTCGTTGGTCCCTATGAGTGCCTTGTTCAGGTGCGTGGAAAGGTGCGCCGTCCGATGTACTATGAGATGAAGACCAACGAGAGTGTGGGCACGCTTCTCAAGTACGCAGGCGGCTTTACTGGCGAGGCTTATCAGGGGCTTGTCACGCTTGTACGCAAGAGTGGGGGGCAGTTCTCTGTATATACTCTCGACGAGTTTGAGCGCGGCGGTTTCCAGTTGAAGGATGCCGACTCTTTGTTCGTCGATTCCACGCTGAACAGGTATAGCAACATGGTAGAGGTGAAGGGTTCTGTATTCCGCCCGGGCAAGTTCCAGATGGACGGCACGATAAGCACGGTACGCGGCCTTATTGAAGCCGCTGGCGGCCCGCTTGAGGATGCCTTGATAGACCACGTCGTTATGCGCCGCCGTCGCGACGACCGCACGCTCGAGGCTCTCTCCATCGACCTTCGTGCACTCATGGAGCACCGCATTCCCGATATTCCTCTCCGCAACGAGGACGAATTGTACGTGCCTGGTAAGACGGAGCTACAGACGGAACTCACGCTAAGCATACAAGGAGAGGTTGTCTATCCCGGTGAATATGAGTACGCCGAGAATCTTAGTGTCGAGGACTTCATTCTTCTTGCTGGCGGACTTCGTGATGCAGCATCAACGATGAAGGTTGATGTCTCGCGACGCATCAGAAACAACCGCGCACAACAGGAGGGCGAGAATATAGCCCAGTCATATTCCTTCGAGATAAGCGAGGGCTTTATCCTTGATGGAAAGAATGATTTCAAGCTTCAGCCTTTCGACGAGGTGTATGTACGTCGCAGTCCCGGCTACTCGGAGCAGCAGCACGTGCGCGTAGAAGGCGAGGTTGCTTTTGAGGGAACATACACACTGACGCGCAAGGCTTCGCGTCTGAGCGACCTCATTCGCGAAGCTGGAGGCCTGACGCGAGAAGCATATGCCAAGGGGGCACGTTTGGAGCGCCGCCTCACTCCTGAAGAGAAGCTGAACCAGCAAACTATGCTGAAGGTCATCACAGCCGGCGACTCTACGAATCTTGCGAAGGTGGAACTCGGCGACTTCAAGCCCATTGGTATCAACCTTGACATGGCGCTCGCAAATCCTGGCAACGACCAGTGGGACATCGTCCTCCGTGCCGACGATAGGGTGGTCATTCCTCAGTACAACAACACCGTCTCAATAAATGGAGAGGTTATGTATCCGAACACCGTTGCCTACAAGGAAGGAGAGGGGCTTAGCTACTACATCAATCAGGCTGGCGGCTACAGCCAACAAGCGAAGAAGAGCCACGTATTCGCCGTCAACATGAACGGAACGGTGACGCGCGTCAAACGTGCACGCGACATTCAGCCTGGCAGTTCGCTTGTCGTACCAGCAAAGGCCAAGCGCCGAGGGCTTTCGTTCGGCGAGATTATTAGTCTGAGTACCATGGGTGTAAGCTTGGCGGCCGTTCTCGCTACAGTACTTAAGTAACGCCACAAAACGACACACGAAACAATGAATACAATACAAAAGGTTATCTATACGTGGCGTCTCCTTTGGAGAAACTGGTGGCGCATCATGCTCGTCTGCATCCTTGTCGGAGGACTCAGCATCGTATATATCTTCAGCATCCCCCGCAGCTATACTTCCGAGGTTGTTATGATTCCCGAAGTCAGCAGCGGGAACTCTACAGCCGGTGGGCTTTCAAGCCTTGCCTCCTCTATTGCCGGCGTGAAGGTGGGGGGCAATAGTCAGGATGCGATATATCCCGAGTTTTACCCGAAGGTGCTTAGTACTCCGGAGTTCCTGTGTGCTATCTTGAAGCAGCACGTGACACCGAAGGGCAGCCGTTCTTCAATGACACTCTTCGACTATTTGACGAAACACCAGGAGTCGGCTTGGTGGAGCAAGTACTTCTCGTCAAGCGAAAGTGGGGAGGCTACAGGTCCAGAGGCGCTCACGCCAAGAATGAACCCGCGCAGGCTTAACAAGCGTCAGACACAATTGGTTAAGTCGCTCGGTGGTGCAATCTCAAGCTTCGTCGATAAGCGTACCGACATGGTCACCATCAACGTGATAATGCAGGATCCCGAAGTGGCGGCACAGGTCGCTACAATGGTGCAGGAAAAGCTGCAGGAGTACATCGTGGATTATCGAACAAGCAAGGCGCGCAACGACGTTGAGTACATGGAGGGGATTACCGAGCAGTCGCAGAAGAAGTACAAGGAGGCGCAGCAAAAGTATGCGCACTTCGTCGATGCAAACCAAGACCTCGTGCTGACCTCGATGCGCCAGGAAGAGGAGCGCCTTGAGAATGAGATGCAACTTGCCTACAACGCTTACTCGCAGAATGCACAGCAACTCCAGACTGCCCGCGACAAGGTGCAAGAGCGCACTCCTGCTTTCACAATCCTGCAGGCTGCGAGTGTTCCCGCCAAGCCTACTCAACCCAAGCGCGTTGTGTTTGTGGCGGTTATGCTCATCCTCAGTTTCCTTGCTTCGTGTTTGTGGATTATCGGACGCGACGTCGTGAAACGTGCAGACCGCGAGAAGCAAGAAAAGCTTGTGGAATCGTCAATACCAGACAACGAAGAAACAACAAAGGGAGAAGAACTTGAATCTACGGAGGAACTACCTGAAGAATAACCGCAAAGAACTTGTCGATTCCCTATATCTGATTGCGCTTCAGGGTGTCAACAAGCTCCTTCCGCTCGTCGTACTGCCTTATCTTTTGGCGGTCTTGGGAGCGGAAGGCTATGCGTATGTAGGCTTCTCCCTCGCCGTTGTCCAGTTTGCCGTCCTCATTGTAGATTTCGGCTTTGATCTTAGTGCAACGAAGCATGTTGCCATCGTTCGCGACAATCGTGCCGAACTTACGAAGGTGTTCTGGTCCGTTGTAGGAGCAAAAGTTTTGCTTCTTGCGGTATCTCTTCCGCTCATTCTCATACCTGTGTTCTTTGTTCCAGCCTACCGCCCCTACGCCAGCGCCGTCCTTTGTACGCTTCCTATGGCTGTGGGCTCAGCCTTTACCTTCATGTGGATGTTCCAGGGCATCGGCAAGGTGCGCCACATGGCCATTATCAACACGCTCTCGAAGTTCCTGCTTCTCCCGCTTGTGTTCGTGTTTGTGAAAAGCGAGGCCGACAGCACTCTCGCGGCGTTTCTGCAAGCTTCGGTGTATATGTTGACAGCTTTTGTTTCCTGCCTTTGGCTTTGGCGTCTGAAGATGGTGGATGCGCCCACGTTCTCGTGGCGTTCTATCCGCGTGGAGACGTCGGAAAGTCTGCCCTTGTTTCTATCCCGTGCCGCAACGAGCGTTTATACTCAGCTCTTTGTCGTCATCCTCGCCCTTTTCTGTGCTCAGGATGCCGTCGGGCGCTATACTTCCGCCGAGGCTCTGATGCGTGCGGCGTGCTTCATCCTGTATGTGCCGCTCACGCAGGCATTCTTCCCCCGCATTAGTGCACTTAGTGTTGAGGACCGCGAAGGAGGAGTGCGCACTATGCAGCAATTGTTGCGCCTTGTCGTTTGTGCGATGCTTGTAGTGAGCATCCTTATCGTGTTGCTCGCCCCTCAGCTCCCTGCTCTGCTTGGAGGGAAGTACGAAGGTCTTAACACATTACTATATATAATGGCCGCTGCGCCCATCTTCATTTCCATTGGTGCCGTTTACGGACAGATGGGACTGATTGCTCTTGGCAACGCCCGCACGAAGCGATGGTTCCGAAACGTCTATCTCGTCGTTTCGCCGCTGGCTCTGGCGATGCTATTGCCGCTTGCCGCCTTATGGCACGAGTACGGCGCTGCCTTCGCGCTCCTGCTGACGGAGATGCTCGTAGCTGTTCTTATGTACGCTGCGTATATGCGCAGTAAGAAACTAACCTTTAGCACATTGCCGCAATGATTCTGTTCGTGTCGTTTCTCGTTGTTGGCTGTATGACGGC
>ONWB01000167.1:4224-5598 GCA_900321445.1 uncultured Prevotellaceae bacterium | reverse complement strand
CAGAAGAAAGGGGCGGATGGGCTGACGGACATTTCGTGGATTAACGACGACCTCATCACCTACGTTAAAGACCGCCTCGGCCACGACCTGCGCTACGGCATCAACCCCACGAAGATTCATCGCGAACTCGGATGGGAACCTGAGACGTCGTTCGAAGTGGGCATTGAGAAGACGATACTCTGGAACCTCGAGCACCACGACTGGGTGGAGGCCGTAAGCGGCGACGACTACCAGACGTACTACGAGCGGATGTATAAGAACCGATGAGGGACCATTGAACATTGAACATTGAACATTGACCATTGAACATTAGTTCGCCTTGCCAATCCGTGCCCCAGCCACTTATTACGTTAACCAATAACCAATAACCAATAACCGTTAAACATTGAACATTAGTTCACCGCATTATCGTTCTAAATTTTCGTTCTTTTCGATTTTTTAGAGATTTTCGGAATAAATGACATGCCATTGACATCAAGGTAATTCAAAATAGTCAAATAGTAAATTGTCCAATCGTCAGATAAAAAGGCTTGCAACTAAAAAAGAATAATGATAAATCAACAATATAAAGTAATGAAGAAAGTCTCTCTATGGATGGCCGCAATATGTCTCGCCACGCCAGGTGCCTTCGCCCAAGTGCAGGACACCATTAGCGTGGACGAAGACAATGCGGACTTCACATTCACGGAGTCGCAACTTGACGACGACCACGACACGAGTCAAGCCATTTCCTCCGTGACAAGTGCCAAGTCGGACCCATACCTCTCGGAGGTGGGATTCCGATGGAGCGGGATGCGATTCCGCGTCCGCGCTTATGAGAACAAGTACAATCAGACCTACATGAACGGCCTGCTGCTCAACGACATGGAGCGCGGTGCGTTCAGTTACGGCATGATTGGAGGTATGAACGACGCCACGCGCAACAAGGAGGGCGTGGACGGCTACGAATTCAACACCTTCGGCCTTACGGGCGTTGGTGGAGCTACGCAAATCAACACACGCGCAAGCCAGTATGCCGCAGGCTCGAAGGCTGCAGTGTCGGCAACGAACCGCAACTACGTGCTGCGCGGAATGTTCACGCACGCTACGGGCATCCTCCCCAGCGGATGGGCTTTCGCGGGAAGCGTGGGCTACAGATGGGCTAAGGAGGGCGTCATCGAGGGCACCTTCTACAACTCCTTCAGTTACTTCCTTGCTGCCGAGAAGAGGTTCAACAACCAGCACAGCATTGGACTCGTGACCTTCGGAACGCCAACGGAACGCGGACAGCAGGGTGCAAGTACCGAGGAGGCCTACTGGCTCGCAAACTCACACTACTACAACCCGAACTGGGGTTATCAGGACGGCAAGAAGCGCTCCAGCCGCGTGGTGAAC
>ONWB01000167.1:0-4207 GCA_900321445.1 uncultured Prevotellaceae bacterium | reverse complement strand
TACTTACATGGGACTGGCGCATCGACGACCGCCAGAAACTCTCGACGAGTGCGGGCTTCCGCTATTCCAACTATGGCTCGACAGCCCTTGGATGGAACGGCGACGCCTACGACCCGCGCCCCGACTACTACAAGAACCTGCCTTCGAGCATCTTCAACGTCTATGACCCTGAGAAGAACAACCCCGAATTCCTTTCACAGGCACAGAACAGCATGCTCCTCGACCAGTACTATAAACTTGTTGATTTCTGGCAATCCTCGAAGGCTAACCGCCAAGTGAACTGGGACCGCATGTACTACGTGAACCGCCAGAATGCAATCTACGGCAACGGCGAGGCTCTCTACTATCAGGAGCGCCGCCACAACGACCAACTTGTGGGAGCACTTAGCACTACCTACAACTTCAGCATCGACAAGCACAACAAGGTTGCCCTCGGTTTGCAACTGAACCACACGAAGGGCATGCACTACAAGACTATGGCCGACCTGCTGGGAGGTGCTGCATATACCGACATCGACAAGTTTGCAGCCAACGACTACGGCATCTGGAGCGCCGAGGCACAGAACGACCTCCGCAATCCGAATCGCCAAATAGGCGTTGACGACAAGTTTGGCTACGACTACAACATCCTCGTCAACAAGGCAAACCTCTGGGGACAATATGCACGCACGCGCAGTCATTATACTTTTATCGCAGGTGCACACCTTGAAGGTACCACCATCGAGCGCGATGGTCTGATGCAGAACGGACGCGCTCCGCAGAACTCCTACGGCAAGAGCGGGGCAGCCAAGTTCCTCGGCGGAGGCGGCAAGGTACAGTTCTCATATCGCCCCACAGGCTACCACCGCATCATGCTCGCTGCGCACTACGACGCCTCTGCGCCCTTGGCAAGCAACAGTTTCGTTGCTCCACGAATGCAGAACAACTTCGTGGATCGTCTGAAACTTGAAAAGACGTATGGCGCAGAACTCGCATACTCCTTCCGCTTCGGCGAACTTATCGGTAAGGTAACGGGCTTCTACAACCGCTTTGCCGACGGCGTTGAGCAGACAGCATTCTACAACGACCAGGAAGAGCGCTTCACATACCTGACGATGTCGGGCGTAAAGCGCGAGTTCTACGGCGTCGAGGCTGCTATGGTCTATCAGGTGAACGAGAAACTATCCTTCAACGTCATGGCAAACGTGAGCGAGGCCAAGTACATCAACAACCCCTACGCACAAGTCAACTACGAAGGCATGAGTACAGCTACGCTTGCTACGCTCAACAAGTGGACGAACGAGGTGAACAACCGCAACATGCCCCTGCGCGTCATTGCCGACGGCATGCGCGTGAGTGGAACGCCCTTGACGGCACTGAGTTTTGGTGCTAACTACAACATCAACGGATGGTTCTTCGAGGCAAACCTCAACTACTACGACCGCGTATATATCGACTTCTCAGAATATCGCCGACTCTCCAACGTCGTCGAGAACTATGTGGGAACCCTGGACGTTGTCACGCAGAACCTCATGTTTGAGCCTACGTACGACGAACTCGTTACGAATGGTGGCGTGCTGCTCGACCCAAGAAATGGAAAAGTTGTCGGAGCATTCTCGCCAAAGCAGGAGAAGTGCGACGGCGGCTTCATGCTCGACCTGTCGATTGGACGCTATATCCGTCTGAAGAAGGGCAAGTCGCTGAGCATCAACCTCAGCATCAACAACGTGACGAACAATCGCAACATGCGTACTGGTGGCTACGAGCAGAACCGCGACGACTTCTACAACACGCAGGTGGCACGCTCATACGTGTTCTCACGCAACCCCAAGTACTACTACGCAAATGCCTTCAACGCATTCCTCAACATTGGTTTCAAGTTCTAAAGACTCACGGCTATGAAAAAGTATAATATATTGATTGCATCCCTGCTCGGCATGTTCGCACTCGTTTCCTGCATGGATTCCTACGACGAGCCCAACACGGAGAATTTCCTCGTGACAAGCCCCACGCCGATAGGGGAGCCTAATACTACCATCGGAGCCATAAAAGCAAAATACTGCGCAAGTAGCGAGGGTTCCGACTATGCCCGCACCACCAGCAACTGGTACACGAAGGTAAATGAAGACCTGATTGTCGAGGGCGTTGTCGTTGCCAACGACATCAGCGGAAACCTCTATCAGACGCTACTCATTCGCTATATCTCTGAAAGTGAGGACCAGTGCATACAGTTGAAGATAAAGAACACGTGCCTTTATCCCTACTTTGCACTCGGACAACGCCTGCGCATAAACCTGCGAGGCCTGTACGTAGGATGCTACAGCAAGACGCCAACCATCGGACAGCCATACTACACGAGCAAGGGCAACAACAACCTCGGCCCGATGCTTCTTGAACTCTGCAAGACGCACATCGAACTGGTAGGGAAGCCCGACCCCAAAGCACCTGAACTCATCCCCGTTGACCTGTCGAATGCAGAGGGCGACGCATGGCTGCGCGCTACGGCAAATCGAACTTACGAAAACTGTCCCATGCTCGCCAGCGTACGCGGAGACATCGACGAAATGTCTGCCGCAAACCGCAACGTGCCAGCGAAGGGTGACGTAACGGGCGGCACGGAGCCCCTCTATGAGATGATAGACGGAAAACTCGTGGAAGCCAAGGGCGACGACCTTGCAGGCAAGACGCTCTACAAAATATGGGCACCCGAAGTGCTTCACGACGAGGGCTACGGCGTTGACCGCACCATCAAACTCCTAAGCAACACATCGAAGGTTGCGCTGCGCACTTCTACGGAGAACGACATCGCCTTCTCGCCAATACCCGACAACACGCGCACATATACTGGCGTGCTCTCTTATTACGACGGATGGCAGGTACAACTTCGCACCCTCGACGACATATCCAAAGATTAACAACTAAATACCTATAATACACAATGAAAAAATTTCTATCTTTCTTCGCCACGCTCGCTTTGGCACTTGGCTTCACAGCGTGCGAAGACGTACCCGCACCTTTCGCCATCAACGACGAGGGCGGCACGCAAACAGGTTTCTACTACATGAGCAATAACCTCTCCTCGGGATGGACGCTGAAGGAGGTTGAAGGCAAGGGACAACCCTGGAGCCAAGGTAGCTCTTACGTGCAGGCAACAGGCTTCCAAAAGTGGGACGGTGCCGACCAGAAGAGCAACAAGGAAGTGGAAGGCTGGCTTATCTCTCCCGCATTCAACACTGCTGGTGCTCAGAAGCTGAAGTTCTCCTTCGACTATACTATCAAATACACAAACAACGTCCCCAATACATGGAAGGGCAACCATAAGGTGCTCGCATCGAAGGACTACAATGGCGTTGACATCAACAGCGCAACGTGGACGGAGATTAACGTTAATCTCGTTGAGTCTCCCCACAGTGACTGGACACTTTACACGTCTGGCGAAGTGCAACTCCCCGACGAGTTCGTGGGTGCAGAGAACCTGCGCATTGCATTCTGGTTCTATGCTCCCGCAAGCGGCTCCACGACATGGGAACTCCAAAACTTCAAGCTTGAAGAGGGCGAGGCTGGAGCAGCGCCCGTTGACGAAACTCCCAACTACAAGTTCGTGAAGGCAACGCAGGTAGAGGACGGTAAGCAGTACCTCATCGTTGCCGACGGCAAGATTGCAACGCCCATCGCTTCGGACAAGAACTTCGGCTACCTCGGCGCAAGCCCCGTTGGCATCAAGGACGGATACATCGTCGTTAAGGGTCTTACGAATGCCTTTACATTCAGCTATGACAATACCACTGTTGTTGAGAACTTAGGCGGCAACATCTACAACATCAAGCAGTCCGACGGCCGCATGCTCTACCGCAAGGATGCAAATCAAAAGAACTTCGACGTTGCCGAAACTCCCGATGGTGAGAAGGGATGGATTATTAGCAAGCAGCAGGACGGCACGTTCTATATGGTAGTTGCTAATGTCGGTACCTTCATCCAGTACTCCAAACAGTACACATCTTTCGGCTGTTACAGCACAGAACAGGACAACGCCGTTTACCCCGACCTCTATGAGCTCGTAGGCGAGACCGACGAGGAAGTGACGCAGCCTGATGGTAGCGAAACTCCTGGCGGCGATACGCCCACACCCGCAACAGGCGAGAATCTGCTGCAGAACGGCGACTTCGAGGCATGGACAAGTGGACTCCCCGACAATTGGAAGAGTACAAACTCCGCAAGCACGGCAACT
>ONWB01000129.1 GCA_900321445.1 uncultured Prevotellaceae bacterium | reverse complement strand
CGAGGACGTCCCCCTGGTAGTCCCCGAGTGCAATGCCGAGGACGCACTTCAACGTCCGCGTGGTATCATTGCCAACCCTAACTGCACGACCATCATGCTTGTCGTTGCCCTTGCCGCCATCGAGCGCCTAAGTCATGTGAAGAAGATTCACGTCGGCACCTATCAAGCCGCAAGCGGTGCTGGCCTTGTTGCCATGCAGGAACTCGAGCAGCAGTGCCGCGAAGTTCTCGACGGAAAGGAAGCCACAGTCTCCAAGTTCCCCCACCAGCTGGCTTTCAACATGATTCCACAAGTTGACGTTTTCGTCAATGGCGACTATACGAAGGAGGAGATGAAGATGTACCACGAGACGCGCAAGATTATGCACTCCGACGTACTTCTTAGCGCCACCTGTGTACGCGTTCCGAGCCTCCGCAGCCACAGCGAAGCCGTTTGGATAGAAACGGAGAATCCCGTTAGCGTTGAAGAGGCGCGCGAGGCTTTGCGCCATGCACCTGGCGTCACACTTATCGACGAACCCGCAGCAGGACGCTATCCCATGCCCCTGCACACCGCTGGCAAGGATGACGTTTTCGTAGGGCGCGTACGTCGTGACCTTTCCTCACCCAATGGTCTCCTGTTCTGGCTTACTGGCGACCAAATCCGCAAGGGCGCCGCACTGAATGCCGTGCAGATTGCCGAGTACCTCTTCTGCAGGTGACTATTGACCATTGAACATTGACCATTGAACATTGACCCCAGCGGTCATCGAGCCTTGCAGCCGTTGTCAGCCCCGAAGGACGAAGTTCTGAGGAGGCTGGGAGGCGAAAAGCATGGCGAGATAAAATCTCTAAAAAATCGAAAAGAACGAAAACCTTTAACGTCAATGGTCAATCGTCAATGGTCAATGGTCAATCGTCAATGGTCAATCGTCAATGGTCAATCGTCAATGGTCAATCGTCAATCGTCAATCGTCAATGGTCAATCGTCAATGGTCAATGATTTAACGTAAAAAGATGTTCCTCTATGCCGACGTGATACTTCCGTTGGCCTTGGGTGACAGCCTCACCTACGCCATTCCTTCCGCACTGCAACAGCAGCTGCGGGTGGGGTGTCGTGTGCTCGTACCGCTGGGGCGTTCAAAGGTGTATTCGGGCATCGTATCGCGCCTTCACAACGATGCTCCACAAGCGGACATTACTCTGAAGGACGTTCTCGAGGTGGTCGATGAGACTCCGCTGATGCTCCCCGAGGGGTTGCAGTTGTGGGAGTGGATGGCACATTATTATATGTGTACACGCGGCGAGGTGATGAAGGCTGCGCTTCCCGCTGGTCTTAAACTTGAAAGCGAAACGGGAGTGCTCCGCAACCCCGACTTCTCCGAGCTGGAAGTCCTCAGCGAACGCGAGCAGCAGCTGTTCAACCTGCTTTCAGATACTAAGGCGAAAAAACTCCCGCAACTGGAGCGTGCAATGGGGCTTCGCAGTGTCCACACGCTGCTGCGGCACCTCCTCGACCACCGCGCTGCCATCGTCGAGGAGCGCGTGGACCGTCTCTTCCGACCCAGGCTGCAGACATTTGTGAGGCTCGCAGAGAACATCCGCACCCAGGAGGACATCAACTCTGCCCTCGACACCCTGCACCGCGCACAGAAGCAGGAATCCTGCCTGTTGGCATACCTCGATGCCAGCGGCATGGGGGCAGCACTTACGCTGGGCGACATGTGCCTCGTGCGCGAGGTGTCGAAGCGGGAACTGCTAAACATGGAGGGCGCATCGGAAGCGGCTCTCCAGGCACTACGTCAGCGCGGCATACTGGAAACCTACAGCGTCGAGGTGGGACGCCTGCGCACCGCCAGCACCCTGCCAGAGGGATTGCGCAAAGAGCTCAGCGACGAACAACGTCGCGCCCTTGGCGAGATTCGCGACAGCTTCAAGCATCACGACTGCTGCCTCCTCCACGGCGTGACATCCAGCGGCAAGACAGAGGTGTATATCCACCTCATCGAGGAGACGATAGCACGCGGAGAGCAGGTTCTCTACCTCTTGCCAGAGATAGCCCTTACCACGCAGATAATGCAGCGTCTTGGTCGCATATTTGGCGACAAGCTTGGCGTCTATCACTCCAAATTCCCCGATGCCGAGCGCGTGGAACTTTGGCGCAGGCAAATCTCCGACACGCCCTACCCCATCATCCTTGGCGCACGCTCTGCCATCTTCCTGCCCTTTCAGCGACTGGGGCTCGTCATCGTCGACGAGGAACACGAAACGTCCTACAAGCAGCAGGAGCCTGCGCCTCGCTATAGCGCCCGCGACACCGCCATCGTCCTTGCCCGCAAGTGTGGGGCGAAGGTGCTTCTTGGCACTGCCACCCCCTCTATCGAGACATACCACAATGTCGAGGCTGGGCGCTACGGACTTGTTGAGATGCACCACCGCTACGGCGATGTAGAGATGCCTGAAGTATTCATTGAGGACGTACGCGAATTGCGCCGCAAACGCCTGATGCCCACGCCCTTCTCGCCACGCCTCAGGGACGCCATACGCGAAGCCCTCCGCAACAAGGAGCAAGTCATACTCTTCCAGAATCGTCGCGGCTACAGCCCTGTGTTGGAGTGCCGCACCTGCGGATGGAGCCCCCGTTGTTCGCGTTGCGACGTTCCCTTGACATTTCACCAACGTGATAACAAACTCGTGTGCCACTACTGCGGAGCCACCTATGAGCTCCCGCGACAATGCCCACAGTGCGAAGGCACAGAACTGCGCGACATGGGATACGGTACCGAGAAAATAGAGGCTGCCGTACATGCCGTATTCCCCGAGGCTCGCACCGCCCGCATGGACCTCGACACGACGCGTTCGCGCAGTGGCTATGAGGACATACTGAATTCCTTTGCCTCAGGCGACACAGATATTCTCATAGGCACGCAGATGGTCACGAAAGGCCTCGACTTCGAACGTGTGCGCCTCGTAGGTATAATGAACGCCGACCAACTGCTCAACAAGCCCGACTTTCGCGCACATGAACGTGCCTACCAAATGATGTCGCAGGTAGCAGGTCGCGCAGGGCGACGCGGCAAACGAGGCGTTGTAGTCCTACAGACGCAGCAGGCGGAACTTGAGGTCGTACGGCAGGTCGTGGAATCAAACTACGCACAACTATACCGCGAAGAAATACAGCAGCGTAAAGACTTCTGCTATCCCCCCTTCTCCAGACTCATACACATCGTCCTCCGCCACCACGACGAGCACCTCTGCCATGAAGCCGCAAAATACTTCGCCGCACTCATCGCGCCACACTTCACCGCAGACCAGCTGCTGGGCCCCGACCGCCCCGCCGTAGGACGCATACAGTCGCTCCACCTGCGCCACCTCCTGCTGAAGGTACCCACCACGATGCCGCCCTCAGGCGTGCGCCGCACCCTCCTCGCCGCCCGCAGCGCCCTGCTCGCGCACCCCTCCTTCCGCCGCATACTCATCCACTTCGACGTGGACCCCGTATAGCATACGGAGCACCGCCGTCATGCGGAATCACCCCCGAAAAACATTCCTGTCCATAAGTTACTTGGTTACTTAGTAACTTTCTCCTGTCTGTCTCCCTTCGCCCTGCCAATGCGTCACGGCAGAGCGTTTGGCTGTAATATCACTTGATATTATCTATTTTGTTTAAAATCTCATCTGGTTTCTCTGCCCACTGAATCACATCACTTGGTTGCTGACCTAAATAGCCAATATACTCACAAATTAACTGATAATGCCTGCGAGCAAAGGCTGTGCTGATGTTGCCAGAGCCATCGAAGCAAATTGGCTCATGGTGGGCGATGCGGTTACGAAACTCACGGATATGAGTGAGGTCTCTATAGACATCGGCTTGATTCTTGCCCTTTCGTTTGTTGGGAAAGATTTGCAGAAGAGTCTTACCGCCTCGTTTGTATCTTTTCTTTGAAAAGAGCTTAGTCCAGAATCCCATTGTCAGCGATGCCACCATTTTATCATTGTTGTATATGCCTCGCTTTCTATAGCTTGCCTCTGTCTGCCTTATCTCATCCATGTTATATTCGAGCAGTTTACCGCAGTCTGATTGGCTAACTATCCAGTCAGAATCAGAGTAATATACAATATAGTGTTCGTTGATTGCATTCCTCAGCATGACCTCCAACAGATTCAATGCGCCATAGAACCGCTGACACAATCTGAGATTGTAGCGATACAGCTGCATCGTCTTCCGTTTGTCGCCAGCGCAAGCGTTTTGATACTTGCGCATTCTAGGCTCCGAATATAGCTTTTGACTTGTCTTAAAGTCCATTTCTCATTAATTCTTCTAAATTTTCTGTCACTTTTCTTGCAAGTTTCAGCAAAACTTCCTATCTTTGCGCCGTAACACCCCGTTGTCCCTGCTTACGCATACTTCGGGGTTAGTGTTTTTTATGGGGTCACCTCTTCTTCCAACGAGTTAAAGAAGTCCTCGTCAATCTCATACGACTTGACTTCATTGAGGCCGATGCCGTACTCTGCCAACTTATTGATGAGTTCCTCGCCATCCATCAGGTCTATCAGACGTTTACCTTCGCTCGATGCCTCTTCTTTGGCCTCGCGGGTAAATGCGCCTGTGGTGATAAGTACACCCTTCTCGATGTTGGTTCCCAGTGAGCCACGGAAATCGCGGATTTGCGGTGCTCCAACTTGTCCTTTATAACGCTTACACTGGAAAGCCACGTTAAAGCTAAAGATTCCATTAATGCGCAGTTTGCCTGTTCCATCGATGCCACCGTCACCTGATTTTTTTGTAACCTCAACATCTGAGAATCCACATTCACGCAACAGACGCTGAGCCAGTTTCTCAAATGCATAGGGATTCATGTTGAACAAGATATCTGCCACCTGCTCACGCCAGCCTTTCTTTTCTGCGGATGGAACGCCCTCTGATTCAGGATTTTCTGAGCTGTGTTTGTCGTTAGTGAATTTCTTGATTTCTTTCGTGTCAATCTTGCCAGACTTGAGCATCTTTGCCCCTTTCGATGTCAAAGCCCAGATGCCTTGCTTGCTATTCTCTACGGCGCCAAAGTTTTTTAGGTAAGTTCTTGCCCACATCAGCCGATATTCCACCTCGCTCATCGTGAATGTGTGCATCTCCTCAACAACATCGTTTGGGAGATTCGTGATAGCCAGAACTTTCTTATATATTTCCTCGTTAGAGCCAGATCCGCCAAGCATATCAAGTGCATTCAGAACTGGTTCAAAAAAATAATCAAAACTGGGACAGAGTTTCTTGCTTGTTTTCTTTTTAGCCATAGTGTCAATTCATTCTATAATCAGCGGGTAGTGTAACGTCACACGAGTATAATTCGGAGAAATCACGAGAAACCTCGTCTTTAGAATAACCCAAACAAACCAAGTCGCGACGCATTTGTTCGTATTCCCCTTTGTCAAGAACTTCCATTGAATCGCCAATCAACACAAGAGCATGATGGCCGTTTTCTGCATCTCGCAAATTGTCAAAGACTGTGCGCAACAGCCATTTAGAAACAGGACTAAGCCCCATCATAGCTTCCTCCCTTACTTCTTTGGGCCACCATTTGCACCCGACTTGTTCCAAGTCCGCTACTGTGCGTAAATATTTGTCGTCGTTCATAACTAACTCATTTTATTCTATCTTGCATAAATGCAGGCAAATCCTGCGATTCTGCTCTGGTTCTTTGCAATGGGAATGTACTGCCTTGTTTCTTCTCAGCCGCAAAGATACATTATTCAAGTTGAAAATTGGAAATTGAAAGTTGAAAAATGTATTTTTCATCGAGTTTCTTAGTGTACGTCAGCCCGTGCGGACGCAGTTCGCACGCAGGCTGGTGCACGTTGAAAGAAACGAGATAAAGATACGGAAAATTTCGGGGAATTTTCGCTGTTTGGCGCGGAAAAAATCGGGGGCGCGCAGGATTTTCGCGGCTCTGCGACTGATTCCCGGGCACTCACGATGAATCCTGAGGGCATTTCGCCGCGACGAAAGGGCATTTCGCGGGATTCTAAGGCGGTTTCGATTGTGAGAAAGTAAGAAAGTAACCAAGTAACTTATGGACAGGAAGCGAAAATGAGGGGCAGATTTGCGGGTTTCGGCGCGCGGGGGGATTGTTTTTTCCGTTGGTGGAGCGGCACCCAGAGATTATAGACGGGATTTAAAGATTATTTATTTGGACTTTAATATAAGATTCTTTATATAGACTTTATTATAAGATTCTTATATGGATTTTATTATAATATTATATAATATGTACCATTTATTTTACAATATAAACAATTATAACGGTA
>ONWB01000061.1 GCA_900321445.1 uncultured Prevotellaceae bacterium | reverse complement strand
ATGCTTGCTAATTTACAAAAACGTTGTACTTTTGCCCCGAAAAATTAAACGAAAGTCCCCCGACCGAATCTAACAAAAAAGTTTCGGTTCCGGGCGGGACTCCATAATTTTGAATAGTTATAAACCAAATTTTAAAAAGATGAAAAAGTTCATTACATCCGCCGCCTGCATGATGACACTCATCGTGGCAGGCATGGGCTTTGCCTCTTGCTCCTCCGCAGACGAAGAAGTGAACAACCCCAACTACAACCCCGTTGACGGAACGGTGAACACGAATTTCGTGTTCAATGTTGCCACAGCCAACACACCGCAGAGCCGTCAGTCAAGCGCCAACACTCAGGCTACAAGCTCCGATGGCTTCCGCGGCATCAGCGATGCACGCCTGCTCTCTTTCCTGCAAGGCTCACCTCTGCAAGATGGTAAATACCTTACCACTGCTTCGACGGCCAACAAGCACTACAACCTTGGCCACGTCATGACGACCTCTGATGCTACCACGGACCAGACGAAGAGCCACCGCATTATCGAACTTGTCCTGCCCACGCAGACGAACATGCTCATGTTCTATGGTAGGGCTCCAAAAACGGCTTCGGACAACGACGGCTTCACGCAGGGTAAGATTACCTACCTTCCCAACGTTACGAACGCTAACGCTACGGATCTCACCCAATACTCATTCTCTCTCAACCGCATAGTAGAAAATGGTACTGGTGCCATCAAGTTCCAGCAATATGGCAACCTCATCGCTGCAGCCCTCAACTACATCATGGCTGCCGGATTAAACAACGTGGCTGTAAACTATAAAAGTCAAAACCACGCCACTACGGTATCGTGGATGAACTATGTGACAATCTCCAGTGGAGGCGCTATCACACCTGCAACGAAGGAGCCTACAGAGAACGATGAGCCCATGTGTGCGATTGGCGAAATGCTTGCTGACGAGCTCGCTACGCTTGCCACTATCACTCCAGGCGAAGTACGCGCAGGTAGCGGCCCGGACGTATCCCGCACACTTGGTGACATCCTCGTTGTTTTGAACAAAATCCAGGGAACAACTCCTGCTACTCTCGCCGATGCACGTGCAAAGGCTGTTGCTGATAATATTAGGACAAGAATTTCAAATTGCCTAGAAGGTACAGCTCCTTCTCTGACATGGAAGGTCGTAAATGATGTAGTAGATGCAACAGGCTACACTGGAGATGTAAGTGGAGTCGTTCGTCTTGGCAGTACGGGCTCAGCCCTCGACGAGTTCCCCAAGGAAGCATTCAACCTTCCTTCAGGATGTGCACAGCTGGCAGTCGCAACAACGCCTTCTTCAGAAGACACCAATGGAAAGGTTGTTACGCCTGGTTCCGTAACATGGTCATATCTCACGAGCGTATCGATGTTCAACACGACAAGCACGACGAATTTCAACAACGTTTACTATCCTGCTGAAATATGCTACTTCGGCAATTCCCCCATCCGCGTAACAAACGAGGCTGTAATAGAGTCCGAGTACCCGCAGGGTGTGGCAAACTGGGATACGGACGGCAGCTGGGCATCGAAGAATTGGACGAAGAACGCCCACGTTGTCTCCACAACTCGCTCGGTTGCCATGCAGTACAACATCAACTATGGTACAGCTCTGCTCAAGAGCACGGTAAAGTATGGCGCAGCTGTACTTCAGGATAACAACCACAACATTCAGAATGTTAAGAAAGGTGGCACCCTCGCAGCTTCTGAAGAGCCCAATAAGGAAATCACCGTTACCGACAACACCTTCAAGCTGACAGGCGTCCTCGTAGGCGGTGTTCCCACAACAGTTGGTTGGGACTTCCTCCCTGTAGCAGGCACAACTTACGGACAGTGCATTTACGATTGTGCACTTCCAGTTGACGGCACAAACGATGCCTCGGTAATTCCTGCAAGCGGAAATCCAAGCTACCCCAACTACACTCTCGTTTGGGATAACTGGAACAATACACAGAAGGGCAACAAGCAGAATGACGTATATGTATGCCTCGAGTTCCAGAATAACTCTGGTCAGGACTTCTGGGGAGAGCACAACATCATCCGCAACGGTGGCACATTCTACATCATCGGTAAGCTCGATCCCGACGCAGGCCGCAGCACAACAGACCGCAGCGCAGGCGTTACATGGCCCACAGACGGCCTCCAGGCTCTGCCTCCGTTCAACACAGACGGCACAACAATCAAGGAACGTCGCGTATTCATCCAGGACTTCATGACGACTGCAAACTTTGTGATTTCTCAAAAATCCCTGCAGCACGCATACAACACAGTGCCTGACCTACGCTCCACGCAGATCTCCCTCGGTCTGAGCGTTGACCTCAAGTGGGAAACCGGTCTCCTGTTCGACAACATCCTTCTCGGTGGCGAGTAATTCCCGTATCAAATCAATTCAATAAGTTTTCAAACGGTAGAGCGGGTGCGCCTCGGCGCATCCGCTCGCTTTTTGTACCTAAGAACATTAGCTCGCCTTGTTTTCCGTGTCCCAGCCTTCGTGCGAACTACGTCCGCACGGGCTGACAACGGCTGCAAGGCACGTTGACCTTCGGCTAATGGTTAGCTCGCCTTGCCATTGCGCCACCGGACTGCGCCGCACTACGCGCGGCGGTCCGACGTTGCGCGCAAGGCTCGCTGACCTTTGGTTAATGGTTAACGTATCGATTCTTCTTAATAACACCTTTGCCAGCAACCCGCTATTACACCCCAAATTGTGAGAATCCATACACTTTCCGCAAAAAAAATTGTGAGAATCTATACACATTCCCCAAAACGACAAACAATAATGCCATTGGATTTTCTCGAAATCCAATGGCATTACTACAAGTAGCTCCTTCCGCAGCCTACAAGTCGATATTGTGCTCGCCAGCGTTCTGCCAGTCGAGGGTAACGCTCACACCGACGTTTGCGTCATAAGGTTCCAGTGCGCCGTCGTCGCGGAGTCGGCACTTGATAACCTTCAGCTGTCCTGCACGCAAAGGCTTCCTCATGTTCAGCTCGGTCTTCGTGACAGACCCATCGGGGAGTGTAACATAGACCTGATATTGCCAAATGCCATCCGTCTGCTCACCCGAGATGAAAGGCTCGTCCGTGTCGATGACAACGCGCGGCCTGACTGGTGCGGGTGGCGTTTCGGGCGAGGGCATGTTCACGGAGCAGAAGGCGACCTTGTTGTTGCGCGCCAGCTTCAGACGGTCGGAGCGCACGATGGGGCGCTTGTCCCTTTTCATAGTATATACGCTGTCGCTGATCTCGAACTCATCGTAGAAACCAGTGGAGAATGCCTGCATATTGCTAATCTTCACGCCCGTAGTATCGATAACAAGCGCGGCGGCCGCGTTCACCATGTAGAGTTTCACGTAGAAGATCTGGTCCTCGGTGGCATCTGCCTTGATGTCCATGTCGAGGCGTGCAGAGAAAAGTCCCGTCGAGTGGCAGCCAATGCTGTCGGCGTCGAGCTGTCCGAGGCGTGAGGTATTACTGTACTCACTCTCGTCCAGTGTCACGATGTTGTTGCTGCGCAGGTTTGCCACGCCAAGGTGGCGATATGTGCGTCGAGGTATGGTAAGAGTATATGTGCGCTGGTTGGCGTTCATGTTCTCCGTGAAGTGCTGAAGGCGGTTCTTCGGCTCTTCTGGGTTATAGAACGAGAGGTTTACGTCGCGCGCATAGTCGGTAAAGATATTCTTTAGATACTCTCGAAGCTCCTGCTGCACCTCTGCCTCCGCCGCCAAGCTTAACTCGGTTTCAAGTTCGGTCGTTACGTTCGTGACGAGTTGCAACTCGTAGTCAATCTCGTATTCGACACCTTCGTTAACGGGGCATTCGGAGAGGTCCTCGTCGATACAGCATATACACTTGCACGACGTGAGTCCAAGCGCGAGCAACGCGAGAAGGAGAATGCGGTTCATCGGATTTATTTTTTTTGTTTTGTTTATGGGCTTTGTGGGCTTGATGGGTTTAATGGGCTCAATGCTCAGTGGTCAATGGTCAATGCTCAATGGTCCTCGGGACCTTCAGTGAGCCTTGTAGTGCACGTCAGCCTTGAGGGGCGAAGCTCCGAAGTGGCTGGGGCACGAGAAACAAGGCGAGCTAATGTTCAATGGTCAATCCTCAATGTTCAATGGTCAATCCTCAATGGTCAATGGTCAATGGTCAATGCTCAATGGTCAATGGTTAATGGTCAATGGTCAATGTCTTAATACTCATTCGCCATACGGGCGTTGTACTCTTGTATCTCGCGTATAGCCTTTGCGTTCTGGCGTGCGCCCTCGTCGCCGGACTTGGCGGCGCGGTCGAAGGCACGCAGTGCGCCGTCGGTATCGCCCGTCATGTACAGGGCTACACCAAGAGCATTCTGGGCACGATCGTCGTCGCGCACGTCTTGCAGCATCTGCAGGGCTTCAGCATAGCGCTTCTGCTCGAGCAATGTCGTAGCGGCGTTGATGGTGCGTGCCGTGGTGTCGGGCTCGTAGGTGTAGAATATGCGTACATATCCAGAGTTACGCTGGTTGGGGAGAATGTTCTTCTTCAAGTATGCCCACGGGCGTCCACCGTCGAGTTTCTTCATGCGTGCTTCGCGGCGGTCGAGGTCGGGCTCGGTGTCGATAATGTTGAGCAGGGCGTCGCGACCTTCCATCGAAGACTGCTCGATGGCGTAGCGCAACTCGCTCCAACCCTCCTTACCATTGTTGATGTCGAAGAGGGGGCGCGTAGCCTTTGTATGTGCGATGACGTAGTCGCAGAGAGCATCGGCACGGCCCTGACCAAGCCACGAGTTACGCTTCTGAGTACCTTCGACAGATGCGAAACCGACAACCTGAATGCGCGTGACTGTTGACTTCGTGTCGGCAAGGATAGCGTTGGTAATGTGCACAATCTGATCGAGGATGGTGTCGTTGCCACGGAAGTCGCGGCGGAGGTCAATCTTGTCGAGCGGGAAGTGAACGCGAAGCAGTCCCTCCTCGCGACTCATAATGCGGTCGGGGGTGTAGGGAATGTACGTCGAGTCGTGGCGGAGCACGGCATGGTTCTTGGCAAGGAGGCCTGCCTCGCCCTTGTCCTCCTCGACAAACGCGAACTGCGGCTTGAAGACGGGAGCGGGCGGCAGCACGGGACGCTCATAGTGCGACTTTGCGAGAAACTGCGAGCCAAGAAGCGTCTCGTTGCAGCAACCTTCGCGCTGCTGCTTATAGCCTAAAGTAATCTGGTCGCCGGAGCATATCCACGGAGCTTCGGAACGATTTACCGTTGCCTCGAACTGATACACTTCGCCGACAGAAAGTTCGGGGGAAGTAGCGGGGAGCTCCTCTGCGAAGTAGCGATGGCGGCGACGAAGCTTAGCATTGCGCGGCGAGCGGAACACCACGTCGGAGAAGAACAGCGTATCGCCCTTTGCGTCTGCAAGATATGGAGTGACGCGAAGAGCATAGTTTGCACCCAGCGTCTTAGGTTCTACGGAGATTGGAGCACTGGCCTTGAACGCCTTGGCCACCTTGTCCCAATACAAAGTTGCATTCTGCGCCGAGATACGCGGAGATATGACGGCGGCAACCAGAAGAAAAAGTAGGGGAAGATATTTTGCTTTCATACCGATACATTATTTAAAATAATACACATAAGAGAGCGCAATCTTCGTCGGCATGAAGAAGACCTTCGTCTCGTTCTCCTTGAAAGCTCCACACACGGAGCAATCGTACTTGTCGAACTTAGTGATACCCACACCTACGCCCACCGTGGCCTCGATGCTCGAGTGGTTGGATATCGGCCAGTTGTAGCCGTAGAGCACGCCGACTGCACCAAGGTCGCCCTGATAGCGATGGTCGCGAAGCCCCTTCCAAATACCAAAGGGCATGTGCACATTACCAGCGTTGTAGTGGGAATAAATAAGATGTGTGCCAACATAGTGGCCAGAAAATGCTTCGCAGAAATAGTAGCGAAGCTCAGGCTGCACGAGAGCATGGCGAATCTTGCGGTTACGCTCCTTCTTGCCATAATAGCACCAGGAGTTCCAAGCAACCGACGTGCCGAGCGTCCATCGCGGGGATAAACGATATTCGTACGCCAAGTTCGCCGTACCCGTTGCCCAGTAGAGCGCATTCGTCTTCAGAGCGTTGCGCTGAGCGCTTGCGGTAGTGCCGACAAAGCACAGGCACAAAGCCGCAAAGAGCATTTTCACACGGACTTTATTTTTTATCATCATACAACTTGTATATACGTTTCAAAGTGCAAAGGTAGCAAATATCTTAACAAATGAAGAAAAAGTCGCGTTATTTTACCTCTGGCAGTCAATTTGGCACAAATGAGAGCCTCTTTCCCTTACAACTGTCCACTCTCGACAAGCCTCACAACCCGCTCAGTCATACGGTCGTCGCCCTCGGGGTCGTAGTGCTTGTTGAGACTGTTGCCAAAGAGCAGTCCGATGCCCTGATAGACGTTTGCGCGGAACGTGCCGATGAACGCCTTTGCTATGGCGTAGCCCGTTTGGTTGCACTCGCGGTCGATGAGCTTGACGAGCAGGCGCCCCTGCTGTCGCGACAAGCGCTTCACCATAGGTCCGTACTCGCGCTTCAGCTCCTGCTCGACAAGGTCGATGTGAGCCTGACGCGCCTTCTTGTCGGGCAAAGTCTCCATGTACTCGTACGTCTCAAGAAGCGTGTAGCGCGCCAGCTTCGCAATCGGCAGCAGGCGCTTCACGTTGGCAACGAGGCGGTTATACTCGTCGCGTTCCTTCTCGCTCTTGAACTCCAATGGAGGGTACTTATTCACCGCAGGCAGGATAAAATCAGGTATGCTGTCGCCAGCATAGAAGGTTTTGCCCTGCTGTATCCGCGCGTGCCCCGCCATAGCGGCGAAAAAGCCAGCGAGAATGATGGTGAGAATATAAAAACGTCGCATGCGGCTGCAAAAATAAGCAATTATTTCGTCCTCGTGTGTTATTATTTGCTAAATTTGCAGCACAATCAAAAATTAAGCACCATGAAACGACTTACAAAAAAACAACTCTTCATCCATCTGAACGCTATATTCGAGAAGCATCCCGACGAGTCCCTCAACGTGAAAGACATCTTCCGTACGGTAGGTGCCAACAACCATCCCGCGAAGATGTTGACGCTGGACGTGCTCTCCGACCTCGTACTCGACGACCAGCTGACAACCGACGGGCGCGGCAACTACCGCCTGGCACGCCGCTCGCAGGTGATGGAGGGGACTTTCCACCGCCGCCAGAACGGCCGCAACGCCTTCGAGCCCGACGACGGCGGCAAGAGCATACTTGTGGCAGAGCGCAACTCGCTGCACGCAATGGACGGCGACCGCGTGAGGGCAACAATGCTGGCACGCCGCTACGGACATGCGAGGGAGGCGGAAGTGACAGAGATTTTGGAACGCGCAAAAGACACCTTCGTGGGCACACTGCAAGTGGAAGGCAACTACGGATTCCTGCTCACGGAGAGCCGAGCCCTCGCCGCCGACATCTTTATACCTAAGAAATACCTCCACGGAGGCAAAAACGGCGAAAAGGCCGTGGTGAAAATCGTCGAATGGCCGCAGGACGCAAAATGCCCCACGGGACGCGTCGTCGACGTGCTGGGCAAGAAGGGCGAAAACGACACAGAGATGCATGCCATA
This sequence comes from uncultured Prevotellaceae bacterium, assembly GCA_900321445.1. Lineage (GTDB taxonomy): Bacteria > Bacteroidota > Bacteroidia > Bacteroidales > Bacteroidaceae > Alloprevotella. Next base: position 3,068 of record ONWB01000061.1, on the reverse strand, counting down.
CTGGCAGAGTTCGACCTACCCTACTGCTATCCTGAACGCGTGGAAGAAGCTGCGCGCACCATCGACGCAGGCATAACACCCGAGGAGATTGCGCGACGCGAGGACTTCCGAGGTGTGCTGACATTTACCATAGACCCGCGCGACGCCAAGGACTTCGACGACGCCCTGTCGTTCCGCCAACTCAACAAGGGACGCTACGAGGTGGGCATACACATCGCCGACGTCACGCACTACGTACATGAGGGCGACATCATCGACCGCGAAGGACGGCAGCGCGCAACAAGCATCTATCTTGTGGACCGCACCATACCCATGCTGCCAGAACGCCTTTCGAACTTCCTATGCTCGCTGCGTCCCGACGAGGAGAAACTCGCACACTCCGTGATTGTGGAAATCGACGACCAAGGACACGTCTATAACCGCCGCATACGCCACACGGTGATACGTTCGGACCGCCGATATGCCTACGAGGAGGTGCAGAAGATTCTCGAAGACCCCACGACAGCCGAGGAACGCGACAAAAAACTCGTGGAACCACTGCTGAAACTCAACGAGCTCGCAAAAGCCCTCCGCGAGGCACGCTTCAAAAGCGGAGCCATCGACTTCGACAGGCCGGAAGTGCGCTTCGTGACAGACGAAAAGGGACATCCCATATCTACATACCTCAAGCGAGCTACGGACGCTACGCGGCTGATTGAGGAATTCATGCTCCTGGCAAACCGCATCGTGGCGGAAAGTGTGGGCAAGCGCACATTCGTATATCGTATCCACGACGTGCCCGACTTGGAGAAACTCGAAAAACTCTCCGCATTCGTGGCAAGACTGGGACGGCGCGTGCGCACCGACGGCAGCAAGAAGGAGATTTCACGCAGCCTGAACAAGCTTCTCACAGATGTACACGGCACTGCGGAGGAAAAGATTGTCGAAAACGTGGCCTTGCGAGCAATGCAAAAGGCGCGATACAGCACAAAGAACATCGGCCACTACGGACTCATGTTCGACAGCTACACGCACTTCACCTCGCCCATTCGGCGATACCCCGACATGATGGTACATCGCCTTCTCGACCGATACGCGCAGCAAGGTGCACGCAGTGCGAATGCCCAAGCATACGAGGAACGCTGCGAACACTGCTCCAACATGGAACAGCTGGCAGAACAGGCTGAACGCGCCAGCATACGATACAAGCAGGTAGAATTCATGGCAGACCGCCTCGACCAAGAATTCGACGGCACCATCAACAGCATCACGGAGTTTGGATTCTACGTGGAACTCGACGACAACGGCTGCGAAGGACTCGTTCCCCTGCGAGACCTCGAGGACGACTACTACGAATTTGACGAGAGAAACATCTGCCTCGTAGGACGCCGCCAGCATCACCGCTACAACCTCGGGCAGCGAGTGCGCATACGCGTAGAACGCGCAGACCTGGACCGCCGACAACTCACCTTCACACTCGTTAATTATAAGATATAACACCCTCTTCGCGCATTTACTTTAGGCTTAATGCTGAAAACTTACTGCTAAATGCCTAACTTTGCGCCCCGAAAGAAACACATAAGTAAAAATATGACAGAAAGAAAAGTTCGCGTGCGCTTCGCACCAAGTCCCACAGGTCCACTACACATAGGCGGCGTACGTACCGCCCTCTACAACTACCTCTTTGCGCGTCAGCATGGCGGCGAAATGGTATTCCGCATTGAGGACACCGACTCCACACGCTTCGTACCTGGCGCTGAGGAGTACATCATCGAAAGCTTCCGCTGGCTCGGCATCGACTTCGACGAAGGCGTGAGCTTCGGAGGAGAACATGGGCCATACCGCCAAAGCGAAAGACGCGGCATATATAAGAAATATGTGCAGCAACTGCTGGACGAAGGCAAGGCGTACATCGCTTTCGACACGCCAGAAGAACTTGCTGCAAAACGCGAGGAGATTCAGAATTTCCAGTACGATGCCGCCACACGCCAACAGATGCGCAACAGCCTCAGCCTGCCAGCAGAGGAGGTAGAACGCCTCATCGCCGAAGGCAACCAGTACGTCGTGCGCTTCAAGATAGAGCCCGGCGAGGACGTACACGTGCAGGACATCATACGCGGCGACGTGAAAATAAACAGCAGCATCTTGGACGACAAAGTGCTCTTCAAAAGTGCCGACCAGCTGCCAACATACCATCTCGCAAACATCGTTGACGATCATCTGATGGAAATAACCCACGTCATACGCGGCGAGGAATGGCTGCCGAGTGCACCGCTCCACGTACTGCTATACCGCGCCTTCGGCTGGGAGGATACGATGCCGCAGTTTGCACACCTCCCCCTTCTCCTTAAGCCCGACGGCAAAGGAAAACTATCAAAGCGCGACGGCGACCGCCTTGGCTTCCCCGTGTTCCCCCTCGAATGGCACGACCCGAAGTCTGGCGACACGAGCAGCGGCTATCGCGAAAGCGGCTACCTGCCAGAAGCCGTCATCAACTTCCTTGCCCTGCTGGGCTGGAACCCTGGCACCGACGAGGAACTTCTCACGATGGACGAGCTCATCGCACAGTTCGACCTGACGAAATGCTCAAAGAGCGGCGCAAAGTTCGACTATGTAAAAGGACAATGGTTCAACCACGAGTACATCCTAAAAGCCGACGATGCGCGCTTGGCTCCGCAGTTCGACGCCATTCTCCGCGAGAACGGCATCGAGGCACCTATGGAACGCGTTCAGGAAGTCGTGCGCATGATGAAAGGTCGCGTGAACTTCATCAAGGAGTTGTGGCCGCTCTGCCGCTTCTTCTTTGTAGCACCCACAGAGTACGACGAGAAAACGGTGAAGAAGCGCTGGAAAGAGTTCAGCCCGCAGCAAATGCAGGAGCTTATCGGCGTGCTCGAAGCACTACCAGACTTCTCGCAGGAGACACAGGAGCAGGCGGTGAACGCGTGGATTGCAGAAAAGGACTACAAGCTCGGCGACGTCATGAACGCTTGGCGCCTTACCCTCGTCGGCGAAGGCAAGGGGCCTCACATGTACGAGATTTCAGGATTCCTCGGCCGCGAAGAAACGATTCAGAGAATGAAGCGCGC
>ONWB01000051.1 GCA_900321445.1 uncultured Prevotellaceae bacterium | reverse complement strand
TGGGTGCAAGAAGTGCAAGATTCTGGCGGGTTTTATCTATATAGTCAACATAAAACAGGTTTAAGACGCGAGAGTCAACCTAAACAAGTTTTAATGACTAACAGAGTCAACCTTTTTAGGGTTTAGACATATTAGTAGTCAACCTAAATCAGGAAACCACAGTCCCTTAAAGTCTTATATTGTGAAATAGCCAACCTTTTCAGGGATAAAACAACTCCGCTGCGACACATTTGCCGTGGCGGAGCTTTTTTTATTAACTCGCTCTTAACTCCTGAACGGCACTCCAAACTTGGACATATTTTCCCCGTGGGTGGGTCTATGGCGGGGTCTGTGGGTGGGTGTAGAGACCAACACCCACCCATCAACTTCTCTTTGTTTATCGCTATTTTGAGAGATTTGGGTGGGTGTTGGGGTGTTTTAGCGCAAATCAACTTTTTTCAGGGATAAGAAACAGACAATACTTTTTTACAGCAGAAGTCAGTATATTCCAACTATTTTTGTATTTTTGCAGCAAGTTCGGGGAGAAATCCGGACTAACAATGCATCACTATTATTTCGCGCATAGCCAAGAAAAGCCTAGGAAACTCTAATTGGTATAACAAGCACGATAATAATAAGTGACAGGTAAGCCGTAATAGGTCCTCCTGTTCAGTCTGATAGTTATGCAGCACGCTTAGAGCGTGGTGCGACTTATGACTGACAGGGGTTCCGAAAAGTATTCCTAGGCTTTCACCTCTTGCTATGCGCAAAGGAGCATCATGCTCTTTTTATGCGCATATGCGTGATTGATAGTAAGATGCCAGTAGTGACTAAAACTATCAATCAATATGGCTGTCATTGAACAGAACGCATCCAAACAGACAAGCAACATGCTTTTTCCTTCAACAATAGGAAAAAGTGAGGAAGTGAATTTCAAAAAGAACTTCTGTGAAAGGTACTTCGACAAAGGAACCTGGAGCTTGGATGTCTTGAACCAAGTTGATGTCTTACTTACTGACAGAAAAGGCAAAGCCCTACTCTATATTGAATCAAAATACAAGATAACCAACGAAACACAAAGACGGAGGGCTATTGCACAAGTTATTCTCACAAACAAAAAGCAAGAGGCTATTCTGAGTCGTGTGGCAATCATCTATCTAAATGATACCAATGATAATGTGCTGGAACTAATTGATTGTTCTGACGACTCGGTAATGTACAATAATGACATCAACTGGGCAGCAGAAAAGGCAAGCAATCCGACAAAAGATGCTGTTGACAGGATAAACGACCGTGTCAAAGAGAAAGTGACACGATACATAAATGATGAAATCAAGGAATTCTACAAGACATTTAAAAAGAATAAGGAGACAAAGATAAACATCACAGAAAAAACCGTCAATGTGGTGTATAACCTCTGGAAGAACGAAGTCAAGTTCAAGGAAGCAATTGAAGACGAACAAGACCGCATCAACCTTTTCCTTGTTGACCTTTTGAACGGAACGAAATATAGAAAATCAATCTTTACTGATATCATTGAGCACACCCTCTTTGAAGACTTGAAGGTCGGAGAGAAAGAGCAGGAAACAGACGAGCCTTTGATACGCGAGGGCACAAACCTCAGCAATTATGTAATGATGAAGAATGGCGAAGCCATAGACGGTTTCAAGTATTCTGGTGTGCAACGGTCATATTACTATACCATCGCCAATGCTGAGGAATACGACTCATTTTGGAAGAGGTATAAGCGCCCGCCTGAAAAGAATGAGTTCATGAACATCTTGGAGCGAAGCAGCAAACTCTATTCAGAGAAATACAGAAAAGACACAGGCGGCGAATATACACCAACTTGCTTTGTGGAGCTTCAGAACAAGATTTTGAGTGAGCACTATAACATGGACGACTATATTGTTTGCGACCCTTGTGCAGGCGTTGGCAACTTAGAGAACCAGTTTGGAAAGGACTTTAAACAGTACTGCTACCTCTCGACATTAGAACAGATGGATGTAGATACTTGTAAAATAAAAGGTTTTGAGAATGCCGTCCAATTTGACTACTTGAAAGACGACAAGCAGCCTCAATGGAAATACAAAGGACGCATCTTGCCAATAGAAGAAATAGCTAAACTTGAAAACCGCAAGCTGATGATTGTGATGAATCCTCCCTATCAGCGCAGGAAAGGATTCAAATACGATTTGGCTTTGGAGTTCTTTATCAAGGTACAAGCTTTACATCCCGATGTAATAGTCTTCTATTGCAAGACGGAGTTCTTTCTTCGTGATACTGTCTCAGTTTTCGTTGATTCTGGATACAAAATTGTTTCACATGTGTTCAGTAATGCGAAAGAAACGTTTAAAATTTCCGAATGGCCAATAAGTCTAACTGTATTTGACAAAGAATCAGGTGACGTCTTTACTGGCGAATACGTTATTGCTCAACGCTTTGAATTGAACAAGAAATATGAAGTTTTAGAATTCAAAGGCGTATACAAATATGACAATGTACGACCTCACCTTATAAAAGAAATTGAAAAAACAATAATTCAACATGATACAGGTCTAAAGTTGGGACAATGGACTAATCAGAACTATTGTATAGTATTAAGTAATCGTCAAACGCATAGTCAACTAATAACAAGCGGAAATCTCGAATATGCCCTTTTACTTAAGGGTCTTAACTTCAATACGCATGGAAAGTATTTTGAGACAAGTAACTTAACATACAAAGGGCTATTTGATGACATAACGAATGAACTGAAAACGGATGCAATTATGTTTTCCCTTTTCTATAAAGGCAATCTGTTTTCGAACAAGGAGGGTCAAAAGAACTATATCATGCCTTTCACCGCAGAGGAATTAGGCTGTGCCAAGAACGATTTGAACGTACTTTTTCCAGAAACGAAAGATTTATTTGAAGTGCAACCCATCACAAAGCCTTTTGACTTTAGAGAGTTCCTTAAACAATTTGATTTTTCAGAGGAAGCAAGGTCACTATATCAAGCTGCGCTCGAAATCTTCAGATTCTATCACCAAAGAGACGAATATACAAACAAAGACTACAACGACAGCTACTACGACATCACAAACGCCATCATGGGCAAGGATGTTGCCGCATACGCTACACTGGATAAATCAAAGGACAAGCGAATAACAAAAGTAAAAACTACTAAAGGGACAAAAGGTTTCGGAAGAAATACAATCGCTTTTGCCGTGGGAAGCAAAGACCTGCCTATTTTCATGAACTTCTTCGATGCCCGCGATGTCCTTGCTAAGAAAATAAACAAACAACTTGTAGAGCAGGGCTTGCTGCTTTGGGAAAGAGAGAATATATATTAGAAGACACAACAAGGCAAAAGGTAACAAATAATCTCCTTCTTAGGCAACAACGAGTAAGTTCGACATCTTGTCGCTTCCAGCCTTTGCTGCATCAAGAATGTCGAGCAAAAGCTCGGCTGCAAATGGGAGGAACTGTGCCCCCACAAATTGTCGCGTGGTAAGTGTCTTTTCAAAAAAAACTTGGCTTAATCTTTCGTTTTAATTATATTTACCTTACCTTTGCCCCGCATACACTGCAGAAAACGGACATAACATAACAACTATCCAGCCCGAGTGCCCCACGGAATCCATCTCCGAAGGCGACATCTACAGCATCAATCCTGACACTTGCATCGACTGCGGAACATGCGCAGACGTTTGCCCGTCGGGTGCTATCTCTCAGGGATAGTCTGAGGTTTAGACCTTAAAAAATGCGGCTGACACAATAATCGGCCGCTTTTTTTGTTTATATATGTAGGACTCTTGATTAAGGACTGGACATGTTGAAGCTCGTAAGATTCTTCCTCGTCATACTCGTTGTGGCTGGGTGGGGGACAGCCTCCGCTCAGCAGAGGCGTATCCAAAACAAGCCGTTCATCGACGAGCGACGCTTCCACTACGGCTTCTTCCTCGGTGTCCACGACCAGGGGCTGAAACTGCGCGACAACGGATATATAAACCCTGAGACGGGGGAGCAGTGGCTCGCCGAGAACGATACGCAGAACTTTGGCTTCAGCGTGGGAATACTTGGGGAGTGGAGGCTTACGAAGAATCTGGGACTGCGCGTGACGCCATCGATGCACTTTGGCTCGAAACATATAAAGTTTCGCAATCTACAGACGCAGACGACGGAGTCGCAGGACTTGAAGTCGTGCTTCATTGGCGTGCCTGTGGCACTGAAGATTGCTGCACCTCGCTTCAACAACTATCGCCCCTATGTCGTGTGCGGAGCGCAGCCTATGTTCGACCTAACGTCGAAAAAGCATGCCCGACTGAGTACAAAACCATTCGATACTATGCTGGAGGTGGGTATAGGGTGCGACTTCTACCTGCCGTTTTTCAAACTTATTCCAGAACTGAAGTTCAGCTTTGGGCTTGCCGATGTCCTCGACCGCAAGCGCAACGATTTGACGGATGCGTCGCAGATGGTATTCACGCAGAGCGTAGCGAATGCCCACAACAATCAGGTAAGCCTGACTTTCTATTTTGAGTAAAATTGAGCGGCGCAGATAGTCCCTTTGGAATTGACTTCGTCTTTCCCTAGCCCTGCCACGGGCAGGTCTTCCCCTTTGGAATTGACTTCGTCTTTCCCTAGCCCTGCCACGGGCAGGTCTTCCCCATTGGAATTGACTTCGTCTTTCCCCAGCCCTGCCACGGGCAGGTCTTACAATGAAAAAGCGTAAACACATTACAAGTAAACTTGCATGTGCTCACGCTTTTTCTTTGTGACCCCGTTGGGATTCAAACCCAAGACCTTCAGAACCGGAATCTGACGCTCTATTCAGCTAAGCTACGGGGCCGTGCAGCATTTCCTAATGGAGAATGCGGCTGCAAAAGTAGTCGTTTTCGGCAGAAAGCGGAAGGAAGACGCCGAAAAAGTTCTTACTGCTCTGCTGCTGACTGCGTGATGTGTATCTCGTTTTCGAGCTCGCCGCTACGCAGTTTGAGCGTGGCTGTGCGCATGTCCTTCGTTTTGTTGGCAGGTATGGCGGGCTGGAAGGAGTGGGTGCCAGGGGAGAATATGGTGTCAGGCAGCGTGAGCCATTCGGCGTCCGTCGTCAGCGTAGCTTGCTCGGCATAGGTGGTGAAGATGAGGGGTATGTACTCCATCGTGGCTGGCACAGTGAGTTTGAATTCTATGCGTTCGAGGTCGGTGGGTATTTCGGCTTCGGACTTGAACGTGGGGACGGGGTACTGGATGTTCAGCCACGGGAACTGCTTGATGGGCATGCCGAGCTTGTCGTAGGAGTCCACCTGCAGGCTTCCCTGACGAATGTTTCCTGTTGTGTTCGGTGTTGTGAGGATGTGTATCTGTTGAGATAGCATCAGGTAGTTGGTAGGTATCTTGAGCTCTGTAGGATTTATTGAGAACCAGTCGCCTGTAACGTGTGCTGTCCAGTCGTCGGTGGACACGAACGTGATGCTGTCTGTTGTTTGGTCGGCAAAGAGTTCCATGCCGCCCACCGTCTGCGGATAGAAGTACAGCTGGTGGTATTCGTCCTCGGAATTGTTGCATGCTGCGAGGAGCAGGGCTGCAGCCGTGAGTGTGAGAAGATGTTTCATCTTATTGAGGTTTTTTGTGTGTAGTTTTAATACCATTCGATGTTGCTTGAATACGAGCTGCGCTTGTCCCACTTCAGGGCATCCATGAGCTCGTTGGCTCTTGCGCGGAAGGAGAAGTTGAAGGAACTGTAGGGCTTCAGTACCACATTGCACGACATCTCGAAGCAGTGAAGGTCGCGAGAGAGCGACGCTGTAGTCATCGATATCTGGTGCGCCTTGAAGTCGTAGCCTGAGTTGAAGGTTATGTTCCAACCTTCTGCCAGCCTTACATAGCCCGAGGCGTTCAGGGTTTGTGTGAATCCATAGGGATAGCGCATTGTTTTCTTGTTGATGGGCTTTGAACGGTCTTCAAACATGGTGATGCCGTAAGACAGTGTCAGCGACCAGGGTATTGAGAAACTTAGGTATCCGTCTTCGTCCGTTTGTGCTTTCACCGTTTTCGCCGCAGTGCGCTTATTGCGTCTCATTTCGGGGTCGATGTTGGCATCTTCTGCGTCTGCCGTCTCGTCGTCCTCGTCGGTTTCTTCCTCGTCACGGTGTCCGCTGAATTTCTCGCGTAGCTTCTTCAGGGTTTGATTGTCGAAGGTGTAGGATATGTTTTGGCTCATACCTCCGAATCGTCCGAATCGTCCGTAGCTCCACTCTGTCCTGTCGCCGACAACGACTTTACCGCGCTGGTCGAACACATAGGCGTAGGTCGCAAACACGGCGGAAAGGGATAGCGTGTAGCTCTTGGAGAGTTTCAGTCGCAGTCGTGTGGATAGGTCGCTCCATGGACGCGTCTTCGCTGCGAGGTTGTAGGAGAGCGACCCGTAGAGTTCGTCGATGAGGCTTATCTTGCGCTCGCCTGTCGAGTCGGCATCGCTTTTCACCTTCATCTCGACGTTGTTGGAAACGCTCATTGTCAGCAGTCCTTGCTTTGTGCCTGAGGGGAAGCCGTAGAGCGAACCCTGATATGGCGAATAACGCACCTGCTCTACGTTGCCGTATGCATCTGTGCGGTCGTAGGTGCGATAGTAGCCGTAGAAACTGGTCGTGAAGTCGGGGGCATAGCTCAGGCTAATGTTAGGCTTCATTACATGACGGATGGCGATGATTTTGTCACCGAAGATTTTCTTCCAGGGTTTGTAGAATCCGTATAGCGTCGTGTTTGCTGACACGCCCATATTCCAGTCGTAGAGGTTGTAGAAACCGTGTACGGTGTCGAGCAATTCGCGCTGTTCGAGTGCGTCCCACGAACGCATGACGCGCCGCGTGTACATCATGTCGCGGATGTTGATGTTCGGCGAGATGTTGATGTACTTGAACAGCTGGAAGGTGGCATCGATGGGTATGCGGTGCTGCATGCCGTTGTTCCAATCCTTCAGCAGGCTCGAGTGGAGTAGTTTGTCCTCTTTGGTGTGTATGCTGTTAGAGAGTGAACCCGTGTACGACATCGATATGCGCTCATACCATCGTTCCTTGCCTACTTGCCTCTTGCGGCGGAAGGGGTATAGACGGTTCAGCGACAGTGTCATCTCTGGCAGCGTCAAGGCTATCGTCGAGTCGCGCATGTTCTGTGTCAGGTTTGCACTCATGCTTAGGTTTAGCCCAATGTCTTGGAACGTATGCGAGAAGCTCACGGATGATGCGCGTGTACTTTGCGTATAGCTCAGTGGGTTATACATCGACGAGAGGTTCTTTCGCTCGTAGTTTTCCGATGCGAAGTTCACGCGTGCCGAGAATGTCGTGTTTCCTCCTGCCGAGGCATCCTTCATGTGCGTCCACTGCACCTTTAGGCTTTTCGTGACCATGTAGTCGGGCATGTTCTTGTCGCCTTCCACAGTGTTCAGGTAGCTGACGTAGAAGTTTCCAGAGTACTTGTAGCGGCGGCGGTAGTTCGTCTCCCCGCTCAGTCCCCACGAGCCCTTCGTGTATAGTTCGCCGAGTACCTTGAAGTCCATGTAGTCGTTCAGGGCGAAGTAGTAGCCGCCATCGCGGAGGTAGAATCCGCGTGACGTCTCGTCGCCGTATGTGGGCATGATGAAACCGCTTGAGTATTTCTTGTTGAAGGGGAAGAAACCGTACGGCACAGCTATCGGCAGCGGTACGTCCAATGCCACGAGGTATGCGGGTCCAAAGATAGTCTCGCGACCTGGCCGCACCTTACCTTTCGATAGCTTCAGGTAGAAGTGAGGATGCTCGGCATCGCAGGTGGTGTATGTCGCATCTTCGATGTAGAAGGTGCCGTCGTCAGTGCGCTTCGAACGCTTACTTTGGATGAATCCGTTGCCCTGCGCTGTGGAGACATTTGAGATAAAGCCTTTCTTCGTCTTGAAGTTAAAGCTGATGGCCTCGCTCGTATATTCGTCGTTGCCTTGATGGAAGAGTGGGAGGTTGTCCTTGCTGAATACGCTGGCACTGTCTATTCCCACGCTGTCAGTACTGATTGTGTCGAATGGTGCATATTGCTGCGCATACACCAGACTCGAGTCCATGTTCATCGTGATGTAGCCTGCGTCGAGCGTCATGTTCTGATACTTCACGTTCGACTTGCCGTAGAGATATGCGCGCTTAGCTTCGGCATCGTACACCATTGAGTCCGTAGCCGTATATGTCACAGGGTCCTCCAGCCCTCCACTGCGTTTTTTCAGTGTATCTTCGTGTAGGGCAATAGTGTCTGGCACGATGGGATCTTCGCTCCAGAATGTGCTGTCCATCATTGCCCTACGTATGGAGTCCAGAGCCACAATGCTGTCAGCTACCGCACTGTCGCCGCTTGGCACGCTGTCACGCACAACGGGGTACAACCCCGCAGGGCATACCCTCCGCGACGGCACGGCAAAACACATTGCCATGCCCGCCACTAATATCAACAGTGCAAGCTTGCGCATATTATTCAGCGCGCAAAAGTAAGAAGATTAAATTGAAAACGGAAAAATGAAGGTTTAAAAAACCTTTACCTGCCTTGTGATAGATATATCCTTTCACTCGTATCGCTCTGCCCAGCTGAGGAACAAGTGCACGCCCGCCATGCCGAATCCCTCCAAACTACGTGCCGTCTGTTCCACGGTGCGAGTGCGCTCTGGGTGACTCTTTGAGAAGAACTTGTCGGCATAGCATACAACGCGTTCCTCCTCTGTTTCTGGACATAGGGCGCGTGGATCTGCCGTCAGGATTTCAGGCACGGGGATGTGGCGCTGGCGAAAGTTTTCCTCCACGAGTCCCGTTCCCGTATGTCGTTCGCAGAAACGTGCCAGTTGTTCGCGGGAATATGGGACGCCAAGTGGTCCCTCGTAACTGCGTAGCATCTCGCCACCAGCGATGCCGTGAAGCAGGTAGGGCATGTCGCCAGTGCACCCTATGCCAGGGGCGTGGCAGCGGCGGATGCCGATGTCGTGAACCCAAGCACCTATCTCAACGAGTGCGCTGTCAAGGTTTAGCTCGGGATGGCGGCGGCAGATCTCGAGGGCTTTATCGAGGACCTGGCGGCTATGGTGGATAAGGAGGCGGCGGAGGTCGTTGTCCTCAGGGTAGAAAATGTCAATAATGGGGTTGTGTTGCATTTCATTGAGCTTTTTCGCTGCAAAAATACGAAAAAAGTGTAACTTTGCCCCCGTTATGATAACTTTGAAAGGCATACGCAAGTCTTTTGGGGCACTGGAAGTGCTCAAAGGCATCGACCTCACGGTAAATAGAGGTGAGGTCGTAAGCATCGTTGGTCCCAGCGGAGCTGGTAAGACGACGCTCCTGCAAGTGATGGGCACACTCTACCGTCCCGATGCGGGAAGTATATATTTCGAGGGACAAGATATCGCGAAGCTTAACGCCAAGAATCTTGCGCGTTTCCGCTGCCAGCACATTGGCTTTGTATTCCAGTTTCACCAGCTGCTGCCAGAATTTACAGCTTTGGAGAACCTGATGATTCCAGCCATGATACTGCGCACTAAGGAGCGTGAGGCGCGCGCAAGGGCAGAGGAACTGCTGGGCTTCATGGGGCTGGCGGAACGTGCCTCGCATAAGCCCTCGGAACTATCTGGTGGCGAGCAGCAGCGTGTGGCTGTGGCGCGTGCTTTGATGAACAAGCCCGACGTAGTCCTTGCCGACGAACCTTCGGGTAGCCTCGACAGTCGCAACAAGCAGGAGCTCCACCGTCTCTTCTTCGACCTTAGGGAGAAGATGGGGCAGACGTTCGTCATAATAACCCACGACGAGGAACTCGCAGCGCTCACAGATCGCACCATACATCTCGTGGATGGGCGTATCGACGCTGAGACGTCGAAGTCAGAACCTCAAACAATGGATGTATGATACGGCTTGGCGACTACAATGAATTGCGCATCACGCGCTTCACGGATCATGGAGCCTATCTTGATGGCGGTGAGGTGGGGGAGATTCTTATGCCCAAGAGCTATGTCACGCGCCGCATGCGCCATGATGACGTGGTCAAGGTCTTCGTATATCTCGACCAACAGGAACGCCTTGTGGGAACAACTGAAGAACCCCTCGCAAAGGTGGGCGACTTTGCGTATCTTGAGGTTTCGTGGGTCAACCAGTTTGGTGCTTTTCTCAACTGGGGACTGATGAAAGACCTCTTCGTACCATTTTCGGAACAGAAGATGAGTATGGAAATAGGGAAGTCGTACATTGTATATATATATGTGGACCCCGAAACGCACCGCATCGTGGCATCGGCAAAAGTGGAACGCTACCTATCCATGCCACGACGAGGCGACTACTATCGCGGCCGCCATGTTGACGTGCTCATCTGGCAGAAGTCTCCCATAGGCTTCAAGGCTATTATTGATAATGCCTATGCAGGAATGATATACGACGACCAAACGTATGGAAACTATCATACTGGCGACCGTCTGGACGGAACAGTCGTGCAGCTTCGCAGCGACGGGCGGCTTGACGTGGCAGAAGGGCGTATAGGGCGCAGTCGCTATGTAGATTTCGCTCAGCAGTTGGAGGACGAACTGAGGGCCTGCGGCGGTACGTTGCCATTTGGTGATGCCAGCGACCCCGATGACATTGCTGAGCGCTTTCATGTTAGCAAGAAGACCTTCAAACGGGCACTTGGACAATTATATCGCGCCCAGAAAGTCGTGCTCACGCCAAATTCCGTAACACTGAAATCTTGATGAATAGAATTTTGTCGCTTTGAGAAGTGCACAAAATCAGCATTTTGCAAACTTTTCTTTGCAAAATTGGCAAATAATTGCCGAAAAATTTGGCACGTATCGCCGCTTTTGCTAACTTTGCCTCGCAAAATAAGAGGTTTTGTACCTCGACAAGGCCGAAGGCAATAGTTTTTTCATCTCTATATAAGTTCTGTGAGGCTTCCGTCTGTCGTGAGATAGGCGGAAGTTTTTTCAAAAACGACAGGATTTGCCGCAGAAAAGTGCCAATTTGCCTTTTTAAGGTGACAAAATGCAGCCTTGAATGTTAACAAAAACAAAGCAAAAAGCCTGTAAAGTGTCGTAAAAGCCTATACGTGGGCGGAATGAGCTACTTTTGCAGCGATTTCAATCAAAAAAGCAAAAAAATGAAACTTAGAACATTATTTATACTCGTATCTTTCTGCTCTGCAATGTTGATGTCTGCACAGCAGGACTATCGTGCAACAGGCATAGCATCATACTATGGTAAAGCCTTGCACGGAAGAAAAACAAGCAGCGGCGAGCGCTTCGACATGTATAAGATGACATGCGCGCATAGGACGCTGCCCTTTGGTACAATCCTGAATGTACGTGATATCAAGACAGGGCGCTCTGTGCAGGTGCGCGTCACTGACAGAGGACCGTTTGGACGTGGGCGTATCGTTGACCTGTCGCTCGCAGCAGCTCGCGAACTCGGAATAGAATCACGTGGTATTGCTCAGGTGGAAGTAACAATCTCGCAACCAGAGAAGAAAGAAGAGGAGGCTCCGCTCCGTATGCCGAACACGGAGCGTCGCCACGAACTGCAGCTTTTCGACCCGATTACGGGAGACTACTATGCTGTCAGCGATTGGAACAATATAGACAAGCACCCTGAACGCGAGGCAGAACTGCAGCGTCGTGCCCAGAACCACTGGCATGTACTTCAGAACAAAATGTCGGCAGCAGTCCTGAAGAAGTAAAGACGTCAGGAGTTTCAAAAAAGCATAAAGTGCGGCATGTTGAGGACGTATTCCTTTGACATGCCGCACTTCGTTTCTGCGTTTTGTAAGATGATATGAATCGTGTATGCGGGAAGCGTTGGATTATGCGATTCTCAAAGCCACTTTGCCGTATAGCCTTTTCCTTGTTTTGCAACCTGCTCTGGTGTGCCTACCGCCACGATTGTTCCACCTCCGCGGCCGCCTTCAGGCCCCATGTCGATTAGGTAGTCTGCAGCGTGGATGATGTCAAGGTTGTGTTCAATAACCACAACCGTGTTGCCCTTATCGACGAGGCGGTTCAAGACAGAAAGTAGGATGCGTATGTCCTCGAAATGCAAACCTGTCGTAGGCTCATCCAATATATAAACAGTGCGCCCAGTATCGCGCTTTGACAGTTCAGTGGCGAGTTTTACGCGCTGGCTTTCGCCGCCAGAAAGTGTTGTGCTACTCTGACCAAGTTTTATGTAGCCAAGACCTACGTCTTGAAGCACTTTTATCTTGTGGAGTATATGTGGCACGTTTTCAAAGAACTCGACGGCGTTGTTGATTGTCATGTCAAGGACATCGGCGATGGACTTTCCCTTGAAGCGTACCTCAAGAGTCTCGCGATTGTAGCGCTTGCCGTGACATTCCTCGCAGGGCACATAGACGTCAGGCAAAAAGTTCATCTCGATGGTTTTGTAACCATTTCCCTTGCAGGTTTCGCACCGTCCACCTTTGACGTTGAATGAAAAGCGTCCAGGTTTGTACCCTCGCATCTTAGCTTCAGGAAGTTCCACAAACAGAGTACGAATGTCCGAGAATACGCCAGTGTATGTTGCGGGGTTCGAGCGCGGTGTCCTTCCTATGGGGCTTTGGTCAACTGCTACAACTTTATCTATGAGCTCAAGACCCTCCACACCAGCGTATGGCAGTGGGTTCTTCAACGAGTGATAAATATGCTGCGAAAGTATGGGCAGGAGCGTTTCGCTGATGAGTGTGCTTTTCCCGCTCCCCGAAACTCCTGTTACGCAGATGAGTGTGCCGAGGGGAAAATCTACAGATACGTTTTTCAGATTGTTGCCTTGCGCACCAATGATGTGCAACGTACCACCATTCCCTTTGCGGCGCACCTTCGGCACTTCAATCTTTCTGGTTCCGTTGAGGTAGTCTGCCGTCAGCGTTGAGGTGCGAAGCATTTGTTCTGGTGTGCCTTGGAATACAACCTCTCCACCAAGGCGTCCTGCTTTCGGACCCAGATCGACGACGTAGTCTGAGGAGCGCATCATGTCCTCGTCGTGTTCTACGACGACGATGGTGTTGCCAATGTCGCGGAGCTCCTTTAAGGAGTTTATGAGCCGCACGTTATCGCGCTGATGGAGTCCAATGCTGGGCTCGTCGAGGATGTACAGCACGTTTACGAGTTGTGAACCTATTTGCGTGGCAAGGCGTATGCGTTGGCTCTCGCCTCCTGACAGCGACATGGTGGGGCGCGAGAGTGAGAGGTAGTCCAGTCCTACGTCGAGGAGAAACTTCAGTCGTGTACGTAACTCTTTCAGTATCTCATGAGCTATTGATGCGTTGCGTTTTTCAAGACGGTCCTCCAGTCCCTCAAGCCATTCCCGCAACTCGCCAATGTCGAGTGCTGCGAGTTCGGCAATGTTCTTACCATCAATGCGATATGACAATGCTTCTTCGTTGAGGCGCTGCCCGTGACAGTGTGGGCATACGTCCTCTTTTGAGAACTGTTCTGCCCAGCGCTGTGCTGCCGCCGTCATTTCTGCGTCGGCCATGTTCTGGATATACTTTACAAGTCCTTGGAATTCAACATACTGGTCGTCAGTGGTGTGGGAGACGGATGCGGGTATTCGCAACCTATCGGCTTTTCCGTTAAAGATGGTGTCAAGTGTTTCTTCAGGGATTTCGCCAACGGGCATATCCATATCGCATCCGTTTTCGAGTAAGATGGCTTCTATCTCCCAAAAGATGAGGCGTGAACGAGCCTTTCCCAATGGTGCCAGTCCTCCGTCGCGAATGCTGAGTGTAGGATCGGGGATGACTTTGTCGCGATCGATGACGCTTACATATCCAAGCCCCTTGCACTTTGGACAGGCGCCTTGTGTGGAGTTGAAGGAGAAGTTGTTGGGGGCAGGCTCGCGGTACGAGATGCCACTCACAGGATCCATCAGGAGTTTGCTGTAGTATCTTGTCTCGCCAGTTTCAGCATCGAGGATCATCATGAGTCCCTCGCCCTGTGCCAATGTCTGGGCGACGCTCTTCTTCAGGCGTTCCTCATCCTTTGCCTGTACGCGCAGCTTATCGACGACAACCTCGATGTCGTGGTTTTTGTAGCGATCCACCTTCATGCCTGGCGTAATCTCGCATATTTCACCATCTACGCGTACAGTCAGGAACCCTTTGCGCCGCGTGCTTTCAAAGAGCTCGCGATAGTGGCCCTTGCGGCTGCGCACGAGGGGGGCAAGCAGCATGACGCGTCGCCCCTCGTACTTTTCGAGGATAAGGTTTATGATTTTTTCTTCCGTATATCGAACCATCTTTTCCCCGCTTATGTGGGAATATGCTTCGCCAGCACGAGCGTAGAGAAGACGCAAGAAGTCGTAAATCTCCGTTACGGTTCCTACCGTCGAACGAGGATTTTTGTTTGTCGTTTTCTGCTCGATGGAGATTACGGGCGACAAGCCAGTAATCTTGTCCACGTCCGGTCGCTCAAGATGGTCGAGGAAGTTGCGAGCATAGGCGGAGAAGGTCTCGATATAGCGGCGCTGGCCTTCAGCATACAGCGTGTCGAAGGCCAGTGAGCTTTTCCCTGAACCGCTGAGTCCCGTCACAACGGTCAGGGAGTTGCGGGGAATGGTGCAATCGATGTTTTTAAGGTTGTGGACGCGTGCGCCGAAAACCTCTATCTTCCCTTTTTGCCCTGTTGTAATCTCGTCATTCTTCATCTCGTGGCGGACTCGTTTGGCTGGAATGTCCGCAGGAGGTTTATGGTCTTGCGGATGTTATATACATGACCATCGGCACCTTTTGCCTGTATGTTCAGATAATATGCGCCATCAGGGCAGTCGTGACCACCAGAGCGACCATCCCAGCCACCACTAATGTCGTGCCACTCGTATAGTTTCTTGCCACTGCGGCTGAAAACCATACGTACCATCGCCATTCGGCGTGAAGGCATTGGGCACTTCCAGGCGGCTCTCCGCGATGCTTACAGCGAAAGGCGTGTCCTGTGTGAAGGTTATAGTGTCAGTACCTTGCACGAAACTGACTCTTAACTCGATATAGTATGAACCGCTCTTCGTGAATTCGTAAGTTGTATTTTCGTCGTAGCGCACGAGGAATGGTGTCTGCTCATTCTGGTGCGAGAATCTCCATTCGTATAGGGCTTCGTAAGGGCCGACATCCTGCGGATTTGCCTCGAAAACGGCATACATCGGCGCGTTGCCATCGTATTGCGTAGTTTCTGTGTCAACGTATTCATCCCCTGTGACACGCATCGTGGGAATGCAGGTTGGAGAGTATCCCTGTGCGTTCAATGGCAAGGCTATGCCCAACGACAGAGCCAGTATCAAGAATAAACTTATGTGTTTCATGTCCTTTTGTCGTTCATTGTCACTATATATAACGCGAAACGTGCGCTTTTAGCGTACAAAGGTAAGAAAAATTTTCTATCGAAAAGTTAAAAATGCGAAATATGTTGGCGAAATGTGGTGAGCTTGTGAAAAAGTTATATCTTTGCTTCGCAAAACAATATCTTTACGCTATGAAACGACTTACTTTTCTTCTCATGACTATGTGTGTCGCTCTTGGCATGAATGCTCAGAGTTACTCGAAGTTGTGGAAACAGTATGAAGCCGCCGTCAGCGACGACCTTCCAAAAACGGCATTGCAGCATGTCCGCAAGATTGTGGACAAGGCGCGCCATGACAGGAATATGCCCTGGCTGCTTCGTGGCGAGTTTGCCGAATATGCACTTATGAACGACGTGAGTAGTGATTCTCCGGCAGTGGTACTCAAGCAGATAGAAGCTGATATGGATGCCGAAACACGTCCTGTGGAAAAGGCTCTTTGGCAGTCTGCTGTTGGACAGCTCCTGCTTGGTAGGTATATGCGATACTACTATCGTCCTGCACCAGCAGACTCAGCCAGTGTGGCACATGCGCATGCTCTTTTGCGTGCTTCCGTGCAGCCGATAGAGGCGCTTGGAGCTGTAAAGGCGAAGAAATACGATATGCTTTTTACGAAGGGGAGCGAGAGCAGGTATTATGGCGACGACCTCCTCTCGGTACTTTCAAGCACGGCTATAGAAAAAGATGTGTTCACTTCGAGTGAAGTGGCGGATCTGCGTAGCCGTATCCTCGCATACTACCAAAGGGTGGGGAACAAGAGTGCGGCACTGCTTACGGAACTTGATATAATCAATGACATTCAAGTCATGTATAAGCCTCTCACGTCGCAGGAACGCTTCAATAGGCTCCTGGATGTCGCCAAGCGCTATGAATCGATGCCGCTGAATGTGGAGACGTACATCTCCTTGATCAGGATGTCAGGGTTCAACGGCGCTGATAACAACGATAGTATCCTTTTGGGGCTTGCGCACAAAGGACTTTCTATGTATGGTAAGGAGGAGCGTGCTAATATCCTCCGTCAATATATCGAGTCTAAGGAACACGAGGAACTTAATTTCTACATTAAGGACAAATATATATATCCGAATGCTCCTTACGAGTTGCATCTTAGAGGACGTCATGTCAATTCGGCAACAGTGCGTATATATCGCACGTCATTTACAGCTGAGCAGGTAACACGCACGAAGGATGAGAAATGGATGGATGATGTCGTGAGCTCAGGTGTGCCATATCGTAAGATTTTCAGGGAGTTTGAGCCGCATGAGCCATATGTGTGGTTCAGCGATACGATACAGTTTGCCATTGATAGCGTGGGCATTTACGTCATAGAGGTGGAAAGCGACAAGGGGAAGGCCACAAAAAATCTTTTGTTTGTTACTCGCCTACGCCCAATGCTTCTTACCTTGCGTGGTGGCGATGGACGTGTTGTTGCTGTTGATGCAAAGAGCGGGCACCCCATTATGGCGAGCAGTGCCAAGGTTGTGAAGTACAACTATGACGAGAAGAAATATGAGGACGTGGGTTCTGCTTCGTCGGATGCAGAGGGAAACATATACCTTCGCGATTTCCATTCGTATAACTACAAATGTTTCCTCAGCGTACCAGGCGACAGCTACCTTCCCGCCTTTGACTATAGCTATTCCTCTGGCGGCGATAATAATCAGCAGAGAAGAATAAGCTCCTATGTCTATACAGATAGAAGCATCTATCGCCCTGGTCAGGAAGTTCATTATGGCATCGTTGCCTACCAACAGCTTAAAGATGAAACGGAAGTTGATAAAGGTGCCACCTATACTTTGACTCTTCTTGACAGCAATCGCGATGTCGTGGAAAAAGCAACTTTGACAACTGACGAGATGGGCGTTGCTGGCGGCACGTTCCAACTACCTGAAATATGCCTGCCAGGAAAATTTGCACTTCGCCTTGAGCGCAAGGGCCAAGGAAATGGTGGCTCGGCGTGGGTTACATTCAGCGTTGAGGAATATAAGCGTCCCACTTTCGAAGTGGAGGTCCTGGAGCCCACAGTCGCCTACAAACTTGGCGACAGCCTGCGAATTGAGGGAGTGGCGCGTACCTATACAGGCCTTCCTGTAAAGTCTGCAAAGGTGCGCTATGAGATGGAAAGTAGAGGTCTCTATGACCCCGCTTCTAAAGTTTTCAACGACAATGGCGAAGCTACGACTGACGACGAGGGGCACTTTGCCTTCAGCATCCTTTTGCAGGACGATACAAGCAGTTCGGAATATTCTTATTGGTGGAGTTGGAGGTCTGGTGTTCGCCGCATTTCCATAAAGGCCGACGTCACAGCGCAAAATGGTGAGACGCAGCGTGCTTCTCGCAGCCTTATCGCCACGCGTCGTGCAGACTGGCTGGAAGTGGAGTGGCCTAACTTTATCTGTAAGGAAGACGACCCCACCATCATTATCAAACATGTGGGTGTAGGCGGTCGCCTTCTTCCTGGTGGAGGCCGCTATGAACTTTACAGGAATAGAGAGGTCGTCCACACTGACACGTTTGTGTCTGGACAGCGCTTGCAGCTTCCGTACGAAAAACTCGGCTCTGGACGCTACGACGTGCGCCTCTATTGTGGCGACATCGAAGATCGCACAAACTCGTTCACCTATATTTCCCTTGCAGACAAACGCCCGTTTGGGTCGGAAAGTCTCTGCCACTACGAGCTTTTCAATGCTAATCGCGACTCTGTACAAGTTCTTGTGGGCACTCCCCATCAGGATGTTGTGCTTTTCTGCGACATTGTATCTCAAGGCAAGATTCTCGAGAGCCGTCGCTACGTTGTCTCAGACACGCTTATGCTCCTGCCCTTTGCCTATGAGGAGAGATATGGCGATGGTGCTGTCGTTCTTTTCGCGTTCATGCGCGATGGCACTATGCGTAATTTCGAATTTACCATTAAGAAACCGCTTCCTGACAAGCGTTTGAACATGACGTGGAGCACGTTCCGCAGTCAGTTGCGCCCTGGACAGGCTGAGGAATGGAAACTTCGCATCACTCGTCCTGACGGCACGCCAGCTTCAGCTTCCCTTCTTGCAACGCTCTACGATGCATCTCTCGACCAGCTTGTAAGGCATAGCTTACCCTTTGGGCTGGACTTCTCAAGATATGTATATTCAAGCTCTTGGCAGTATTATTCCACACCCTCGCTGAGCCTCTCGAGTTCAGCCGAGTCGAGGTCGTTCCCCGCTGACGATTTCAAATTTACAACATGGCAAACATGGATGTTTGGCACGCCTTACTATACGCGCGACTTTATGATGCGCAACAGGGCTATGGGCGCTGCGGTAGGTAGTGCAGTCATGTATGTTGAAGATGCAGAGATGCCTATGATGGAGGCTAAAATGGTGAAAAAGTCGGTTGCCGTCAATGAGATGCAGGATAGTGCTGACGATGCTGCTGCCGACTCTGGCGACGAGCAGG
>ONWB01000017.1:5024-21163 GCA_900321445.1 uncultured Prevotellaceae bacterium | reverse complement strand
GCGGTGTTTTTCATGGTTTTAAACTAGTACCACCACCCAAAATGACCAATAGACAAAAAAACGTAACTGTTTACCACTCATTTTGACCAATAGACCCAAAAAATCATAAAAGTAAGCCATCGAAAGGCAATTTTTCGATATAACCAAAGGGTTATACAAGATATTTTTTGTAATTTTGTAGCCAACAAAAGACATTATTTGTTAAGAGCAATATGGCAAAGAAGATAGCTGCTGAAAAAGTTGAACCTGAGGTTATCGCAAAATGTGATAACCTTAATGAAGTAACCCCAAACTATGACGAGGTGATAACCTCGGTTGCACAAAGCAGTCCTGAAAGCGTTAGCCTCAAGTCAATGATTCGACTTATCAGAGGACAGCAAGTGATGCTTGACTCAGATTTGGCTTTTCTATATGGGGTAGAAACACGTCGTCTGAATGAGCAGGTAAAACGTAACATAGAACGATTCCCTGACGACTTCATGTTTCAGTTGACCAAAGAGGAATTTGATTTTTTGAAATCGCAATTTGCGATGTCAAATATTACCGATAGTCAGGACATCAAGAACTTGAAGTCGCAAATTGCGATATCAAGATGGGGTGGAACAAGAAAACTTCCTTATGCTTTCACTCGCAATGGAGTTGCCATGCTTAGTAGCGTGCTGAGGTCACAGACTGCTGTTGGTGTCAATATCAAGATTATGCGTGCTTTCGCGGCTATCCCACAGTTAGTGAATAATAATGCTCAGATGATTCAGCGTATTTTCAACATTGAGCAGCACCAACAGGAGACGGACGAGAAAATCGATGTCATTATTGAGAAAATAGAAAATTTCTCTCCGAAGCTCTTGCCGGAGCAGATATTCCAGACTGGATGTGTGTGGGATGCCTGGTCGTATATTTCAGACTTAGTGCGAAGTGCTCAACAAAGGATTGCGCTAATTGACAACTTTGTGGACGACCGTGTCTTGTCATTGCTAACAAAGCGTGCTGATGGTGTGACAGCCACCATCCATACGCGCTACAGCGAGCAATTCCAGACAGACTTAAAGAAACACAATGAACAATATCCAGAGATTATGTTTGTACAATTGCCCCACAGAAATCATGACCGCTTCTTGATTATCGACAATAAGGCATATCTCCTTGGTGCCAGCGTAAAAGACATTGGCACTGGACTATGCGCTGTAACCGAATTATCAACATCACCTGAAACAATCTTAGAGATGGTGAAATAATAGTATGTGGTAACAGATTGTATGAACGAAGATTTGGTCATTTCCTAGAGTTAAATCATTTATAAGATTCAGCATATGGATATTCAAAAAAGAAACAACGATAAAGAGATTTACGCTCCTCTAAAAAACAAATGGCTTGTTATGAAGCCCGAAGAGGAAGTACGCCAAAAGTATATTTGCCGTTTGGTTGATAGTTATGGCTACTCTCTTGACCAAATGGATCAAGAGAGACAAGTTAACAATTCTCAACGTGGACGAGGCGCATCTCGAGCAGATATTGTTATATGGCGGAATAAAAAGGATAGAGAGGAAAACAATGATGCATTAATCGTTGTTGAATGTAAAGCAGAATCTGTAACGATTCGTAAAGAGGATTATTTCCAAGGAATGAATTATGCATCATGGGCTCATGCAGATTTCTTTGTAACAACCAACTTGAAAGAGACCCGAATTTTTAAAGTTGTAAAAGGGAAAATACCAGACAAACTCGATGAAATTGTGGATATACCCAATGCTTCAAAAGCCAACAACCAAAAAGAAATTGAAAAGTTATTAAAGCAGACTAAGGCATTTACACGCGATGAGTTTTCAAAACTTTTGTTCAAATGTCACAATATCATTCGTAATAATGATAAGTTATCTCCAGAAGCAGCTTTTGATGAAATAAGCAAGATTCTTTTCATAAAGATTCGTTATGAACGCAGCAATTCTGATTCCCAAATTTTCTCTGCAGAACGCTTTACAGCCTTAAAGAAAAGTCGCGAGGAATACAACAAAGAGATGAACATAAAAGACGAAAAACCATTTTACCAACATCTCTTTGACTTAACGAAACAAGAGTTTGTGCATGACCATCTTTTTGATGATAATGCTAAGATTGAAATTCGTGAAAACAGCTTTGAGCAGATTGTAAAGGAACTGGAAATCTACAATCTCTCTACGACTTCGGACGATGTAAAGGGTATAGCCTTTGAGAGATTCCTTGGAAAAACATTTAGGGGCGAGTTGGGACAGTTCTTTACGCCTCGTACAATTGTTGACTTCATGGTATCAGTATTAGACCCGCAAGAAGGGGAGTTAGTATGCGATCCATGTTGTGGTAGCGGTGGCTTCTTGATAAAGGCTTTTGAATATGTTCGTGAAAAGATAGAGAAAGACATAGAGCAGCAGAAAGAGAATATCAAAGCGCAGTTCTATGGTGATGACTACGATAATATGTCCGATAAGCAAAAGCAAGAGGTTGAAGCAGAAGTTGCTCAAACGTTCTCATATCTAAATGAGGAACTAAATATTAATAACGAAAAGGGGCGATTACGCTCTCTTTCTTTTGATTGTATATATGGAACAGATGCAAATCCACGCATGGCACGTACTGCCAAGATGAATATGATTATGCATGGTGATGGTCAATGGTGGTGTACATCATCATGATGGTCTACTCAATGTTAATGGTATCTTTGAGAATCGTTTCGATGTTATTTTAACTAATCCACCTTTTGGCGCAAGAGTTGAAAAGGACTTGAAAATATCAGAGGCAGACAGATTTACAGATGAAGCCAAAATTGAAGATTATAAAGAGCGGTATGGTAAAGAGGAATACGAAAGAGCGTTAAGTCAGGTTAATGATAATGTCGGCAAATCGTTATTAAGCTTATATAAGATTGACAGTAGCTTAACGGAAGTCCTTTTTATTGAGCGTTGTCTAAATCTATTGAAGCCAGGCGGAAGAATGGGTATTGTCCTTCCTGAAGGAGTGTTGAATAACACAAATCTACAAAAAGCACGTGATTTCGTGGAAGGAAAGGCCAAGATTCTCTTGATTGTGTCTATTCCTCAGGATGTTTTTATCGCATCTGGAGCAACTGTAAAACCAAGTTTGCTGTTCTTCAAAAAGTTCACAGAAAAAGAGGCTGAGTTATATTCCAAGTTTCTTCATCAAGCCCAAAAGACAACTACGTCAAAATATAAAGACGAGATAAAAGGTCTTGAAGAGCGTCTAAAATTAAGAGGGAAAGAAGCTCTCACAAAGGAAGAGAAAAAAGCATGCCGTGCCAAATTGAAGGCTTTAATGGAAAAGATAGACTCAGAAGTCAAATCAATAGTCAAAGAAAAGTTTGACTATGAAATTCCCATTGCAGAAGTACAAAAAGCTGGAATTAGTTCAACGGGAGCTGAGATAGAAAATGAGCTTGTGCCATTGGCTAAAGAGTTCACCCCCTATCGTGTTGAGAACAAGCTGTGGGGAGTACCCATCAAATCTGTCAAATATAGAATAGATGATGATGGAAATACTTTCCGTTATAGAATGACAGATAACATACTTTCTGAGCCTGAAGCATTTTATAATATTAAGAAGTAATTGTCATGCATTCCGATAGGTATTCTTTTTTAAAGTTCGTCAGATATCAAGATGTCTTATTGTGGGATAATAAACGATATTTCACAACTCAGGTATCATCAACCTTTCCTTTAGTCCGTTTAGGCAATTATATTAATGAAGAAAGTTTAAGGTATTCCATAAGTGACGCTACTAAAACATATGGTATCTTAGGCGTTAACAATCAAATCGGCATCTTTGACGCATATAAAGAAAGTGGCTCAAAAATAAAACAGAAATATAAAAAGATGCAAGTAGGTTGGCTAGCGTATAATCCATACCGTATCAATGTAGGATCTATAGGAATTCGCACTAACGTACATCATCATGAGTATATTAGTCCTGCATATGTTGTGTTTAGTTGCAAGGAAGGGCTTCTGCCAGAGTTTTTATTCTTGCTGATGAAAACAGATTTGTTCAATAAGATAATACGAGAAAATACCACAGGAAGTGTAAGGCAAAATCTTAATTTTTCGGTTCTTTCTAATTTGCAAATTCCACTTCTTTCATTGGAAGAGCAAAATTCGATGGTAGCAAACTATAATAAATCTCTTTATTTGGCATACCAATACGAACAACAAGCCTCGGACAAAGAAGATGGCATACATCAATATATCAACAAACAATTAGGCATAAAACAAGTCACATCGAATAAATTAGGACAAAAATCGAGTTTGCAATTTATAAAATATAAAGATACGCTTCTACGCTGGGATATTTGGAAAGGTAATAATATAATTAGCAGTAAATATAATATTGTTAAATTGCAGGAACTTATACAACAAATCAATACAGGTACGACCCCCTCAACCAAAAGACCAGAATATTTTTGTGGCGATATTAAGTTTTATACTCCATCTGACATAGATGGAAATATGTATTTAGGAGAGAGTGAAAGAACTCTCTCACAGAAAGCTATAGTTGATAAAAAAGCACATATATTTCAAAAGGGCGATTTACTATTTGTAGGTATCGGGTCTACTGTTGGAAAAGTAGGCGTTGTAAATGATGATATGGTCTCCTCTAATCAGCAAATAACGGGTTTTACTTTGGATACACAAGCTATCATACCAGAATATGCATTTGTCTATATGAATTCGAATAAGGATATTACAACGGCAGAACAGTCTAAAACCACATTGCCAATCGTAAATCAAGAAAAGATAAAGAATATTCACATTCCGTTACCTCCATTAGATATACAAAATAAGATTGTAGCTCACATAAAAGAACAGATGGCTTTGGCAAAACAACTAAAGCAGAAAGCCAAGGAAATAAGAGCAAAAGCATTGGAAGAGTTTGAAAACGAAATATTTGGATAATCGGTTATTATGGAAATCAAAGAGTTAAAAGAAGTTTCACCAGATATGTGGCTCCTTATTGTAGTTTTTTTGTTGGCTACTATTATTCCTGGTGTTTTGCTTTTATTTTTATTTGACAGGGGGTTGTTTATGGAAATGGATACTTTTAAGCTTATGTTATTGGCTATTTCTATCACCGCGCCGGTATGGATTGTTAATATTTTTATCGTCGGATTATTTTATAATGAAATAGGGGAGGATGATGTGGCGTTTTTTAAGAATATCGCCGCTACAGGATCTATAGTTTCAATTCCGACACTTTTTATACCGATTTTTATTAGAGTTTTTATTACTTTTCCAGTGCTATGGGCAATAGTTATTGGAGTCATAATAAATATGCTAATTTTAATGTGGATATATTATTTGTATAGGATGCCCCCAAAGACCAGCCTTGGGAAAGATAAAAGTAAATGACTCATAAACGTTTCAAAACAACAAGACCATTATGAAATATGGCAGTAGGAAAATCACTAAAGCGGGAGTAATAGCCTTAACATCAAGTAACAAGGCGGAGGTAAACCATGCTATTGAGATGATTAGCGATTGGCGATCATTGCATTTGCCTGCTCTTGATGAATTGCAAAGTTCTCTCCTTCAATTATTAAAGAAGAATAGAATTCGTGTATTTTCTGTCTCTAGAAGATTAAAACGTATATCTTCTATACTTAACAAACTTGATAGGAATCCCAAGTCTGGATTAGGAACAATGCAAGATATTGGCGGATTGAGAATTGTTGTACAAACAATGGATTCATTAAATAAAGTTTTAATGGTCATTCTTAATAATGTTCCAAATAACTTTGAATTTACGAAGTCGCCAATTAATTATATTGAGAATCCAAAAGATGTCAGCGGATATCGAAGCATTCATGTTGTATACAAATATCATTCAAATAATGCTGATATAGACGGTATGAAGATAGAACTTCAGCTGAGAACAAAGTTACAACATTCGTGGGCCATGGCGGTAGAAACTGCAGAGTTAATAACTGGAACAGCTTTAAAATCCAGTCAGGGTGAAGAAGAATGGATAACATTCTTTAAAGTTGTTAGTTCTTTGTTTGCAATTAAAGAACGAACGCCTATTATGAATGAACATAAAGAAAAGGAATATGGAATGAAGGAACTTATGAGGATATTATATCAGATGAATAATAAATACAATTTTAATGACACCTTAAAAGCTCTAAATGTAACATGTTCATTTGCGAAACGAGATAATTATAAAGATGGATATTACATCTTATCCATCAATTTTAGTACAAAAAAAGTTAACATAAAAGCTTTTCCAAAGGAAAATGAAGAAGATGCCTCAGCATTGTATTCAAGATTAGAGAAAAGTATAGAAAACAATAAAAGTGCAGTAGTATTAGTTTCTGTTCCTAAGATGCAACAGTTACAAGAGGCATATCCCAGTTATTTCCTTAATACGGGAGAATTTTTGGTTGCAATTGATACTATGATGCAAAATTGCAAGAAATGGGGATGGACATAAAAAATACATAATAACATAGGGTATAATTAATGAGTTATGGGCAAGACAGTAACAACATATTTGATAGACGGGGATCCCAAAGGGACTCAGTATGTTTTCATCAGCAACAAGATTTGCCAGATGTATGTGATTCCTCGTTCTAATCTCTCTATTCTGAATGAGCGACAAGAGTTACAGACACCTGCATTTTATATTTTATTGGGTGAAGATGAGGCAACAAAACCAAAGGCTTACATTGGTGAAACAGAGAACTTTCGTGAGAGAGTAAAAGACCATGATAGTAAGAAAGCGTTTTGGCAAAAGGCATTGCTGTTTATCTCAAAAGACGCAGCTATGACAAAGGCTGATGTGCAATACTTGGAACATCGGGCCATCGCAGAGGCAAAGGTATCAAATACGTTTGTGCTGAATGAGAACAAGCAAACACCTAAGGCTCCCAATCTTCCTGAATACAGGAAGGATGATATGGAAGGATTCTTTGAAGATGTGAAGTTCCTCACATCCTTTATTGGTTGCAATATCTTTGATGTAGCAAAGCCAAAGGAGGAACATCTGTTCTATACAAAGGGACGTGGTTGTGATGCCAGAGGTTTCTATGATGCCAATGGATTCACTGTTTTAAAGGGTAGCATTGTCGCCAAATCGTCTGTTCCATCGTTTACATGGAAAGAGAAACGTGAGAAACTACTTTCGGAATATACATCTACAGATGGAGACAAATTATTATTGGAATCCGACAAAACATTCTCCAGTCCGAGCACTGCTGCCGACTTCTGTATTGGCAGTAGCAATAACGGTTGGCTCGTCTGGAAAGATAAGGATGGACAAACTTTAGATTCAGTGTATAGAAAACAATTGGAATAGAAGTCTTCCCAATATAGTAAAGTGTCAATATGAGCAATGGACGGAAGTTTAACATAGAAGAATTTGACGAGTATATCCGTCAGGGAGAACCGGATAAGAAGGAAAAAGCCAATATCTGACAAACAACGATACAAAGAATATGAAGGATAAAAGAATTTATGGTATGTTTGGCCCCAGGATTAAGGCCATGAGACTAGAACAAGGGTTGAAACAACGGCAGTTAGCAGAATTGCTGGAAACGGACATGCCTATGTACAGCAAGATGGAGTTGGGAGCACGACGTGTAAGACGCGACCAAGTTCCCAAGTTAGCAGAGCTGTATAAGGTTGACGAGAAGGAACTGATGACACTTTGGCTAGCAGATGGTGTGTACGCTACTTTGAAGGAAGAGGACGAAACACTCCGAATAGATGCCATTGACCTAGCAAGGGAATACTTTTCAGAGAATGAAGGTCTGTAGAATGGATACTATCTGCACATTCATATTTGTTTTCGCAGTCGCACAAGATTGCGAAAACTTGTTTAAAATGGTGCTGAACTCAAACCGATTGTTTTCGCATTGTTTTCGCAAAACGAAAAATCAGCAACTTGAATTTGTTCTAAGTTGCTGATTTTCAGTGTGGACCAGCCAGGGCTTGAACCTGGGACCTCCAGATTATGAGTCTGTTGCTCTAACCAACTGAGCTACAAGTCCGAAGCACAATGATGTGCTGTTTTTGCGGTGCAAAAGTAGTGATTTATTTGGTTACGACCAAATGGGATGGCTATTTTCTCTCAAAAGCCTGCTGAATTTGTGATGCAATCTGCATCATTTCTTCTGCTGGCAGCTGGAGTTTCTTCTTGCCGAAGTCCATGTCCACTTCGCTTTGCAGGGGTGCGAGATGCACGTGGGCATGGGGGACGTCGAGACCCATTACGGCAACGCCTACTTTCTTGCAGGGGAATACTTCCTTGATGGCTGCTGCCACGCGCTTTGAGAATACCATCATGCGACCGATTTCCTCGTCGGTGAGGTCGAAGAAGTAGTCCACTTCACGCTTGGGGACGACGAGCGTGTGGCCTTTTGTGACGGGGTTGATGTCGAGGAATGCGTAGAACTCTTCGTTCTCTGCGCACTTATATGAGGGGATGTCGCCTCGTACGATTTTGCTGAAGATAGTCATGGTGTATGTGTTTTGCGGATTAGATTGCGATGTCGAGGATTTCGAGGTTGATGGTGCCTTGTGGGATTTGCACTTCAACGACGTCGCCGACTTTGTGGCCGAGAAGCCCTTGTGCGATGGGCGTCTGTGAGGAAATCTTGCCTTCGCGCAGGTTTGCCTCGCTTTCGCTGACGATGGTGTACTTCATCTGCATTCCGTTTTTCGTGTTCTTCATTGTTACGGTGGAGAGAATCTGTACTGTGTCGGCGGTGAGCTTGCTCGTGTCGATGATTTTTGCCTCGGCGATGGTTGCCTTTAGCTGGTTTATGCGCAGTTCGAGCATAGCCTGAGCCTCTTTCGCTGCTTCGTACTCGCTGTTTTCAGAAAGGTCACCCTTGTCGCGTGCTTCCGCAATCGCTGCGGATG
The DNA here is from genome assembly GCA_900321445.1 of uncultured Prevotellaceae bacterium. Taxonomy (GTDB): domain Bacteria; phylum Bacteroidota; class Bacteroidia; order Bacteroidales; family Bacteroidaceae; genus Alloprevotella. The sequence continues at coordinate 12,263 of ONWB01000017.1, read as the reverse complement.
CTGCGCTGCGATCTACTGTCTCCATGTGGCGGAGTTTGGCTACCATTTTGTCGTAGCCCTCTTGTGTCATGTATGCCATGTTCTAATCTTTTTCTTTTGTCGTTTTTTGACTAAAAAAACCGAAAGAACTCCAAACCTGTATCGGCGGCTGGAATCCTCTCTTGTAAAGGAGTTATTTTATTAAAGATGTGTCGTTTGCTAAATCGACGGTGCAAAAGTATGGGTTATTTTTTGCAGCTGCAACTATTTGCGTGTTTTTTTTGCATATTGATAGCTTTTTTTTGCTCAGAAAGCCCTGAATTATAAATTTTTATTATATTTGCCGCAGAAAAATCCGTAAAACGGACAAACGAATCACACTAATAACAATTTTAACCACTTGATTATGAGAAAATTATCCGTGTTATTGATTGCGGCGATGGCGTTGTTCTCCAACGCTATGTACGCTCAGGTCGCGGACAACAACATGTTCAATCATCTTGGCGTTGGCGTGTCCGTTGGTACCGATGGTATAGGCTTTGACGTTGCCGCACCTATTGGCAACTATGTTCAGGCGCGTGCAGGATATACATTCATTCCGAGTATTAAACCAACTATTACGGTTGGTTATGATAGGACAAAGAATGGCACGAAGACGCACTATGAAGACGATGGCCAGCTGACTATCAAGAAGGGCGACTTCAAGATCCTTTTCGATGTGTATCCGTTCAAGAAGAGCAACTTCCGTGTGACGGCAGGTGCCTTCATAGGAGGCAGCGAGATTGCTACTCTCCGCAACAAAGGTCCCCTTTCTGGCGTAGAAACGGATGAATATGGTACGGCCAAGATTTCGCTTAACAATGCTGGAACCCTTGAGTTCGGAACGGACCCAGAGGGTAACGTTAAAGCGCGCGTAAAGGTTGGCGGTTTCAAGCCCTATCTTGGCGTTGGTTTTGGACGCAGCGTTCCCAATAAGCTCGTTAGCGTGAGCTGCGACCTCGGCGTGCAGTTCTGGGGAAGTCCAAAGGCTGAAGTTTACGACTATAACGTCATTGAAGAACTGTCTGGATGGCGTGAGATTAAGAAGGACGACTTCGACAAGACATATTCCAAAGACGAGAAGGACGCATACAATGGTCTGAAGCTGCTCGGCAACATTGTTGTATATCCTACGATAAATGTTCGCGTAGGCTTCCGCGCATTCTAAAAACGTAAAAATTACTAATTCTAAAAAACCAATAAGAAAATGAAAAAGAATCTTTTGCTCCTTGCTACATTAGTATTTGGAGCTTTCGCATTCACAGCATGCGGTGACGATGACGACAATGGTGGCAACAAGAATGTCTGGGACAACACGAAAAACCTCTTTGAAGAGGCTGCCAACTCTCAGAACTCTCTCTCATTCACCTCTACTGACAACTCGCTGATGCTTGATGTCACTCCTGGTGGTACGTGTGTGCTTGGGTACGACCCCGACGAGTTCGTAATCAAAGACCTCAAGGTACGTGGTCTTGGCTACACTGTCAAGGGCGCAGTCAAGAAGGATTACTATGTAGGCGTATGCAATGTCAAGGTTACGCTTCTTGGCTACGAAATCACGATTCCTGGCGTAGGTGTTATCACAATCAAGGATGGCGAGGGTTCGACAAAGACGGCTGTCATCGCTTTGGAAGGTGGCTCTCAGCTTGAAAAGCAGGTTAAGGAGTCTGGCGAACACTTCACAGACGTAACGTCTCAGGACGTGTGCCGCACGTGGGAAGTTGAAGCTACGAAGTTCACCTACACAGAGTATGAGGTTGTAAACGGCGAGCTTAAGGCTAAGAACCCCATTGGCGCAGAGTTTGCTGGTTGCAACCTCGTAGAGATGGGCGAGTGGCTTAAGAAGAAGACCAACGGCGATGTTGATATCGTTGAGACTCTTGCTGCTAAGAAGTCCATCGAATTCATCGATTTCTCCGACCACGGCACATTCTCCATCAAGATGGGCGACGGCGACGCTTGCGTAGGTAGCTGGAAGTGGTACAACGAGCCGCTTGGAGTCCTGAACTTCAGCTGGTACTCTGAGGACATGCACAACAGCTTCGAGAACGGAACGGCCGTTGTAGAGCCTGTTAAGGGTAAGAAGACGAACTACCTCCGCCTGACACTTGAAGGTGCTGTTCTGGACATGGACACAGCAAAGCCCTACAAGGTTAAGCTCATCACCACGATGACGGAAAAGAAGTAAGAATCTATTTGTCGTAAGACAAAGTGCAGATACGGCTCCGCAGCGTCACACGTTGCGGAGCTTTTATCGACAACATGGAAGATACATTCGACATACGTTCCGAACAGATGGCTCCGAGCCAGAAAGAGCGCGACTTCGAGCAGGCTCTGCGACCTTTGCGCTTCAGCGACTTCTGCGGACAGCAGAAGGTTGTGGAGAACTTGGAGGTTTTTGTCGAGGCTGCGAAGTTTCGCGGCGAGCCTCTCGACCACACGCTGCTGCACGGTCCCCCAGGACTTGGAAAGACTACGCTATCCAACATCATCGCCAATGAGTTGGGCGTGGGCTTCAAGCTTACGAGCGGCCCCGTGCTCGACAAACCTGGCGACTTGGCAGGACTGCTGACAAGCCTGGAGCCCAACGACGTCCTGTTCATCGACGAAATCCACCGCCTGCAGCCCGTCGTGGAGGAATATCTGTACTCTGCGATGGAGGACTATCGCATCGACATCATGATAGACCGCGGTCCTGCGGCTCGCAGCATACAAATCGACCTCAATCCCTTCACGCTCATTGGTGCCACCACGCGCAGCGGCTTGCTCACGGCTCCCTTGCGTGCACGCTTTGGCATAAACATGCACCTCGAATACTACGATGCCGACACGCTGGAACGCATCGTTGTGCGCTCCGCAGGCATCCTCGGCGTGCCCATTACGGACGAGGCTGCGGGCGAGATTGCAGGGCGCAGTCGCGGAACGCCGCGTATTGCCAATGCCCTTTTGCGCCGTGTGCGCGACTTTGCGCAGGTAAAGGGCTCGGGACGCATCGACCTGGCCATCGCCCAGCACGCCCTGACGGCGTTGAACATCGACCGCTACGGCTTGGACGAGATTGACAATAAGATTCTCCTCACCATCATCGACAAATTCAAGGGCGGCCCTGTGGGCATAAGCACTATCGCCACAGCCATCGGCGAGGATGCTGGTACCGTCGAGGAGGTGTATGAGCCGTTCCTCATCAAGGAGGGCTTCATCCGCCGCACGCCTCGTGGGCGCGAGGTGACAGAGTTGGCGTATCGCCATCTTGGCCGCAATCCCTTTGGCAACGGGCCTGTGCAGCAGAGCCTGTTTGGATAGGTGGTAGGTAGAAGAGTGTAGGGGCATCGTGCATCGTTGTCCTGTCGTTGTTTAACGTCTAACGTATATTCCAAACAGATGGTTTCCTTCTCTGCTGAGGGCGTTCCCTTTCCCCCCATCGACCGCCGTGCTACGACGGCATGGATACAGCGTGTGGCTCGCACATACGGCCGCACGCTTGGCGATGTGTCATACCTTTTCTGCGACGATGAACATATCCTTGAGGTCAATCGCCAGTTCCTTCAGCACGATTATTATACCGACATCATCACCTTCGACTACGACGAAGGCGACACCCTGAACGGCGACCTTGTCATTTCCCTCGATACTGTGCGCAGCAATGCCGAGGGCCTTGGGAAAAGCTACGACGAGGAGCTCCATCGTGTCATCATTCACGGCGTGCTTCACCTTTGTGGGCTTAACGACAAAGGTCCAGGCGAGCGCGAACTCATGGAAGCTGCAGAGAATCGCGCCCTTGCGCTGAGGTAGAGGTGCTAATGTTCTCCGCTACGGTATAGTGGCGGGGATTCTTACTGCCTCAATTCTCTTTCGCTCCCTCGCGCGCGCGTGCGCGCACTAAGAAATTTCAAAAAATACCTACACTACTGCCACTCTGTCGCACGCTGCTGATATTCAGTTTGTTCCGCGTGGCAGATTAGTGGCGGTAGTGTAGGTTTTTCGCGAAAATGGCTGTTTTTTGGAAGAAATATTGACACATTTTTGTGAAAAAACGGCCAAAATTTGATGTTTCGTGCACCATTTTCCTGCGTCCTCGTGGAATTGTGGACGCTCGAAAGTGTATCCTCCACGCTGCAGGAAGATTCTTAAAGGCTTGAAAAACTATCCTTCTCCTATCTCGATGAAAAATACTCGCATCTTGATGAAAAATACTCGCATCTCGATGAAAAATACTCGCATCTTGATGAAAGATACTCGGACTTCGTTGCATTAAGGTCGTATTTTGATGTGGAGGGTGGGGAGATTTGGCTGAAACAGCCGTACCTTCGAGGCAAGCAGAGCGTGTTACGAGCGTCAGAAGTGGCGCGAAAGGGTGTGTGAAAAGCTATGAAAAAGGAAAAATCAGGAGAAATAGTTTGTTACGTCGAAAACTTATCGTAGTTTTGCAAAGTTAAAGAGGTGCACGCCTCGGCGTGTGCCAAAATCGTGCGATATCAAACAAAGAAATATGATAAATCGGACAAAACAGTACATGCTTGCCGCCGTGGTCCTCGTTCTCTGCGGCATCTGCAATGTTAAGGCAAGTGCAAGTCGCATCGACGGCGAGCCGAAGGACGAAAAGTGCGCAGGCATCGCCTTGCGAGGCGATACGTGTTCGTGCGGACATAGAAGCTATCCGCAGGCGGAATGGTCGAAAGCCACGGAAATCCTGATGCACACGCCAGGTTTGGAATTGTTCAATGGCGTCATCCATCCCTCCGCAGGGCTTTTCGAAGACTATTTCGACGTTGACAAGGCCGCCAGCGAGCATAGTCACTACATCGCCATGCTTCGCAAGCAGGGCATACGTGTCCATCGCGTTGCCGACATACTGCAGGAAGTGGGACTCGACAGCCTTCGCGAGCTTGCGGGACGCGTGCTGACTTACGACGTCAGTAATATCCGCGGCGAGAGTCTTGAGGCTACAGAGAGCTATCGTCAGGAAGTTCTCGGCAAGATGAGCCGCGCCGATTTGATACGTTGTATCCTCCTTCAGCCCACTGTGAAACTTTCTAAGACGGAACTCAATACGGGTTACGAGGCACAGTACATCCAGAATCCGCTGATGAATCTATACTTCACCCGCGACCAGAGCATCACCACGCCTCGCGGCCACGTTATCTGCCGCATGAACAGCAACCAGCGCGCTCCCGAGACCGACATCATCAGCCTCTGCTACGAGCACCTTGGGCTTAAGCCAATTCTCCGCGTCGAGGGCGAGGGACGTCTTGAGGGCGGCGACTATATTCCTGCGGGCAACGTCTCGTTCATAGGCTGCGGAATGCGCACCAACGACGAGGGAATACAGCAACTGATGGAGGCCGACGCCTTCGGGCACGATACCGTCGTTGTCGTTCGCGACCATAAGTTCTGGCAAATGCAGATGCACCTCGACACCTACTTCAACATTATCGACAGCAACCTCTGTACGATGGTCAGCAGCCGCCTCTATGCCCAGGAAGGCACTCCCGAATACGGCACCTGCGACATTTGGACACGCCGCCCAGGCACGCGGACGTACAAACTTTGGAAGGCTGACGAGCCCTTTGTGAAATATCTGCGCGCTCGCGGTTTCAGCATCATCCCCATCGACTACGACGACGAGATGCACTATGCCAACAACTTCCTCACCATAGCGCCGCGCCACATCATGGCTGTTGGCGGACAGTCGGAGAAGTTCCAGCAGCGCCTTCGCGAAGCAGGTGTCACCGTAGAGTGGATTCCCTTGGAAAGCCTCATCGACGGATACGGCGCCGCCCACTGTATGACGCAGGTGCTGCAGCGCGCTCCATACATGCCGAAGAAGTGATTTTCGGCAGGCGCGACAACTTGCGAAAACAAGCTTTCGCATGTGCTAAAGTCGGGCGAAAAGGTATTTTTCTGACAAAAATGTTTGTTGCGTCTGAAAACTTGTAGTAGTTTTGCGAGTTGAAGTGGCGCGTTCGCCAAAGGGCGTGCCGTGTAGAAGTGACAAAACAAGAAAATAAAGAATACAATCTGGATAAAGCATGAAACCAGCAGAAGGTAAATTGGGTGTGATGAGCGTAGGCCTTGGTGCCGTAGCAACGACGTTTATGACTGGCGTCTTTATGGCGCGCAAAGGATTGGCAAAGCCCATCGGCTCGATGACACAATACGACAAGATTCGCGTAGGGCGCGGAGCTGAGAAGCGCTACCTCAGCTATGCCGACATCGTTCCCCTTGCATCGCTCGACGACCTCGTCTTTGCCGCATGGGACGTGTATCCTAACAACGCATACGAAAGTGCGCTGAACGCACAGGTGCTCAGCGGCCACGATATCGAGCCCGTTGCGGAAGAACTTAGGCGCATCGTGCCCATGACGGCCGCTTTCGACAAGAACTATGCAGCGCGCCTCGACGGCAACAACGTGAAGTCGTGCAGCACGCGGTGGGAGATGGTTGAAGCCCTGCGCGAAGACATCCGCCGCTTCAAGCGCGAGAGCGGGGTGGCGCGCGTTGTCGTGATATGGGCCGCCTCGACGGAGGTGTATGTGCCTGTGAACGAGAAAGTACACTACCACCTTGCCGACTTGGAAACTGCCATGAAGGCCGACGACCGCAAGAATGTGGCGCCCTCCATGTGCTATGCCTACGCGGCGCTTGCCGAAGGTGCCCCCTTCATCATGGGCGCTCCAAACACAACGGTGGACATTCCTGCGATGTGGGAAATGGCGGAGCAGACGAAGCTGCCCATTGCCGGCAAGGACTTCAAGACCGGGCAGACGCTTGTGAAGAGCGGCTTCGCACCCATCATCGGCACGCGCTGCCTGGGACTTTCCGGCTGGTTCTCGACGAACATCCTTGGCAACCGCGACGGCCTTGTCCTCGACGAGCCTGCGAACTTCCGCACTAAGGAAGTCAGCAAGCTCTCGACGCTCGAAAGCATCCTCAGGCCTGATAATCAGCCCGACCTCTACGGACATGGCAACGACGAAGACACGCAGTATTACCACAAGGTGCGCATCAACTACTATCCGCCCCGCAACGACAACAAGGAAGGCTGGGATAACATCGACATCTTCGGCTGGATGGGCTATCCCATGCAGATAAAGATAAACTTCCTGTGTCGCGACTCCATCCTTGCGGCTCCGCTGATGCTCGATCTTGTCCTGCTCAGCGACCTTGCCGCTCGCGACGGACGCTGGGGCATACAGCGCTTCCTGAGTTTCTTCCTAAAGA